>CAIXWN010000119.1 GCA_903923135.1 uncultured Caulobacteraceae bacterium | reverse complement strand
CGTAGCCATGGGCGGCAATCTTCTACGCAGAAACGCTCACCCGTGAGTTTCCAAACGGACTCTTAGAATAATCGTTGCCGCAAGAAAAAGACCTGCCCTTGTTTGATCATCGTCAGCACGAAACGTGACTGTAAGAAAATAATCCCCATCTCTGATCTTGTAATTCGGAGCCACACAAGCAGCAATGTAACCGATTAAGGAGTCCTGGTCATCTATATTGGTAGCTATCTCGATTTCCGCCTCTATCTCAACGTGCCGATCTTCAAAAATTACCGGGATACTGTACGTACCGCTCGATATCGAAAGCGGTTGGTCGGGGCAACGAAACAAGAGCCAGTGGATATCCAAGGTTTTCGAACGCGCGTTGGACCGCCGCCGCTGTTGGCCATTTGTCCTGCACTACCGCCACATAGTAGTCAAAGCTCACACCGCGCTCCCACAAATCGGGCCGTACAGGTGAGCCCGGCCTACTTCTGCTTCGGGACGTAAACATGCGTTGGCGGCGTGTCCGAAACCTGCCGTTCGCCTGGCGCTCAAACGTGCGACTTTGACCGCCAGGTCGCGACTCAACCGCCGAACGCCTTCCTCAGCGCCCGGGCGCAGTCCTCCTGGAACTGCACGGCCACCGGCGCGCCGGCCACCAGGTCGAAGGCGTGGAAGGCGCCGGGATAGACATGCAGCTCGACGGGAACCCCGTCGCGGCCGAGGCGGGCGGCGTAGTCGATGTCCTCGTCGACGAAGAGGTCCAGCGCGCCCACGGCGATGAAGGCCGGCGGCAGGCCCGCCAGGCTGGCCGCCCGGGCCGGGGAGCAGGTGGCCGGCACGTCGCCGGCCGGATCGATGTCGCCCAGCATGGCGCTCCAGCCGAACCGGTTGGCCCCGTGCGTCCAGGCGAACTCGCCCGAGTGGCGGTTGGCGTAGATGTCGGCCGGCGTCGCGGTGCGATGGTCGAGCATGGGATAGACCAGGAACTGCAGGGCGACCTTGGGGCCGCCGCGTTCGCGGGCCAGCAGGCACAGCGCCGCGGCCAGGCCGCCGCCGGCGCTCTCGCCGCCGACGACGATCCGCGCCGGATCGACGCCCAGGGCGGCGGCGTTGTCGGCCAGCCATTTGAGGCCGGCGTAGCAGTCCTCAACCGGCCCGGGATAGGGCGTCTCGGGCGCGAGGCGATAGTCGACGCTGACCACCACGCAGTCGAGCGTCCGGGCGCGGGCCTGGCTGAGCGGCGTCATCATGGCCACATCGCCCAGGATGAAACCGCCGCCATGGATGTGGAACAGGGCCGGCCTGACCCTGGCCGGCCCGCGGGGGGTGTAGACAAAGACCGTCACCTCGGGCGCGCCGGGGGGGCCGGGAATGCGGTGCTCGGCGATGGTCACCTCGGGATCAGCCTCGCACAGGGTGGCGGCGTAGAGCATCTTGATCCCCTCGCGCACGGCCGGCAGGCTCTCGGGGGTGATGTCCAGGGACGGCGCCTCGAGGAAGCTTTCCAGCGCCGGATCGACCAGGTGTCTCGTCGTCATGGGGGGTGTTTCTCTCCGAAGTGGCCGTCGGGGCCGTCTTTACGCAGCTTTGTGCGGTTTCCGCCGCGCTCGTCAATCGGCGGCGGTGGCGCGGTCTGTCGCCGACCGGTAGCATCCGGCCATGACCGTCGCCCAGTCGCTGATCGCCTTCATGGCCGCCGCCGGCCTGCTGACCCTGACGCCCGGCGTGGATACGGCCATGGTGCTGCGGGCCGCCACGGTGGAAGGTCGCCGCCCGGCGGCGCTGGCCGCCATCGGCATCGGCCTTGGCTGCCTGATCTGGGGCGCGGCCGTGGCCCTGGGCCTGGGCGCCCTGATCACCGCCTCGCCAGTGGCGTTCAGCGTGCTGAAGTGGGCCGGGGCGGCCTATCTGCTCTGGCTGGGCGCCCGGCTGGTGTGGAAACCGAGACGCAGGCTCGACCTCGCCGGCGGCGTGACGGCGAGGCGGCGGGGCGGTCTGGATCCTCTGCGCCGGGGGCTGGCGACCAACCTGCTCAACCCGAAGGTCGGGGTGTTCTATGTGAGCTTCCTGCCGCAGTTCACCCCGCCGGGCCTGAACATGGCCGCCTACACCTTCATGCTGGCCTGCATCCATGTGGTGATGGGCCTGGCCTGGTTCGCCGTGCTGATCGCCGCCACGGTCCCGGTGGGGCGCTTCATGGCCCGCCCGGGGGTGGTGACCGTCATGGACCGCCTGACCGGATGCGTGTTCATCGCCTTCGGCGCCCGGCTGGCCCTGGCGCGCAGGGGATAGCAACTGACCTAGGTCAAGGCGGCGGGCCGGCCCCGATCTCTCCTCCAGTGATGCAGATCAATGCAATTCCCCGCCAACGTGGTCCGTTGGGGGTTCTGTCACACGCTGGCGATCCCGTCGCAGAACGGGGCGTCAGGAGGAACCCCCCGGAGGTAACGAGCATGGATGGCTTCGCCGCGGACACCCCGCCCTTCTTTCCGGTCACCGCGGGCCTGCCGCCGCGACCGTTGCACGTCGACCTGCCGCCGACCGGATTCGAGGAACCCCTTGAGGGCCTGCAGCAGGAGACGCTCGACCTTGTCCGGCGCTTCGCGCGGGATGTGCTGCGGCCGGAAGGCGCGGCGCTGGACCGGCTGACGCCCGAAGAGATGATCGCCAAGGGCTCGGCCTACTGGAGCGTGATCCAGCGTCACAAGGCCCTGGGGCTCGGCGCCCTGGCCGAGGCCGATCTGTCGCCCGCCGCCATGGTCGACCTGCAGTCGATGATCTCCGAGGAGCTGGGCTGGGGCGACTCCGGCCTGGCCATCGCCCTGGGCGGCGGCGGCCTGCCGACCACCATGGCCATGCGCTGGGGACGGCAGGATCTGCTGGAGGCCTTCCCCGACACCCTGCTGGGCAGCTGGGGCATCACCGAGCCGGTGGCCGGCTCGGACATGCTGGACTGGGAACGCGCCGCCGCCTACCCGCAGGGCGACTACAGCCGCCCGTCGATGATGGCCACGCTCAAGGGCGACAAGGTGGTGCTCAACGGCCAGAAATCGGCCTGGGTGTCGAACGGGGTGACCGCCGACTTCTGCTCGCTGTTCACCACCTTCGACCGCGGACAGGGCCGCGAGGGCATCAACATCTATGTCTCGCTCAACCAGCCGGGCGTGACGCGGGGCAAGCCCCTGGACAAGATGGGCCAGCGCGCCGTGCCCCAGGGCGAGATCTTCTTCGACAATGTCGAGGTTCCGGTCCGCTTCATCGCCGCTGGTCCGGACCAGTACGCCGACGCCGTCCACGATATCCTGTGCGAGGCCAACGCCGGCATGGGCACCCTGTTCGTCGGGGTGGCCCGCGCCGCCTATGAACACGCCCTGGCCTATGCCCACGAACGCAAGCAGGGCGGCGTGCCGATCATCCATCACCAGAACGTGCGCTACCGCCTGTTCCACATGATGCGCCGGACCGAGGCCGCGCGGGCCCTGGCCCGCCGGGTGGCGCGGTTCAACGCCCTGTCGGGCATGCGGGCCCTGCACGCGTCCATCGCCTCGAAGGTGACCTGCACCCAGACCGCCTTCGACGTCGCCAGCGACGCCCTGCAGATGTTCGGCGGCAACGGCATGACCAAGGCCTATCCGCTGGAGAAACTGCTGCGCGACGCGCGCGCCTCGCTGATCGAGGACGGCTGCAACGAACTGCTGTCGATCAAGGGCGGCAGCCTGCTGGTCGACACCGCCAGGCTCTAGGCTTTTGACTCCAGGGCCAATGATCTCCGACCCGATGAGTCTGTCGGGTCGGAGAGCGCTCTGACCTCGCTCAGGCTCCCGCCGCGGTCATCGCCGCGAGGGTGGCCGCGACGAAGGGCTCGATCACCCGCGGGAAGAGTTCGTCGAGCGGCGTGCCCCTGAACCCGGGCAGGAAGGCGCCGTTCCAGTTCGCCCACAGCGGCATGCCTTCCGGGGATTCCGCCCCGGCGACGGCGATTCCCAGCAGGGTCTGGCCGGGGCCCTCGGGCGTCTGGGCGTAGGACGCCCGAAGCTGGTCGACGTCGAGATAGACCCGCTCGACCTTGCGCCCGAGCAGGCCCTCGCGAACGGCGAGCAGGTCGTTCCAGGAACAGTAGGCCGTCGCCGCCACCGGGCAGACGGCGTTGCGCGAGGCCGGATGGGCCAGGACATGCGGGATGATCCGCCCGACGTCGGTCCCCGTCGACCACGCGTATTTCCGGGTCCCGTCGCCCGGCACGACCACCGGCTCGACCATGTAGTATTCCGGCCAGAGGCCCGCCGGGATGATGGTGTAGTCCAGCCCGGCCAGTTCGATGACCCGGCGGATGAACGCCTTCTGGCGCGCCATCCGGCGGTGGGCGGTGTCGGTGGGCCAGAACTGTTCCCACTCATAGATGTAGCCGAATTCAGACGGGACGAAGCGCTCGACCCCGGCCTCGCGGGCGGCCCAGATCAGCGGATATTGCGACTCCGTCGCCGAATAGGGCACGCAGGAGACCAGATAGTCGGTGCCGCGCAGGGCCGGGATCAGCTCGGCGTGGTCGGTGACGTCGGCGGTGAGGATCCCCACCCCGCCGGCGCGCCATCGGTCATAGAGACGCTGCTTCTCGTACTCGCCCCGGACCACGCCCGAGGAGGCCTTCTCCTGTTGCCCGCCCTTGCGGACCAGGACCCGCACATCGAAGGTCTGCTGGCGGATCAGCTCGTCGACGCAGGCCGCGCCGGCCGTGCCGGTGGCGCCAAAGACGGTGACGGTCTTGGTCATGGTGGTTTCTCCGGGAACCCTGCTGGTGGTCGCCCTCCCCGGTCGTCGCCGGCCGCCCCGCGCGGGGCGGCCGGATCGTGTGGCGCCTATCGCGCCATGTTGATGATCTGGAGCTGGGTGAACTCGTGCAGGCCTTCCTCGCCCAGTTCGACGCCGAGGCCGGACTGCTTGGCCCCGCCGAAGGGAACGGCGGGGTTGAGGTCGGCATGCTTGTTGATCCACACCGTGCCGGACTCCATGCGGCTGGCCAGGTCGTAGGCCTTGTCCAGATCGGCGGACCAGATCGAGCCGCCGAGGCCCCAGGGGCTGGCGTTGGCCCGGGTCAGGGCGTCCTCGGGATCGGCGTAGGAGATCACCGGCAGAACCGGTCCGAACTGCTCCTCGTCCACCAGGCGCGTGCCGTCGGTGATGTCGCGCACGATGGTCGGCCGGATGAAATAGCCCGGGCGGTCGGGCGTCTCGCCGCCGGCGATGATGTTGCCGTGGGCGCGGCTGTCCTCGATCAGCTCCAGCACCCGGTCGTACTGCATCCTGTTCTGCAGCGGCCCGAACTGCGTGCCCTGCTCCAGGCCGTCGCCGATCACCGCGGCGTTGGCCAGGGCGGCCAGCTCCAGGCACATGGCGTCGTAGATCGACTCGTGGACATAGACCCGCTTCATGGCGATGCAGACCTGGCCGCTGTTCTGGAAGGCGGCGCCGAAGATCTTCGGCGCGACGGCCTTGGGATCGGAGCCTTCCAGGACGATGCCGGCGTCGTTGCCGCCCAGCTCCAGGGTGATGCGCTTGAGCATCTCGGCGGCGCCGGCCATGACCTTGCGGCCGGTGGCGGTGGAGCCGGTGAACGACACCTTGCGGATGTCCGGGTGGCTGGTGATGGCGCCGCCGAGGTCGTTGGCGTCGGCGATCACATTGAGCACGCCGGCGGGAACCACGTCCTTGATCAGCTCGAACAGCCGCACCGTGGCGCGGGGCGTGGTGGCGGCCGGCTTGACGACCATGGTGTTGCCCGCCAGCAGGCCGGCGGGGACCTTGAAGGCCATCAGGATGAGGGGGAAGTTCCAGGGGATGATCGCCCCGACCACGCCCAGGGGCCGCCGGTGGGCCTCGATCCGCTGCCCGGCGCTGTCGTCGAGCACCTTCACCGGCAGATCGAGGCTGGTGAAATAGCGGAAGAAGGCCGCCGCGCCGTAAACCTCGCCGGTGGCGTCGCCGATCGGCTTGCCCTGTTCCTGGGTCAGCATGCGCGCCAGCTCGGCAGCGTTGGCCTCGAGGATGTCGGCGATCTTGAGCAGAACCGCCTTGCGCTCGGTGATCGGCGTGCGGCTCCAGGCCGGGAAGGCGGCCTTGGCGGCGGCCACGGCGCGGTCCAGCTGGGCCATGGAGGCGCGCGGGCAGTCGAACTCCTCCGCGCCGGTGGCCGGATTGATGACCCGCATCGTCAGGTCGCCGTCTTCCAGACGACCGTTGATCAGGAACTTCAGCTCGCTCATTTCGGGGGTGTCCTCCGGCAGGGTTGGTCTTTTGCCGACCTTCTAGCCGGTATTGCGTCCCGGCCCAAGACGCCGCGGGGCCCGCCCCCGCGGTCGCTGAAAAACTGATGTCGGCTTGAGGACTTCTGGCTGGCGCGGGCCGGTGGGCGACTCTAGATTCCGGCCTGCGAAAACGGATTCAGCAGGGGTTCGCCATGGCGCGATGTCACCCGATCAAAGGCCGAATGCGGGCCTGACCGCCCGCCCGCGACGCCGCCCGGCGGGGGCCGGCGTCGATCCGCCGTCGAGGGAACCCGGTCGAGGGTTTCCGCATTTCGCCCAGACCCCAGATTGCAGGAGACGGCCATGGCCCTCCCGATTCGTGTCGCCCCGCTGGGCGACGAATGGACTGTGCAGGCCCCCGGCCTGACCGAAGACCTGATCTTTCGCGCCGGCGGCAAGGCCGAGACCGCGGCGCGCGCCCTGGCGGCCCGCTTCGCCGACGAGGGCCGCACGGCGGAACTGAAGATCTATCTGCGCGACGGCAGCCTGGCGGGAAGCTTCGTCTATCCGTCCCGCGGCCCGACGACGACGCCGGCCTGGTGAGCGGCCCGGCGGTCCCGACCCGTACACGGAAATGACGAAACGCCCCGGACCTTTTGAGCCCGGGGCGTTCACGGCATCGGCCTTTCCCGGGGGGGCTGGAGGATCGGTTGCGATGCCTGATCACAGTGCCAGAGCCCGCCGCGCACGCTTTGATCCAGGTCAAAAAAACACGGTTCCTGTCAGGGTTTTCCCGACCCGTCGGCGCCCAGCCGGCGGCCCAGGAACGACACCGTCGCCGTGTCGGCGGCCAGCCATGAGCCGTAGCGCAGGAAGCCGTGGATCTCGTTGGGCAGCACCAGCTCCTCGAACGGCGCGCCCTGGGCCTCGAGGCGGCGGGCCAGGTCCACGGTCTCGTGAAAGGCGACGTTGCGGTCGTCATCGCCCTGGATGAGCAGCACCGGCGAGGTCCAGCGCGACAGGTCCGCCACGGGCGAGGACCGGAAGGCGGTGGCCATGGCCGCGTCGCGGTCGCCCTTCTCGAAGCCCACCGGCGGAGGCGGCAGCTCCCGGCCAAGGGTAGCGGACCAGTCGTGGACGCCGTGCAGGTCGACGCCTGCCCTGAACAGATCCGAATTGCGGGCCAGGGCCATGGCGGTCAGGTAGCCGCCGTAGGATCCGCCCCAGATGCCGATGCGGCGCGGATCGACCCCGGCGAGGGCCTGCAGGAACCGCCCGCCGGCGAGCACGTCGCCGTATTCGGCGGCGCCGCGGAAGCCGGAGGCCGGGGCGTGGTTGAAGGCCCGGCCATAGCCTATGCCGAGGCGGTAGTTGACGCTGAGCACCACATAGCCGTGCGTCGCCAGGTACTGATTCACCGCATAGGCGTGGGTGTAGTAGTCCATGTAGTGCCAGCCGAGCAGCATCTGCCGGCGGGGCCCGCCGTGGACGAAGATCACGGCCGGCTTCGGCGCGCCCGCCGGCGCGGCGGCGGCGTCGAACAGGTCGCCATGGATGACCAGGCCATCGGCGGCGGTGAACGTCACCGGCCGCGGCGTGACCAGGCCCGCGGCCGGGAAGTCCGGCGTCGAACCGGTGGCGAGCGCCCGTCCGGCCGATCCGTCCATGGCGATGACGGCCACGGACGGCGGCGCCTTGGGCCCCGCGGTGACATAGGCCAGGCGCGACTGGGTCGCGGCGACCGGCGTCCAGTCCAGCGACTCGCCCGCGGTGAGGGCCGTCGGGCCTGGCCGGTCCGCGGCGACGCGGAACAGGTGGCGCCGTTCGCCGTCGTTCGCATCGGCGCCGGTGTTGGCGTCGAACAGCATGGACCGGCCGTCCAGGCTCCTGGCCACATGCTCGACCATGAACGCCCCGGGCGTCAGCAGCAGGGCCTCGCCGCCCCCGGCCGGGACCGAATAGAGGTGCTGCCAGTTGTCGGTCTCGGCCAGGAACACCAGGCGGTCGCCCGCGGCCCAGGTGAGATTGGCCTCGCCCTCCACCTCGGGGTAGGAGCCGTCGATCGTGCGCGGCGAGGCCCAGGCGCGGTGCGCCGCCGCGCCGTCGGCGTCGGCCACCCAGATCGACCAGGGCTCCGGGCGTGCCTGAAGCATCGACGGCGGCGGGCCGCCCTCGCCGGGACGGCGGGTGAAGGCGATTTTCCGGCCGTCGAGCGACCAGCGAGGCGAGTCGTCCCGGCCCGTGGATGGGGCCAGATAGGTCAGCGGACGGTCCGTGCCGCTGAACACGCCGATGAAGGCGTGATCGTCCCGGCGGGAGACGAACGCCAGGCGATCCCCGCCCGGCGACCAGCTCAGTTCGGCGTCCTTTCCCCGGTCGAAGAACAGCCGCTCGGCCTTGCCCTTGCCATCCAGCGGCGCGGTCCACACCTGCCGGTCGCGGATGAAGGCCAGAACACCGGAGGCGGAAATCGCCGGGGCGTCGCCCTCGGCCACCTTCACCGGCGCCCCCCCCGCCACCGGGGCCGACCAGAGCGTGACCAGAGGCTGCTGCGGGTCCGACGCCGGGTCCGGCGCCAGGCCACCCTCGGCCGGCCAGTTGGCGTCGTGATCTCCGCCGCGCGCCCAGACCAGCATCGTCCCGTCGGGCGAGAAGGTCAGCTGGGTGAGCTCCTGGCCGTCGTCGGCGGTGTTGGCCGTCACCCGACGCGGGGTGAAGTCC
Source organism: uncultured Caulobacteraceae bacterium (assembly GCA_903923135.1). Classification (GTDB taxonomy): domain Bacteria; phylum Pseudomonadota; class Alphaproteobacteria; order Caulobacterales; family Caulobacteraceae; genus Acaudatibacter; species Acaudatibacter lapponiensis. The sequence goes on along the minus strand of CAIXWN010000119.1, from coordinate 728 downwards.
GGCGCCCGGGCGACCCAGACATTGCGCACGCCGCGCACCATCTCCACCCAGGCCACCGCGCCGCCGCCCGGAGCGGCGACCAGACCGGTCTCGAAGGGATAGCCCAGCAGCGCCTCCAGGCCCGGCGGCCGCGAGGCCGCGGCGGCCGTCGTCACCACGGGCGCCGCCAACGCCAACGCCACCACGGCCGCGAGGCCCGCCCGGCGACGGGCTTTCGAATCGATCGGCATGGAGAGGCTCCCGGGGCTCTGGCTGACGGAACGAACCCAAGCATGGCGGCGGCGGAGTGAACAGGGCCCCTGCGGCGCCCGGCGGGGATGTTGTAGGGACGACGGCATTGCCGCCAAACCCGGCTTGTAGTCTAAGGCGGCCGGGTCCGGCGGGGGGAGACTTGCGCCGCGCCCGGGTGGGGGTGATCGCTCCCTGATCCTGTTCGCCGACTTCTGTCGACTTTCGAGACGCGTCCATGCGCAGACCGCCCTTCTCCGTACCGCCCGCGCTGTGTGGCCTGCTGTTCCTCGGCGCCGCCCTGCTGGGCTGCGCGCCGAAAGCGCCGCCGACCCCGCCGCCGGCGCTGGTGACGGTCGCAACGCCTCTGAGGATGAACGTCATCGACTGGGACGATTATGTCGGCCAGTTCGTGGCGATGGACTCGGTGGACGTGAGGCCGCGGGTGACCGGCTATCTGGTCAGCGTCGGGTTCAAGGACGGCGATTATGTGCGCCAGG
>CAIXWN010000118.1 GCA_903923135.1 uncultured Caulobacteraceae bacterium | reverse complement strand
GCGCCGCGTCGGCGCGGCCGCGGTCGGCCGCCGGCGCCGCGGCCAGCCAGTCGAGGTCGCCGGCCAGATGCACGGCGGCCGCTCCGTCGGCCTTCGGCGACACCGCGGCGGCGGCGCGCAGGTCAGCGGCAGCCTGGCGAAGCGCGGCGACCGTCTCGCCGTCGCTCGGCGCTGGGGCGATGACCAGCGGATCGAGGGTCAGGTCCAGCAGGGCCGCGGCGTCGGCGACCGAGGCCAGCTTGGGCGCCTGATCGGCGGGAATGAAGCTCGACAGGGTGCGTGCCTCCGACACCTGCGGCAGGCGTTCAAGCCGGCGGGCCAGGGCGTCAGCCGCGTCCAGCGACGGGGCGACGATCTCGACGGTGTTGGGCGACTGGTCCGGATCGGCCATCATCTCCAGCAGGGTGGCCACCGATTCCACCTTGGCGCTCTTCAGGTGCAGGGTGTTGAAGTCGAAGCGCAGCCACGGCAGGGAGGCGGCGCAGGCCAGGGCGACGACGAGGGCGGTTCCGAGGACCAGCCGCCGGTGGCCGAGGATCGCCGCGTCGAGGCGCTCGAGCATGCCGCCCTCGTTCGGCGCCGGGCCGGTCGGGGCGCCGAGCACGCGGATCAGCGCCGGCAGGACCGACAGGTTGAGGCCGAGCGCGATGAACATGCCCAGGCCAGCGATCACCCCAAGCTGCGAGACGCCCACATAGGCCGTGGGGGCGAAGGCCAGGAACCCGACGGCGATGGCGGTGGCGGCCAGGGTCAGGGGGCGGCCCATGCCGCGCCCTGAGGCGACGAGGGCCTCACGCAGCGCCAGACCTTCGCCCAGTTCGCTGCGGAACCGCACGCTGAACTGGATGCCGAAGTCGATGCCCAGGCCGACGAACAGGGGGATGAAGGCCACCGAAATGACGTTGAACCGGTGGAAGATCGCCAGGCCAAGGGCGGCGGCCGAGACCAGGCCGATCAGGGTGGTCACCACGATCGCCAGGATCAGGCGCGGCGAGCGCACAGCCATCCACAGCATGATCAGGATCGCCCCGCCGGCGAGGGCGCCGATCAGGGCGGCGCGGTCTGCCAGGGTGGCGAATTCCTCGTCCTGAAGCGGCGCCGGGCCGGTGAGACGCACGCGCACGCCATGGGCGGGGTCGAAATGCCCCTCGGCGGCGGCGCGGCGGATGAACGCGCTGGGATCGGCCGCCGACTGCAGCTGGCCGAAATCGAGGACCGGACTGGCCAGGACGATGCGGCGCAGCTCGCGGCGGTCGGCCGCCTTGCCGGAGATCATCGTCCGCCAGGAAAAGGTGGTCGGCCTGCCGGCGCGAAGGTCGTCCAGCGCCGTCCCCAGGGCGCTGATCGGACGGTTGAGATCGGCGAGCTTCGCCTGATTCGAGGCGACGCCCTGGAGGGTGGTGGAGAGCGTGCCGGCCAGCCCCCTGAGGCTGGGGTCGGCGGCGAGGGGGCCCAGGAACGGCTGGGCCTGGACCAGTTGCGCCATCTGCGCGCGCACCTCGCCGACATCCTGGAACAGCAGGCCCTCACGGGCGAAATAGGGACCGGCGTCGGGCCGGCTGACAAAGCGGAAGAGGTCCGGCCGGCCCTCCAGCCGCGCCGTCAGCGCCGCCGCAGCCTGTTCGGCCAGCTCCGGCGTCGCGCCGTCCACCACCGTGATGATCTGGTCGCCCTCGGGCTGGAAGAGGCGGTTGAAGGTCGCTTCGTGCTGACGCCAGGGCAGTTTCCACGAGATCAGCTGGTCGGTGTCGCTGGTCAACGAGAAGTGGGTGGCGGCGAACAGGCCCGCCAGCACGGCCAGGGCCAGGCCCAGGGCCACGGTCAGGCGGGCGTGATCGGCGCAGAGGCCGACCAGTCGAGCCGCCAGCGGCGATCTGGCGGAAGGGGGGGCGGCCGGTGCGTCCAAGGGCTCTCCAAGCCGTCCAGAGGTGTCGGGATGCGGCATTTAGGCAATCGCCGCCGCCGGCGCCAGCGTCGCCTGCCTGACGCCGCCGAAAGGGCGAGGGGAAGCTTTCCGTTGAACAACCTCGCCGCGCCGGACTATGGACCTTTAAACCGGAGGCCGTGGTGCGCCGCTCGCTGATTCCCCTCGTGCTGCTGATCGTCCTGGCCGCGCCCGCGGCCGGGTGGACGATGACCGCCGGATCGGGGGGGGCGCACACCCCGGGCGACCCCTGGGAGCGCGCCAACCGGCGCATGTTCGCCATCAACCAGACGCTGGACCGGGCGGTGATCGGGCCCCTGTCGCGTCTGACCAGCGGCCTGACGCCAGGCCCGATCGGCCGGGCGGTGAAGAACTTCCTGGTCAACCTCAACGAGCCGGTGGTGATCGTCAACGACCTGCTGCAGGCGCGGCCCGGGCCGGCCGTGCGCTCGGCCTTCCGGCTGCTCGTCAACACGACCATCGGCGGCCTTGGCGCGATCGACGTGGCCAAGGGGCTGGGCGATCCGATGCACGTCAACGGCTTTGGCGACACCCTCGGCCGATGGGGGGTGCATTCGGGACCCTACCTGATCCTGCCTGTGTTCGGACCCTCCAGCGTACGCGACCTGTTCGGCATGCTGGTGGACGACGCCACCCTGCCGGTGCAGTCGGTGAACTATCCCTATCGCACCGAGGTCGACGTCACCCTGGTGGTGATCGGCGGGCTGAACGAGCGCTCCGACGTCGGCAAGGACCTCGACGCCCTGCTTGAAGGGGCGGCCGACCCCTACGCCACCCTGCGCTCCAGCTATCTGCAGTCGCGCGAGGCGCAGATCCACGGCCCCCAGGCTCTGCCGCCGCTGCCCGAGATCGACGACGCGCCGCCGGCCCTGACACCCCCCGCTTCGCCCCCTGACGCCGGCGCCGCCCCGATCCCTGTGACACCGTCGCAGACTCCGGCGCCACCGGCGACGGATCCGGCGGTCCCGGCGACGGATGTCGCGCCCTCCACGGCCGCGCCGGTCGCGCCACCCCCGGCGCCGCAGGACGCCCCCAAGACCGCCGAGCTGCCCTAGTCGGCGTCTCGCCTGACCAGACGAACGCCCTCGAAGCCCTGCCAGATCAGCAGCGCCGGCACGCCGACGGCCAGATCCCGCGCCCGCTTCAGCAGCGACACCGCCAGGAAGAGTTCCGGGCTGAGGCCGAAAAGGCTGCCGAGCACGGCGTAGGAAGCTTCCTGAACGCCTATCCCCATGGGCACGAAGAACACCGCGCTGCGCACGGCGCCCACCAGGCTCTCGATGGCCAGGATCGCCACCAGGTCGATGGTGACGCCGGCCATGCGCAGGGCCAGCCAGATGCCCGCGGCGCTGGCCACCCAGGCGGCCAGATGGACGAGGACCGCTGCGGCGATCCTGACCGGCCGGTGATAGATGAGGTCGATGGCCTCGATCACGAGGGCGGTGCCGGCCGCCGCGCCGGGCAGGAAGCGGGCGATCATCCGCTCGATCAAGCCGCCGCCGCGGCGCTGCAGGGCGATGAAGGCCACCGCGCCCAGCGCGGTGAGCAACAGGCCGATCGCCGCCGCGCCGAGCAGGGCGTTGTGTTCCGAATGGGCGCCCAGCCGCATGGCCAGAAGGCCGAGGCCCAGGCCGGTGAAACCGAGCTGGGCGATCAGTTCGGTCGTGACGTCGACCACCGTTGTGGAAAAGGCCGTCACCGGCGCGACGCCGCGCTCGATGGCGGCGCGGGCCCCGACGAGGAAGCCGCCGAGGTGGGAGAAGGGCAGCAGTTCGCCTGCCGAGTCGCGCACGACGCGAGACCAGATGAACACCGGCCAGCGTCCCGGCGGCTCGTCGCGCGCCAGCAGGAACCATGCGGTTCCGAGCAGGACGAAGGGCAGGGCCGAATAGACGCACAGTGTGGCCAGGCCGCGCGGGCCCAGCCTGGAGAGGGCTGCGAAGACGGCCCCGAAGCCGATCCAGGCCACGACGGCGGTCGCCACCGCCAGCCCGAAGAGGATGGCCAGCACGCCTCCGAGCTTCATGCCGCGCCCTTGCGGAAATCGGCGAAACCGCCCGTGCGCGCGCCCGCCCGGCCGACGGCCTCGACAACCTCCGGCGCAAGCAGCGCCGCCAGTTCCTCGGCGTAGAGATAGCCCGGCGCCGCCCCCGGATAGCCGCCGAGGGTGGCTGGGTGCAGATAGATCTCGGTCAGGCCCGGCGGCAGATGGTCGATGAGGCCGCGCAGGCGCGGCGTGGTCATCGCGCCGCTCCAGCGCAGCCCGAACACCTGATCCGGGGTGCTGAACCCTGCCCGCCGGACCCGCTGTCTTAGGGCCGCGGCCATCAGGCCGAACGGCGTGATCGTGGCTGCCCCGCCGCGTGGCTCGACGGCGTTGAGGGTCGCCGCCGGCTCCAGCGGCACCCGCACCGACCCGAGGCCATGGCGGGCTCCGATCTTCAGGATCAGGCCGGCAATGGTGGGATGCATGTGGAAGTGCTTGTGGGTGTTGACGTGGTCGAGCGGCAGGCCCGTGGCGGCGAAGGCGGCGAACTGGGCGGTGATCTCGGCTTCCAGCTGGCGGCGGGCCGCCGGGTGAAAAAACATCGTCGCCCCGGCGGCGGCCATGTCTGTGCGAAACCCGCCGTCGGCGTCCACCAGATGCGAGAACCGATCGACGGGCAGGGTCGGGCGGCCCTCGACCAGCACCAGATGCAGACCCACCCGCAGCGACGGCAGGGCGCGGGCGCGGGCTACCGCATCGGCGACAGCGGGCGCGCCGACCATCAGGCTGGCGGCGGTGAGCACCCCCTGGCGATGGGCCAGGTCGATCGCCTCGTTGACCGCGATGTCGGCGCCGAAGTCGTCGGCGGTGATGATCAGTTCAGAGACCGCCATCGACCCTCAGCACCGTCTTGCCCAGCCCCTGACCGCCGAGGGCGAAGTTCAGGGCGTCACCATAGTCGGCCCAGTCGAACGTCTGGCCGACCGGCGGGCTCAGGCGCCCCGCCGCGGCCCAGTCGGCCAGGGTTTCCAGGTGGGCTCGGGCGCGCGGGGCCTCGAAAAGCAGGAACTGGCGCACGTCGACGCCGGTGAGCGAGGCGCCCTTCATCAGGGTCAGGTTGGCGCCCAGGGCGGGGATCGGTCCGCCGACGAAACCCACCACCAGATGCCGCCCGCCCCAGCTCAGGGAGCGGAAGGCCGGCTCGAACAGGGGGCCGCAGACCGGATCGAGGACGACGTCGAGACGCGCGCCCGCCAGGAGCGTCTTCAGCCGCTCCCGCCAGCCCTCCGGCGCGGTGTCGATGGCGGCGTCGGCGCCGCTGGCCAGAGCGAAGGCGCGCTTTTCCTCGCTGGAAGCCGCCGCGATGACGCGCGCGCCCAGGGCGCGGCCGACCTGGATCGCCGCCACCCCGACTCCCCCAGCGGCGCCCAGCACCAGCAAGGTTTCTCCCGGCCGGATGGCGGCCCGGTCGGCCAGGCCGTGCAGCGCGGTCAGGGCGTTCAGGGGCAGGGCGGCGCCCTGTTCGAAACCGAGGGTCGCGGGCAGGCGGATGGTCATGGCCGCCGGCGCCAGGGCGAACTGGGCGAAGCCGCGGCCGGCCATGGCCAGCACCCGGTCGCCCGGGGCCAGATCCGTCACGCCCTCGCCGATCGCGTCGACGACACCGCTGATCTCGCCGCCGGGAATGTGTGGAACCGGCGGCTTCACCTGATAGCGGCCCAGGGCCATCAGGGCGTCCACATAGCCGACACCGGCCGCGGCGACGCGGATCCGCACCTGCCCGGCGCGGGGCTCGGGGGTGGCGATCTCGACCTCGGCGTAGTCGGCGAGGCTGTCGATCCGGTCGGCCTGGATGGCTTTCATCAGCGGTCCTTCGGCTGGGCCCTGCGGCAGGCCTGCGGCGTCATAGCGGGGAACGCCGTGATCGCCCAGTCACCGGGGTGGCAAACCCGTCCGCCCGGCCTAAGCTCAGCCTTATGGGGCCCACACAGATTCGATGGACGCGGCGGCCAATGACCGCGGCGCTCGGCGCCCTGGCCCTGGCCCTGGCCGGACCGGCGGCGGCCGGGACCGCCCCGGCGCAGCCCCAGGTCGAGGCGGTGATCTACGGCTCCGCCGCCACCACCCTGGCCTTCGCCGGCGCCGTCGGTCCAGCGCTCCTGGCCGAACATGACCGCATCGCCGCCCTGCTCGCCGGCCCGCCGGCCGCGGTCGGCCGGCCGAACCCGGAGCTGGCTGAGGCCGAGGCGGCGTTCAGCCGCGATCTCGCCGCCCTCGACACCCGTTACGCCGAGGCGAGCCGCATCCTGCGCGACGCCGCCGGGGCCATCGTCGCCGCCCCCGAGGGCCCGGCCCTGCTGGCCCGGTTCGCCGCCGGGGACGAGGCGGGCGCGCTCGCCCGCCTGGATGCGTTGCGGACGGCGCACGATGCGGCCCGGCGCAAGGCCTCGCCCACCGAGAGCGCCGCGGAGGGCCGGCGGATCGCCATCCTGGCGCTCGACGCGCGCCGGCGCGGCAAACTCACCACCGATCAGCTTGTCGAGCGCTACGAGGGGCTGGTCAGGCTGGATGCCGGGCAGGTGGGCGACTGGCTGGACCTCACCGGGCTCTACGAGGACGCTGGCCGTCCGGCCGACGCCCGGCGGGCGCTCCAGACCGCGGCGCGCCTCGACGCCGGCGACCGCGACCACGCCCTGGCCGTCCGGACGCTGGCGGGCCGTCTGTGGGATGACGGCGACGTGGCCGGCGCGGGCGCCGCCTATGAGTCGGCTCTGGCGACCTTCCGCCGACTGGCCGCCATCGCGCCGTCGGACCGCCAGGCGGTGCGGGACCTGGCCACCGCCCTGCTGTTCAACGGACGCGGTCTCGCTGAGCGGGGGGACCGGACCGGCGCGGTCGAGGCGCTGCGGGAAGGCGCCGCCGTCTACACGCGGGCGAGATCCGGAGCCACGCCGGACGTCAGGCTGCAGGATCTCGCCGCCGGGTCGCTGGCCATTCTTGGCGGACTGCAGGCCGATCAGCGCGATTTCGCGGGCGCCCGGACGGCCGACGAGGCGGCGGTGGTGATCTACCGGGACCTGGCTCTGGCCGATCCGGCCGATACGCGCTGGAACATCCTGGCCGACGCCGCCCTGGGGACCCTCGGCGACGTCCTGACCGGCGAAGGCGATCTGGCGGGCGCGCGCCGGGCCTATGACGACGTGGTCGCCAGTGTCCGGCGGCGCATCGCCGCCGATCCGTCAAATCCGACCCATCAGCGGGCGCTGGCGATCACGCTGGAAGAGTCGGGCGACGCGGCGGCGGCCCAGGGCGATCTGCCCGCCGCCCGACAGGCGCTGGAGGAAAGCCTGACCGTCTCAAGGCGTCTGGCGGCCGCCAGTCCCGGCGACGTCGAGGCCAGACTGCAGACCGACGACGTGCTGGGGGCGCTGGGCGATGTCCTCACCCGGCAGGGCGATCTGGCCGCCGCCCTGCGCACCTACGCCCGGGCCGTGGCGGACAACCGCCGCCAGCTCGCCGCGACGCCGGGCGACCGCAACCGCCAGAACGCCCTCGCCGTCGCCCTGGAAAAGACCGGCGACGTCTACGCCGCCCAGGGCGACTTTGCGTCCGGCCGACAGGCCCTCGACGAGAGCCTGTCGATGGCCCGGCGGCTGGAGACTGTCGATCCGGCCAACACCGACCTTCAGAGCCTCATCGCCTTCGATCTGAACGTCCTAGGCGAGACCCTCACCGCCCAGGGCGACCTGCCGGGCGCGGAGACGGCCTTTCGTCAGAGCCTGGCGGCGACGCGGCGCATCGTCGAGGGCGCGCCCGCCAACGCCGCCGCCCAGGCCCGCCTGGCCGAAACCCTGATCAAGGTGAGCGCGGTCCAGCAGGCTGGCGGCGATCCCGTCGGCGCTCGCATCAGCCTGGGCGAATCCGTGGATATCCTCCAGCGCCTGGCCCGCGTCCTGCCCCAGGATCGCACCCTCCGCGCCCTGGCCGCGGTGGTCGTCGCGCTGTCGTCTCCGGACTCACCACTCACCTGGAGCGCCATCCAGGTCCAGGTCGAGGCCCTGTTCCGCAGCGGTGTTCTGCCGCCCGAGGAGACGGCCTGGCTTCGCGCGGTCCGACTGAGGGCGGCCCGTGACGCCCCCGCGGCGGCGCCCTCCGGCGGTCAGGTGAAGGCGTCCGGCACGGCGGGATCAAGGCCGCGGGGCGGCGGTCCATAGCGGTTTTCGGACCGGTCGCCGGGCCAGACGCCCACGGCGCCCGTCGCCGCCAGGATGGCGAGTCCGGCCACAACCGCGTCGGCGCGATCGTCCGATACGACGGCCTGCAGGAGGGCCTGGACGATGACCACGCCGACATAGCCGGGGCCGACGAGAAGCAGCCATAACGGCGAGCGGCCGAGGTCCCTGAGGCGCCCGCGGGCGACGACCATCCAGCCGATCACCGGCCAGCTCAGGCCCTGGGCAGGGGCGACCGTCCAGGCGACGACGCCGACCAGGGCGATGGCGGCGGTGGCCGCCCAGTAGGCGCGGCGGTCGATGCGGCCGCCGAAAAACGTCACAAGGAAGGTCCAGGCCGACACCCGGGCCGGCGGCGGCGGCGATGCGGCGCGTCGCGGCGGTTCGGCCGATGCCCAGCGCGCCCGCGACCGGTTCAGCAGGTCGGCCAGGGCTTCCGACCCGAGCGTGGAGTCCGCGCCGAGGAGGCCGTCGGCGCCGGTGGCCCGGGCCAGGGCCAGGCGTAGGCTCGATCGGGGGCCGGCGCCGGGGACGTAGTCGAACCCCACGTAGCTGATCCCGCCGTAGCGGACGGGTCGGAAGTCGCAAAGAGCGTCCCAGCTCCAGCGCCGTTCCCGCCAGCCCCAGCGCTCCGAGAGCCCCTGCGGCGCGACGGTCAGGCGGGGCGGCCAGATCATCGCGGCGAGGCTCGCGCCGGAGATCGCCAGACCGATGCCCCCGGTGGTCCAGCGCCAGGCCGCATGGCCGCCAAAGCCCGTGCCGGCGGTCACCACCGCCAGGAAGGTCATGAGCAGGCCTGTGGCCAGGACGGCCCCGGTCTGGGGTCGCCAGCGGCGGGTCGGGACGATGACCGGCCTGCTGTCCGGGGAAGACACCGGCGCCGGGCCCGACCCGGTCAGGCGAACCGGCCGCCGCGGCCCTCGCCGGCGGCGAATCGGCTCGCGCCGCCGGCCGACTCGCCGCTGGCCAGGGTGGCCAGGCCAAGGCGTGTCTCGTGCGCCGTCGCCTCGTCCCAGGTCAGGCTCCACTGATCCAGGGCGGAGCGGCGGTCGTTGCGCAGGCACGTCTGGGGAAAGGCGGCGATCTGTGTCGCCAGGGCGATCGCGGCGGCGCGGGCCTCGCCCCGCGGTACGACCCGGTTGGCCAGGCCGATGGCGAGGGCCTCCGCGGCGTCGACCGCCCGGCCGGTGAGGATAAGGTCCATGGCCCGCGAGGCGCCGATCAGCCGCGGCAGGCGCACCGTGCCGAGGTCGACCAGAGGCACGCCGAATCGCCGGCAGAACACGCCGAACACGGCGCCTGCCCCCACCACCCGAAGATCCGCCCACAGGGCCATCTCGAGGCCGCCGGCGACGGCGTAGCCCTCAATCGCGGCGATGACCGGCTTGGTGAGCTGCAGCCGGGTGGGGCCCATGGGGCCGACGTCATCGGCCTCGACGACGCGGTTGGTCTGTTCGCCCAGGGCGAACGCCTTCAGGTCGGCGCCGGCGCTGAACACGTCGTCGGTTCCGCTGAACACCGCGACATTGACGGCCTCGTCGGCGTCGAAACGCTTGAAGGCGTCATACAGCGCCCAGGCGGTCGGTCCGTCCACGGCGTTGCGACGCTGCGGCCGCGACAGGGTGATGACGGCGACCTGGTCCCGGGCGTCGTAGCTGACCGCGTCCACGTAAGGCTAGGCCGCTATGCTGCGGCGTTCCTTGAGGAATTCAAAGAATTCGACGCCCTCGCGCAGGCGGCGCTTCATCATTTCCGGGCTGCGGACCATCTCATTGACGATGGCCCCGATCTTGCGCGGTCGGAAATAGAAACTTTTGTAGAAAGTCTCGACGCTTGCGAAGATCTGTTCATGGCTGAGGTGGGGATAGTGCAGCGGCGCGATCTGGATGCCGCTGTCGTCCACCAGCTCGGCGTGGTCGGCGTCGAGCCAGCCGTTCTCCACCGCCTGCTTGTAAAGGAAGGTGCCCGGATAGGGCGCGGCCAGCGACACCTGGATCGTGTGCGGATTGATCTTGGCGGCCCAGGCGGCTGTTTCCTTCAGGGTCTCGGTGGTTTCACCCGGCAGGCCGGCGATGAAGGTGCCGTGGATCATGATGCCCAGTTCGTGGCAATCGCGGGTGAATTTCTCGGCCACCTCGATGCGCATGCCCTTCTTGATGTTGTGCAGGATCTGCTGGTTGCCGCTTTCGTAGCCGACCAGCAGCAGGCGCAGGCCGCCGGCCTTCAGCTTCTTCAGGCTCTCATAGGGAACATTGGCCTTGGCGTTGCACGACCATGTCACGCCCAGCTTTCCCAGTTCCGCGGCGATGGCCTCGGCGCGCGGCAGGTCGTCGGTGAAGGTGTCGTCGTCGAAGAAGAACTCCTTGACCTGTGGGAAGGCCTTCTTCGCCCAGGCGATCTCCTCAATCACATGCTCGACGCTGCGCGTCCGGTAGCGGTGGCCGCCGACGGTCTGCGGCCACAGGCAGAAGGTGCAGCGCGATTTGCAGCCGCGGCCGGTGTAGATCGAGATGTAGGGGTGCTTCAGATAGCCGATGAAGTAGTTCTCGATCTTCAGATCCCGCTGATAGATCGGGCTGACGAAGGGCAGGCTGTCCATGTTCTCGAGGATCGGCCGGTCGGCGTTGTGGACGATCTCTCCCTCGGCGTTGCGGTAGCTGAGGCCGAGGATGTCGGCCCAAGGCTTGTCCTCGGCCACGTCGCGGATGGTGAAGTCGAATTCATTGCGGGCGACGAAGTCAATGCAGGGCGCCGCCTTGAGGCTGCCGTCGGCGTCCACCGCCACCTTGGCCCCGATCAGGCCGATCTTCAGGGCGGGGTTCTCGGCCTTGAAGGCCTCGGCGCACTTCACGTCGGAAGCGAAGGAGGGCACCGAGGTGTGCATGACGAGCAGGTCGTAGTCCTTCGCCAGCGGCAGGATGTCGGCCAGGGACTGCTTGTGCGGCGGGGCGTCGATCAGACGGCTGCCTTCCACCAGGGCCGCGGGCTGGGCCAGCCACGTCGGGTACCAGAACGATTTGATCTCGCGCTTGGCCTGGTAGCGCGAACCGGCGCCGCCGTCGAAGCCGTCGAAGCTGGGAGCCTGGAGGAAGAGGGTGCGAAGCATGGAATTTTCTAACCTTTAGGAATGGGAGAGGACGCCGTCCCGTCCCACACGAAAACGCTGGCCCTGCCAGCCGACGGTGTTGACCGTGAAGCTGGCGATGAAGACACCGAAAGATAGTACGTCGCGCGCAGGAATCATCCACCAGCGACCCGCTGACGCGCCCGTGGCCGCGTCGATACAGAATTTGCAGGCGATGCGCACCCCAAGGCTGATGAAAATCAGGCACACGGCGGGGAGGGAGAAGCCCAGAAGCGCCCCCGCGATCAGGGCCAGCGGCAGCGGATAGGTGATCACGCTGCCGGCGTAGCCGCCCGGGTCGAGCTGGCGCACCGTGCGTCCCCAGCGCAACTCGTGGTCGACAAGGGGCCCGGCGCCGGGCTCGAGGCAAAGATGGGCGACCACCATCGGCGGGATGGCCACGGCCTCGCCGCCGGCGCGCACGGCGCGGCCGATCTCGTAGTCGTCGGCGAGGTGATCGGCGAAGGCGGCGAAGCCGCCCATGGCGTCAAGGGTCTCGGCGCGCAGGGCGATGGTCGAGCCGAAGCAGGGCTGCGCCAGCCCCAGGGTCTTGCCGAGCACCGCATTGGGCAGAAAATGATAGTTGATGGCCATGGCCCCCAGGCGCGACCAGGTCGAGCCGTCGTCCCGGCCCACATAGAGACAGCTCACCGCGCCGACGCCGTCGGCGGCCAGGGCGCCGGCCACCTGACGGAGATAGTCGCGGCCGACGGCGATGTCGGCGTCGCTGAGCACCAGCAGCGGGTGCCGCGCCCGGGCGGCGATGTTGATCAGGTTGGAGACCTTGCGGTTGGCGCCGTGCTGCGCCCCGTCCACGATCAGGGCGATGTCGGCGTCGGGTCGTCGGGCGATGAGCGCCTCGACCACGGCGACGGCGGCGTCGGCAGGATCCTGCACGCCGAACAGGATCTGCACCGGCGCCGGATAGTCCTGATCGCAGAACCCTTCCAGCACGCTGTCCATGCCGGGGTAGGCGCCGTGCAGGGGCTTGATCAGGCTGACCGCCCCGGGTTCGGCGTCGACGGGCGCGCGTCGCGCCAGGAAGCGCGCCGCCAGAAGCGCGGCCGTCAGGACATAGAGCGAGCCCACGACGGCCATGGCCGCGACCAGCCAGCCGAGCGCGGCGATCACGCCGGGCAACACCCTGTCCTCATCCGTATCACCCGGCCCCCGCTGGTTCGCCCGACGCAGCCGCCCTGTTGGACCATCAGCGTGTTGTTTTGAAGGCGCTTTCCATCCAGCCGACGGTCGCGGTCAGCAGGGCGCGGGCCCTCTCCACCGGGTCGGGGAAGGCGTCGCGCAGCGCCTTCGAACGAAGCTCGACGCTGAGCGGAGTCTCCTCGGGCAGCGCCCGGAGCAGATCCGCCAGGGGCAGGGCGCCGTCGCCGGGGTTCAGCCGCAGATCGAGCGCTTCCTTGATGATCGCCGGCACGTCCTCGGGGAGGGGCCCCAGGGCGGGGGCGTCACAGAACTGGGCGTAGGCGAAGCGGTGCGGGTCGACCGCGGCCAGGTCGGCGGGCCGCCCGCCGGTGCGGGCGAAGTGCAGGGGATCAACCAGCAGGCCGGCCTCGCCGCGGCCGCAGCGCGCCAATACATCCAGAGCGTCGGCGAGGGAGCGCACGGCGGTGAAGGCGCCGAATTCGAGCGACACCCTGACGCCCAGGCCCGCGGCGTGGTCGCACAGGCGTCCCAGCTTGTCGGCCGTATCGGCGGGATCCGGCGCGGAACTGACCGCCAGGACGTTGCGGGCGCCCAGTTCGGCGGCGATGTCCAGAACGCGGAAATGGTCCGGATTGTCCGGGCCGGCGTTGATCCAGACCACTTCGGCGTCGAGCGCCGTCAGGCCCCCGTCGCCGAGCCGGCGGCGGACCTCGCGCGTGGTCTGCGGGGTCCACAGCGTCGTGTCGACCCAGATCCCGACGGCGGGCCAGCCGGCAGCCGCGGCGGCGGCCACGGTCTCCGCGGGAGAGACGTCCGGCATCACGCCGGCGGCTAGTGAAAGAATACGCCCCATGACTGTCCCGCCCGTCCCGACCGCGGCCGCTGAATCCGCGCCGTTGACGCAGGCTAGCGGTCGACGGCATGGTTGGAAACCAGCAACAGAGATTGTTTTGGGGTGCGACCATGCGGGCGAGTGTTTTTCAGGCGGCGGGTTCGCCGCTGGCGGTGATCGAAACGCCAGAGCCCGGGTTGCTGGCCTCGGACCTGCTGGTCAGGGTGGCCTACAGCGGCGTCTGCGGCACCGACCTTCATCTCACCCAGCCGGGCATCGAGACCTCGCTGAGCCCTGGCGCGATCCTCGGTCACGAGTTCTCGGGCGAGGTCGCCGCGGTGGGCCGTGACGCGCGGGGCGGATGGCGCGAAGGCGACCGGGTGACGGTCATGCCCTACAGGCCGTGCCCGGCCTGTGGGACGCTGTGCAAGGACGGCCTGGACATCATCTGCCCGAGCGTCAGCTATCTCGGAATCGCCCTGCCGGGGGGAAATGCCCAGTATGTGGCGGTGGGGGCCGGCCAGGCCCTGCGACTGCCGGAGAGCGTCGATCTGCTGAACGGGGCTCTCACCGAGCCCCTGGCGGTCGGCTATCACGCGGTGCGCAAGGCCGGCCCCATGGCCGGGACGCGGGTGCTGATCATCGGGGCAGGGCCGGTGGGGCAGGCCGTGTCGATCTTCGCGCGGCTGGCCGGCGCAACCAGCGTGATCGTCTCCGAACCCCGCGCCGTCGCCCGGGACCGGGCGATGATCATGGGCGCTTCGGCGGTGATCGATCCCCGCGCCGGTGATGCGGGCGAGGCCTTCGCCGACCTGACCGGGGGACCGCCGGATGTGGTGTTCGAATGCGTCGGCACGCCCGGCATGATCGCCGAATCGGTGCGTCTGGCGCCGCTGTTCGGCCGGGTGATCGTGGTAGGCGCATGCATGGAGCTCGACCATTTCCGGCCCATCGTCGCCCTGGCCAAGGAACTCACCTTCACCTTCGTGCTCGGTCACGACCGGACGGACTTCCAGCACGTCCTGGACAGCCTGGCGGCGGGGCGGTTCGATCCCGGGCCCCTGGTGACCGAGGTGGTCGGCTTCGACCACTTCGCCACGGCCTTCGAGGGGCTGAGGGCCGGGCCGGACAGCTGCAAGCTGCTGCTCAAGCCCAACTAGGGCAAACCTTCGGGGCCCGTCCCGCCGCCTGACGGCCGGTCACCAACCCGAATAGCCCAGCATACCCCAGGTCCACAGGGTCACCGCCAGGGCGGCGAAGACCGCCAGGGCCGCCGATTGCCGTAGCCAGCGCCACACCGACCAGCCCGTGGGGCGCAGGGCGACCATGGCGGTGACGCCGGCGACAGGGGTGGCCAGGGCGGCGGCCAGCAGCGCCCACAACCCCACCGGCAGCCAGACGCCCGGATAGGTGAAGACCGCCGCGTTCGGATCGCCCAGGCCCGCCGCACCGACTGCCGTGAGGCCAAAGGCGACGAACCAGACCAGGCACAGGCCGTCGAGGACCCAGCCGGCGGCGCGCCCGGGCTGACGGCGGCGGGAGGCGCGACGCGCCGCGGAGCCGACGCCCCAGGCCGCGGTCACCAGTCCGGCTCCGACGATG
>CAIXWN010000117.1 GCA_903923135.1 uncultured Caulobacteraceae bacterium | reverse complement strand
GTACCTTGATGCGATCGCCGGCCTTGACCACCTCGGAGGGTTCGCGGATAAAGCGGTCGGAGAGCTCGGAAACATGCACCAGTCCATCCTGGTGCACGCCGATGTCCACAAAGGCGCCAAAGGCGGTGACGTTCGTCACGATCCCTTCCAGGATCATGTCCATCAGATCGCCGATGCGGCGGTTCGGGCCGAGTGCGAGGACGGACTGGCGACGCGTGGCCGCGGTGAGCCGCCGGCGCACTTCGAGGACTGGATCGTGCATCGGTTCGGTCGCGGCGTCGCCCGCCATTTCATGCTGCCCTACAACCGCAAGCTCTGGGCCCGCGATCTGCGGCGGATGAGTTGCGACTGGGTGGGCGAGCGCATCGCCGGCGGCGATGCGGGGGGCGGGAACACGGCCGGCCGCCGGCCGCTGCAAAGCGACAGCCAGGTCGCCTATCCCGCCGAGGGCGGCTTCGTGGCGATCTTCGAGGCCATGGCCCGACGTTGCGGGCCGGTGGCCTTCGGCCAGCAGGTCTGCCGGATCGATCCCGTGGCCAGAACGGCGCGCACCCTCGCCGGTGATGAATGGTCCTGGCGACGCCTGGTCTCCACCATGCCCGCGCCCCAGCTGCTGCGGGCGGTCGAGGGCTGCCCCGCCGATCTGATCGCCGCCGCCGATCGCCTGGGGGTCGTCTCCCTGAAGATCCTATTGACCCTGGTGGCGGGTCCGGTGGGCGCGGCCCCGCAGCGGGTCTATGTGCCCGGCGACGACAGCCCGATCCACAAGCTCGCCTTCAATCACACCAGTTCGGCGGACCTGCGCGACCGCCCGGTGCACGCGCTCATGGGCGAGATCGCCTGGTCGGCGGAAAAGCCGGCGCCGCCGGATGCGACGCTGCGGCGCGCCAGCCTCGACTGGCTGGCCGATTCGCGGTTGATCGGCGACCGGGGCGATGTGATCGACAGCCGGATCGTCGATGTGCCGTACGGCTATCCGGTGGCCACCCCTGAACGACCGGCGATCATGGCGCGCATCCGCGACTGGCTGGCGCCCCTGGGCATTCACACCGTCGGCCGGTTCGGCGGCTGGGACTATGTCAATTCCGACGCCTGCATCTGGCAGGGCATACAGCTGGCCGCCGCCCTGCGGCAGGACGCCGAAAACGCGGGCCCGCGGCCGCGCGCGGCCTGATCCGAGGGAGGGAAAACCCCATGTCCGAACCCCGCGACGAGGTCGACGTCATCCCCGTCGGGGCGGCCCAATGGCCGCTGATCGAGGGCCTGTTCCAGTTCTATGTCTATGACTTCTCGGAGATGGAGCCTGTCCAGAGCGCGGAGTTCGACGTGGACCCGCGGGGCCGTTTCGGCGACTATCCGTACATTGACAGCGACTGGAGCGAGCCGGCCCGAATCCCCCTGGTCATCCGCTGGCGCGGCCGGCCCGCCGGCTTCGCCCTGCTCAACGACCATTCCCACAGCGGCCTCACCGCCGACCACAACATGGCCGAGTTCTTCGTCATGCGGAAATACCGCCGGCAGGGCGTCGCCTCGGCGGCGGTGCGCCAGATCCTGGTCCGCTATCCGGGGTTGTGGGAGGCCGCGGTCGCGGCGCGCAACACCGCAGCCCGCGCCTTCTGGCCCCGGGCGGTGACGGCGACGCCCGGCGTGCGCGATCTGACGATCCTCGAGGGCGACGGCGTGCGCTGGACCGGGCCGATCCTGCGCTTCACCGTCGATCCCTGACATCCGGGGCGGCGGTCGCTGCCTCGCTCCAGCCGCCGCCGAGGGCCTTGTAGATCACGACCGTGTCGATGCTTACCGCCGCCGTGGCGTCGGCCAGGGCGAGGTCGTTCTGTTGCCGGGCCCGCTCGGCGCCCAGCACCTCGATGAACGAGCCGACACCGCCGGCATATCGCTGCCGCGCCAGATCGGCCGCCTCGCGGTCGTGCGCTGCCGCCTGGCTCAGGCTGATACGGCGGGCCTCGTCCGCGCTCCGGGCCGCCAGGGCGGTGTCGGCCTCGTGCACCGTGCCGAGCACGACGCGCTGATAGTCCAGGGCCGCCTCACGCTCGCGCACCGTCTGCAGGCGCACCGTCGCCCGCCGCCGTCCGGCGTCGAACACCGGCAGTTCAAGATTGGGCCCGGCGTTGACAAACCGGCTGGCCCAGTGGGTCAGGGTGGTCAGGCTTTGGGCCTGCAGTCCGCCCTGGGCGGCCAGGGTCACCCTTGGGAAAAGGTCCGCCACGGCCACCCCGACCCGGGCCGTGGCGGCGTGCAGCCGGGCCTCGGCGGCGCGGATGTCGGGGCGGCGACGAGCCAGATCGGCCGGCAGGCCGGCGGTCACCGCCGGGGCGACCGACTGGGTGGTCGGCGAGGTCTCCAGCTCGGAGCGCAGGGCGCCCGGCTCGCGGGCGACCAGCCGGCTGAGCTGATTGATGTCGGCGGTGATCTGCTGATCCAGCAACGGCAGCTGGGCCTCCGCGCCGGCGGCCTCGGCGGCGGCCCTGTCCATGTCGATGACGCCGCCCAGCCCGGCCGCGCGTCGCTGGCCCGCCAGATCCAGCAGGCCGCGTTCGGTGGTCAGGGTGTCCTGAGCGATGCAGCGTTTCACCTGGGCGCGGCGCAAGTCGATATAGGCGCGGCCGACATCGCCGAGCACCGAGACCAGAACGGCGCGGCTGTCCTCGGCGGCCGCGTCGCTGTCGGCCCCGGCCGCCTCGACAGATCGGCGGACGTGGCCGAACAGGTCGACCTCCCAGGCGGCGTCGAAGCCGATTTGATACTGCTCATAGGGGTTGTCGATCTTCACGCCCGCGAGGGCGGGGGACTGGCCGATCTTGCTGAACAGTGCGCCGGTCGGCGTGCTCTCGCTCAGCCGGGTGACCTGGCCGGCGGCGTTCGCCCCAAGATTCGGCCACTGGGCGGCGCCGGCGACGGCGCGCTGGGCGCGCGCCTCGGCCAGGCGCAGCACCGCCGCCCGGGCGTCGAGATTGGCCGCCGCGGCGCGGGTGATCAGGCTGGTCAGCTCGGCGTCGGCGAAGCCGGTCCACCAGCTCTCCGGCGGCGGCGCGACGGCGG
>CAIXWN010000116.1 GCA_903923135.1 uncultured Caulobacteraceae bacterium | reverse complement strand
CTCGGCCGCGACCGCGGCGAGCACCCGCGCGCGCCGCGCCGCGCGCGCGGCCTCGTCGGCCAGAACCGACTCGGCCCGGACCGCGGACAGGTCGACGGGATCGGGAAGGGTGTCGCGGTCAGCCATGGGCCGGCCTCTCGGCGGCGAGCGCCTTCCTGAGGGTGGCGCGGGCGTAACGCAGCCGGCTTTTGGCTGTCTCCAGGGCGGCGCCGGTAGCCTGGGCGACCTCTTCCAGCGACAGACCGGCGTGGGCGAAGAGGACGAAGGTCTCGCGCTGGGCCAGGGGCAGGGCCTCGACCGCGCCGACCAGCCTGAGCGCCAGTTCGCGGGATTCCACCTGCTGCAGGGGCGTCGGACCGGGATCAGGCAGGCTCATCGCCGCCTCGTCCACCGCGGTGGCCAGCACGGCCACCTTCTGACGTCGAAAGTGGTCCCAGACCTTGTGGCGCGCAATGGTGAAGAGCCAGGCGCGGAAGCTGGCCCGGCCGGGGTCGAAGGCCGCGGCGTTGCGCGAGACCGCCAGCCAGGTCTCCTGGTGCAGGTCCTCGGCGGCGTCGGCGCCCGCGCGCCCCAGGGTCCTGCGGATGAACTGGAAGCATGGCCGATCATACCTGTCGTAGAGCCGCGCGAAGGCGTACGGGTCGCCGGCGCCGTGGGCGCGCAGCAGCTCGGCGTCGTCCGCTTCATCCGGCTCCATCGCGGCGAAGTCTAGCCCTCGCACGGCCGGGTCCGCAAAGGGTGAACGGCCACGGGCTCAGGGTTCGGCGGGCGGGTCGGGGACGAAGCCGCCGCCGGGGGTGGAGGGGAAGGCCCGGGGCGGATGGTCCGCTGGCGGCCAGGCCGGAATCACGCCCTGCGCGACCAGATTGGCCCGGGTGTCGTACTGGATCTGGCGGACGGCCTGCGGCCAGGGCGTCGCCCGCTCGAAGGTGGTCAGGCTGACCACCGACCATTCCCGCGCCCCGTGCGCCGTGCCCAGTTTCTCCTCGCGCCGGCCGGCTTCAGCGGCCTCCTGAAGGGCGTTGGGCAGGGCCTTGGGCGGGGGCGCGGCGAGGCTCAGCGGCGCAGGCGGCGGCAGCGGCGCGGCGCGCGTGGCCGGCCCGAAACCGTGGTCGGCGGGGGCGTCCCGCCAGGCCGGGGCCATGACCGGCGGCGCGGGGACGGGCGCCTCGACCGCGATGGGGGCCCTTTCGCGGAACACCGCCATGCCGATGACGCCGACATCGCCCGGCCGTCCGGTGCGGGCGGCGTAGGATTGCGGCAGGGGAGCGAAGGCGAAGGCGGCGACCTCGCGGTCGGTCTTGCGCCAGCCGGTGACGTCATAGGCGCCGCCGGCGTCGATGACATAGCCCCTCTGGTTCCAGGCGGCGGTCTCGCCGGTGAGGACGTTGACGCCGTCGACGGACATCACCAGCAGCACCCGGCCGTCGGTGTGATTGGCCACGCGCAGGCTGTAGCGCGCGCCCGGCTCGCCGGCGACGAAGCGGGCTCCGTGATGGCGCCAGACCCGCAGAGGCTGGCCGGTCTCGCGATTGATCACGGTGAGGTCCACCCCCTCGGCGTAAGGCCGCGCACAGGCGTCCGCCACGCCGGCCAGAGCGATCAGGGCGGCCGCCGCCGCGAGCACCGTGCGGCGACGCGGAGGGGTGAATGTGCCGTGGGCCGATGTCATGTGCGCCTCCTTGAGCCTTCACATGACGACTACGCAGCCAGGGGCGGAACGGGGTTGAGCGGCCGGTCGTTTTCTTGCGGCGACGCCGGCGGGCCGGCGCGCGGGGCTCAGATCCGGCGGAAGACGACGACGAGGTTGTTGGCCGGCATGGCGAGGCGTTCGCTGAACGCCAGGCCGCACGCCGGCGCCAGCGCCGTCACCGCGTCCAGGCGGCGCAGGCCCCAGGCCGGGTCGCGGCGCCGGAGGCTGGCGTCAAAGGCGAGGTTGGAGGGGGCGGTTTCGACGTCAGGCTGGATGAACGGGCCGTAGAGGAAGAGCCCGCCGCCGGGCGGCAGGCGGGCGCCGGCGCCGCGCATCAGGCCCGCGGTCGCCGCCCAGGGCGAGATGTGGATCATGTTGATGTTGACCACGGCGTCGACCGGATCCGTGGGCCAGGCGTCCGGATCGGCGGCGTCGAGGCGCAGCGGCGCCCGCAGGTTGGCCAGGCCGGCGGCGCCCCGCCAGGCGGCGATGCTGGCCAGGGCCTCCGGATCCGGATCGGTGGGGAGCCACTGGAGGTGCGGCAAGGCCGCGGCCAGATGGACCGCATGCTCGCCGGCCCCGGCGGCGATCTCCAGCACCACGCCGCGTTCCGGCAGGCGCGGCCGGAGCGCCTGAAGGATGGGATCGCGGTTGCGGGCGGTGGAGGGCGAGACTCGGGCGCCGGGCGGAGGCGGAAGAGGCATGGGAGCCGTCTAGGCCGCCGGCGGGGCGGCGCGGCGCGGCCACAACGAGAGGGCGAAGCCGAGAACCAGGGTGGAGACGAGCACCAGGTTGAGGATCGCCCCGCTGGACAAACCGCCAGAGGGGCCGCCAGGGTGGCCGCCCGAGGGGCCGCCGGCCCGGTCGATGGGATAGAACCCCAGCAGCAGGCGCCGACCGAGGAGCTCGAGGATCAGCCACAGATAGACCAGGGGAACCATGGCCCGGTAGCGGACCATGGCCAGCAAGGCCATCAGGCCGATGGCGAAGTGCAGCAGGCCGAGCAGGGCGGTGGTGGCCATGGCGTCGCGCAGGGCCGCCGCCGAATAGCTGGTCAGGTCGATGGCGTCGGCGCGGCTGGCGTTGGCGGGGGTGATCATCGAGCCCAGGGCGACGCCGAACTTCAGCACCAGCGCCGGCGCCAGCAGCCAGAAGCCCGGCCACTGGCCGCGGAAGCGGTTGTCGATGACGCGGGGAAACAGCAGACGCAGCATGACGGCCCCTCCGGCCCGGCGCCGCGCCAGGGCGTGCGGGCCAGACATTAGCCCCCGGCGGCCGGCGGCTGTCGATGGATTTTACGGTTGCGCGCCGGGCGTTTCAGGGGCCTGCTGTCGCAAAAGTCCGGGAGACGATCATGGGAAGCCAGCCAGGAACGGCGCTCGCCTGCGCCGCGATCGCCACCGTTCTGGCCTCCGGCGCGGCCGCAGCGCCTGGCGGGGCCCCGGCGCCGCAGGTCCCGGTGGCGGCCAGCCCCGGCCTGGCGGCGGCGCCCGCGGGCTGGAGCTATCTGGCCGAACTTGCTCCCTATGGGCCGGCGGACATCTTCCACGTGGTCAGCCCCGCCTCCGGCGACGGGCCGAAGACCCAGATGCGCGCCGAGACACGCCACAACGTCGGCATCCTGGTGCGGGAGGTCGACGCGCCGCTCACCCCCGCGACGGCGCTGAGTTGGCGGTGGAACGTCGAGCGGCTGCCGGCGAAGGCGGCCGAGACCACGGCGGCGACGCACGACTATCTGAGCATCGCGGTGAAGTTCGAGAACGGCCAGGACCTGACCTATATGTGGAGCGCCGCCCTGCCGCCGGAGACCGGGTTCCACTGCCCGCTGCCGACCTGGAAGGACCGCGAGACCCATGTGGTGGTGCGCTCCGGCGGCCAGGATCTGGGCAAATGGCTGGCCGAGAGGAGACCGGTTCTGGCCGACTATGCCCGCTACATCGGCGGCAAGCCCCCCGGGCGGATCGTCCAGGTCTGGCTGATCGCCAACAGCCTCATCGAGCAGACCGACGGCGCGGCCAGTTTCGGCGACATCGCCATCGATCCAGGCGCGAGCGCGGCGCCGGTCCGCGTGTTCTGAGACCGGCGCCGAAACACCTGTCGGCCCGCGCCGCCGGGGCCCGGCGCGATTGACCCGGGGCCCGGTTAGGCTATGCGTCGAGGGGCCGGGGGGATGGCCCGGGCCAACCGAGAGAGAGTCTCCATGTTTTCCCACATCATGATCGGCACCAACGATCTGGACCGCGCCAAAGAATTCTATGACACCCTGTTGGGCACGCTGGGCGTGCCGCCGGCCATGGTGGACGGCCACCGCATCTTCTACATGACCCCCACCGGCATCTTCTCGGTGTCCAAGCCGATCAACGGCCAGCCGGCCACGGCGCCCAACGGTGGCACGATCGGCTTCGCGGCCAGCTCGCCCGAGCAGGCCAAGGCCTGGCACGACGCCGGCGTGGCCGCGGGCGGCACGACGTGCGAGGAGCCTCCGGGTGTCCGCGAGGGCGGCATGGGCAAACTCTATCTGGCCTATCTGCGCGACCCGGACGGCAACAAGCTGTGCGCCCTGCACCGCATGTAGTCTGACGGCGGTCCGCCCGGAGCGGCAGCGAGGGCGGAGAGGCTGAATGATCCCCTGGGTGTGTCTGGGCTCGGCGCGCGTGCCGGACGGCGGCGAGTTGCGCCTGATGCAGCGCGGCCATGAGTTCTCGATCATGGCTGGCGCGATCGAGCTGATGTCGAGCCGCCTGAGCGGCTCGGAGGAGGCCCTGGCCACCCTGACCTGCGCCCGGCTGGGCGGCCGGCCGTCGCCCAGGATGCTGATCGGCGGCCTGGGCATGGGCTTCACCCTGCGCGCCGCCCTGGCGGTGCTGGCGGCTGACGCCGGGGTCACCGTAGCCGAGCTTGTCCCGGAGGTGGTCGCCTGGGCCCGCGGCCCCATGGCCGCCTTCCATGGCGACAGCCTGACCGACCCGCGGGTGACCCTGGTCGAGGGTGACGTCGGGGCGCTGATCGCTGGCGCCCCGGCCCGCTTCGACGCCATTCTGCTGGACGTGGACAACGGCCCCGGCGGGCTGATGCGCGCGGCCAACGACGATCTCTATGACGCCTATGGCCTGCGCCAGGCCCATGCGGCGCTGCGCCCCGGCGGCGTGCTGGCGGTTTGGTCGTCGGCGCCGGACGCGGCCTTCACCCGGCGCCTCGGGTCGGCCGGCTATTCGGTGGAGGAGTTGCGCGTTCGGGCCAATGGTCGGCGCGGCGGCGCGCGCCACGTGATCTGGCTGGGAACGAAGGTTTAGGCCCACCCGGCGCGTGCGCCCATTCCGCAGGACGGGGAAACGCTCTACCGAGGGCGCCGAACAGGAGAAGCGACGATGCGCAGGATGGTGAAGGCGGCCCGGGCCGCGGCGGTGCTGGCGACCCTGGTCGCGACGACGGCGCCGGCGGGCGCAGGGGCGGCGTCGCCCGGCCACCCGGCGGCGGAGGCCCAGGCCCTCGACCTGGTGCAGAAGGCCATCGCCCTGCGCTCGGTGCGCGGACCGGGCAACAAGACCCCACAGGTCGCGGCGCTGTTCCGCTCGGCCCTGGTGGCCGGCGGTTTCGCCGAGGGCGAGGCGACGATCACCCCGGTGGAGGACACCGCCTATCTGATCGCCCGCTGGCCGGGCTCGGAGGCGACGCTGAAGCCCCTGGTGATCTCCGGCCACATGGACGTGGTTGAGGCCCGGCCCGCCGACTGGAAGCGCGATCCGTTCACCCCGGTGGTGGAGGATGGCTATCTGTTCGGCCGCGGGGCCACCGACATGAAGCTGGACGGCGCCCTGGCCATCGCCGCCCTGATCGAGCTGAAGCGCGAGGGATTCCGCCCGCGCCGAGACGTGATCATCGAGTTCTCCGGCGACGAGGAGACGACGATGAAGACCGGCGCCATCATCGGCGAGAGGCTCAGGGACGCCGATCTGGTGCTGAACATCGACGGGGCCGGCGGGGTGCTGGACGAGACCACCGGGGCGCCGAAATACTTCACCTGGCAGGGGGCGGAGAAGACCTACGCCGACTTCCAGCTGATGGTGACCAATCCGGGCGGCCACTCCTCGCAGCCGCGGGCCGACAACGCCATCGACCGCCTGGCCGCGGCGCTGCTGCGCATCCAGGCCCATCGCTTCACCCCCGAGGTCAACGACCTGACCCGGGCCTACTTCACCGAGGCGGCGAAATACCAGTCGCCCCCGATCGCGGCGGCCATGCGCGCCTTCGCCGCCGACCCCGCCGACGCGGCGGCCATCGCCACCCTGTCGGCCAACCCGGCCATGGTGGGCAAGATCGGCACCACCTGCGTGGTGACGATGATCAGCGGCGGCCACGCCCTCAACGCCCTGCCCCAGCGCGCCGAGGCCAATATCAACTGCCGCATCTTCCCCGGCCACAGGCCGGCGGCGATCCTGGCCGAACTGCAGGCGGCGGCGGACGATCCGGCGGTGAAGATCGCCGACGTGACCGCCGGGTCGGTGAGCACCGACGCCTCGCCCATGCGGGCGGACTTCATCGCGGCGGTGAAGACCGCCCTGGGCAAGGTCTATCCCGGCGTGCCGGTGTTTCCGGCCATGGCGTCCGGCGCCAGCGACAGCATGTGGTACCGCGTGCACGGCACGCCCAGCTATGGCGCCAGCCCGCTGTTCCTCAAGGACTCCGAGAACTTCAGCCACGGCCTGAACGAGCGCACGCCGGTGGCCAACATCGCCCCGGCGGTGACCTACTACATGTCGCTGTTCGCCGACCTGTCGAAGTAGCCCTGGCGGGGTTGGCGCGCGCCGCCACACCCCCCTTCGAGGGGGAACAGAGGAGGGCCTATTTGCCGGTGAAGACGCCCGGGCGCTTCTCGATGAAGGCGGCCATGCCTTCCTTCTGGTCGGCGGTGCCGAACAGGCCGTGGAACAGGCGACGTTCGAAGTTGACCCCCTGTTCGAGCATGGTCTCGAAGGCGGCGTTGACCATTTCCTTGGCGGCGATGGCGGCCAGGGGGGCCATGGCGGCGATGGTCTCGGCGGTCTTCAGCGCCTCGGCCAGCAGCTCGGCGACGGGCACCACGCGGGCGACCAGGCCCGAGGCCTCGGCCTCGCGGGCGTCCATGTTGCGACCGGTGAGGCACATCTCCATGGCCTTGGCCTTGCCCACCGCGCGGGTCAGGCGCTGGGAGCCGCCCATGCCCGGGGTGACGGCCAGCTTGATCTCGGGCTGGCCGAACTTGGCGTTGTCGGCGGCGATGATGAAGTCGGCCATCATGGCCAGCTCGCAGCCGCCGCCCAGGGCGAAACCGGCCACCGCGGCGATCCACGGCTTGCGGGTGGTGGTGAGGCGGGCGTAGCCGGCGAAGAAGTTGGCGCCGTACATGTCGGCGAACGACTGTTCGGACATCTCCTTGATGTCGGCCCCGGCGGCGAAGGCCCGTTCGGAGCCGGTGATCACGGCGCAGCGCTGGGTGGGGTCGGCGTCATAGCGGGCGAAGGCGTCCAGCAGGTCGGCCAGCACCTGGCTGTTGAGGGCGTTGAGGGCCTTGGGGCGGTTGAGGGTGACCAGGGTCACCGCGCCGCGCTGTTCGACGAGGAGGGTTTCGTAGGTGGCTTCGGAACTCATAGGGGTTTCCATTCCTGGTCGGCGGGAAGCGGGGCGAAGACGGCGTCGACCATGGCGTCGGTGACGCCGGCCAGATCGGCGGGGTTCCAGACGGGCTTGTTGTCCTTCTCGACGATGACGGCGCGCACCCCCTCGGTAAAGTCGGCGCTCATCACCATGCGGGCGCCGATGCGCATCTCCATGACCATGTTGTCGGCGAAGCTGGCCATGGCGCGGCCGCGCTGCAGCTGGCGCAGGGACACCTTCATCGACAGCGGCGACTTGGTCCGCAGGGTGGCCAGCTGCTCGGCCGCCCAGGGCGAGGGATCGGCGGCCAGGGCGGCGAAGATCGCCTCCAGCGTTTCGCCGCCGAACAGGCGGTCGATCTCGTCGTGGTGGTCGAGGGTGGTCGAGTGGCCGGGATCGGCCTCCAGTTCGGTGAGGATGGTCTCCACGGACTCGGGATCGGCGACGATCCGGGCCTTGAGTTCGGCGACGCGGCCTGAAGGCACGACGTCGGTGGCGATGCCGAGGATCTCGCAGCCGGCCGCCTTGACCCGCGCCCCGGTGAGGGCGAGCCAGGAGCCCACGCCGCCGTGCAGGCGCGACAGGTGCCAGCCGCCGCCGACGTCGGGAAACAGGCCGATGCCGGTCTCGGGCATGGCGAAGGTGGTGCGCTCGGTGGCGACGCGATAGCGGGCCGGCAGGGCGATGCCGACACCGCCGCCCATGGTGACCCCGTCCATGATGGCGACGATCGGCTTGGGATAGACCATCAGCAGGTGGTTGAGCTGGTACTCGGTGTAGAAGAACCGCCGCGCGCCCTCGCCGCCCCGGGCGGCGCTGTCGGCCAGGAAGCGGATGTCGCCGCCGGCGCAGAAGCCCCGTTCGCCCCTGTGGTCGATGAGCACGGTGTGCACGGCCGGATCGTCGCGCCAGGACAGCAGGGCCTCTGTCATCAGGGCGACCATGCCGCCGGTGAGCGCCCCCAGGGCCTTCGGCCGGTTGAGGGTGAGGCGGCCGACGCGGCCCTCGCGCGCGACGAGGACCTCGGGTTCGGCGGCGTCCGGCGACGGGGCAGGCTCGCTCATGGCTTGAACATCTCCCGCGCGATGATCACGCGCATGATCTCGTTGGTCCCTTCGAGGATCTGGTGCACGCGCAGATCGCGCACGATGCGCTCGAGGGGATAGTCCTTCAGATAGCCGTAGCCGCCGTGCAGCTGCAGGGCCTGGTTGGCGATCTCGAAGCCGGCGTCGGTGGCGAAGCGCTTGGCCATGGCGCACAGGCGGGTGGCGGCCGGATCGCCCGCATCAAGGGCGGCGGCGGCCCGGCGGACCATCAGGCGGGCGGCCTCCAGCTCGGTGGCCATGTCCGCCAGGCGGAACTGCAGGCCCTGGAACTCGCGCAGGGCGCGGCCGAACTGTTTGCGGGTCTCCAGGTAGGTCTTGGCCGTTTCCAGCGCCAGGGCGGCGCCGCCCAAGGAGCAGGAGGCGATGTTCAGCCGCCCGCCGTCGAGACCCATCATGGCGATCTTGAAGCCCTGGCCCTCTTCGCCGACGCGGTTGACGGCGGGCACGGCGACATTGTCGAAATGCACCATGGCCGTGGGCTGGCTGGACCAGCCCATCTTGCGTTCCTGGGCTCCGAAGGAGAGGCCGGGCATGTCCTTTTCGACGACGAAGGTGGAAACCCCGCCGGCCCCGTCGCCGCCGGACCGGGCCATAACCACATAGACGTCCGATACGCCGGCCCCGGAGATGAAGGCCTTGGCGCCGTTGAGCACATAGGTGTCGCCCTCGCGCCTCGCTGTGGTGCGCAGGGAGGCCGCGTCGGAGCCGGCCCCGGGCTCGGTGAGGCAGTAGGAGGCGATCAGCTCCATGGTGGTCAGACGGGGCAGATAGCGCTGGCGCAGGTCGTCCGAACCGAAGCGGTCGATCATCCACGAGGCCATGTTGTGGATCGACAGGAAGGCCGCGGTGGAGACGTCTCCCTCCGACAGCGCTTCGAAGATCAGGGTGGCGTCCAGGCGGGTGAGGGCCGAGCCGCCGACGTCCTCCGTCACATAGATGCCGGCCAGCCCCAGCGCCGCGGCGGCGCGCAGCACGTCGACCGGAAAGTGCTTGTCCTCGTCCCAGCGCGCCGAGTGCGGGGCCATCTCCGCGGCCGCGAAGGCGCGGGCCATGTCCTGGATGGCCTGCTGGTCTTCGTTGAGCGTGAAATCCATCGGTCTAGCCCCTCATTTCCGACCGGAACGCCGGCGGGGGCGACGTAGCGGCCGCGCGCCCCCTGCGTCGGCCTCGCCGACACCTCCCCCGCGGCGCGGGAGAGGAGAGCGATATCGCACCGCCACCCCGGTCATCGCTATTTCATGGTCGGGATGACGAAGGCGCTGTCTTCGACGGCGCCTTCCGGCCAGCGGGCGGTGATGGTCTTGACCTTGGTGTAGAATTTCACCCCCTCGAGGCCGTGCTGGTTGGTGTCGCCGAAGGCGCTGCGCTTCCAGCCGCCGAAGGTGTGGTAGGCCACCGGCACCGGGATGGGCACATTGATGCCCACCATGCCGACATTGACCCGCGAGGCGAACTCGCGGGCGGCGCGGCCGTTGCGGGTGAAGATGGCCACGCCGTTGCCGTAGGGGTGCTCGGACGGCAGGCTGAGGGCCTCCTCGAAGGTCTCGGCGCGGACGATCTGCAGCACCGGGCCGAAGATCTCCTCCTGATAGGTCTTCATGGTCGGCTTGACCTGGTCGAACAGGGACGGACCGACGAAGAAGCCCTTCTCATAGCCCTGCAGAGAGAAGCCGCGGCCGTCGACGACCAGTTCGGCGCCCTCGTCGACACCCATCTGGATGTAGGTCTCGATCTTCTGCTTGTGGGCGGCGGTGACCACCGGGCCGTACTGGGCGGCCGGATCGGTGGAGATGCCGACCTTGAGGGTGTCGATCTCGGCGAGCACCTTCTCGCGCAGGGCGTCGGCGGTCCTGGCGCCCACCGGCACCACCACCGGCAGGGCCATGCAGCGCTCGCCGGCCGAGCCATAGGCCGCGCCGATCAGGTCCTTGACCGCCTGGTCGAGGTCGGCGTCGGGCAGGATGATGCCGTGGTTCTTGGCGCCGCCCATGGCCTGGACGCGCTTACCGTTGGCGGCGCCCACCGAGTAGACATAGGAGGCGATATCGGAGGAACCGACGAAGCTGACGGCGCGGATCAGCGGGTGGTGCAGGATGGCGTCGACGGCCACCTTGTCGCCATGCACCACATTGAGCACCCCGGCGGGGGCGCCGGCTTCCATGAGCAGTTCGCCCAGGCGCACCGGCAGGGTCGGATCACGCTCGGACGGCTTGAGGATGAAGCTGTTGCCCACGGCGATGGAGATGCCGAACATCCACATCGGGATCATGCCGGGGAAGTTGAACGGGGTGATGCCGGCGCAGACGCCCAGCGGCTGACGCATGGAATAGACGTCGATGCCGGGGCCCGCGCCCTCGGTGTATTCGCCCTTGAGGATGTGCGGGATGCCGCAGGCGAACTCGATCACCTCCAGGCCACGCTGAATGTCGCCCTTGGAATCGGCGATGACCTTGCCATGCTCCGAAGAGAGGATGGCGGCCAGTTCGTCCATGCGCGCCTCGACCAGGCGCTTGAATTCGAACATCACCCGCGCGCGGCGCTGCGGGTTGGTGGCGGCCCAGCCGATCTGGGCCCGGGCGGCGACCTGCACGGCCGCGTCAAGCTCGGCGGCGCTGGCCAGGGCCACCTGGGCCTGCACCTCGCCGGTGTTGGGATTGAAGACGTCTGCGAAGCGGCCGCTCGTTCCGGCCAGCGCCTGTCCGTCGACGAAGTGTTGAATTTGGCGCATGGCCGTCTCCTCTGGCCGTAACAATCACGGCTGCTTGTTTTTTCCTTTAGCCTGCTATTGCTGCGGGGCGAAAGGCTGACTCGACAAAACGCCGTTCCACGGCACAGGCCGGATGGTGATCGACGGACCCGCCGGGTCCTTCACCGCCTTGGCGTCGGCATAGAGCGCCCGCACCATGAGGGGGACGTCGGTCAGCACCGTGACCTCGCAGTCCAGGCGGAAGGTCCGCGCGCCGCTGGGCCAGGGGCGGGTGTTCTTGCCGACGCCGCACTTGCCGCCGCCCACGTCGATCTCCAGGGCCTGGACCGCGTCTCCGCCCTGAGTGGTGGATGTGCCAGCGGCCTCGATCAGATAACGGCCGGCGGTCATGGCCGGAATCACGCACTGGGCCTCGCCGGCGTTGACGGCCTTGCAGGCGCCCGGCGGGATGGCCGGCTGGGCGTAGCCGGCGAAGGCATGCGGCAGGGGCCCGACCTGAGCCAGGGCCTCGCCGGATAGGGCGGCGAGGCAAAGTCCGCCGATCAGAAGTGTGAGGGTCGCGCCGCGCATGGTTCGTCTCCGGATCCCGCCACGCTCTTAAAGCGGCGCCGGGTAGCGGCACAAGGCGCCGGACAGGGTGGAGCCCGCTTCGCCCCGAGACAAACTGCCCTTAGGGTCGATGCCGGATAGGGAGACGACCTTGGCCCTCACCGCCGCGCAGCAGACGCTTCTGGAAAAGATCCATCAGGTTCTGGCCGCCGACCCGCAGATCGCCGCCGCGTGGCTGGGCGGCAGCCTTGGGGCGGGCGGCGGCGACGCCTTCAGCGACGTCGACCTGGTGGTGCTGACCGCAGCGGGGGCGGCGAGCCAGACCGGCCAGCGATACGGCCGGGGCGTCGACGCCATAGCCGCTCCGGCTCTGGTCAATGCGCTGTTCGGCGGCCGGGTGATCAATGTGGTGACGGCGGACTGGGAACGCTTCGATCTCAGCTTCGTGGAGCCGGACGAACTGGGTCGATTCGATCCCGCGCGACTGACGCTCCTGTTCAACCGCGGAGAGCATGACCCCGCACGGCGCCCGACGGCGGCCTACGCGCCGACGCCACAGACCGTGCTGGCGCTGGTCAACGAGTTCCTCAGGGTGCTCGGCCTGACCGTGGTGGGCCTGGGTCGGGAGGAATATCTGGTGTGCCTCACCGGCCTGGAAATCCTGCGCCGGCTGACGATCGACCTGATGCTGGAGGAGAACGGCGTCGCACCCGCCGATCGCGGCGGCGCGCTGAATCGCAACCCCTTCCTCACCCTGGATCAGCGCCGAGCGCTCGAGGCCCTGCCGCCGGCGGCGGCGAACCGCGCCGACATCCTGGCCAATGACGCCGCCATCGCGGCGATCTTCCTGCCCCGGGCGCGGGCCCTGGCCGCCCGGACCGGCGCCGTCTGGCCACAGGCGTTCGAGGACGCCACCCGGCGGCATCTCCGCGTCCGGCTGGGGCTGGAGATCGAGGCGGCCTGAACCGGCAAAGCCCTTGACCCGGGACGGTGGCGGGGGATCATCGAGCCAGATCGTCCCCAGGGAGGCCCGGATGCGCCCGAAAGTTCACCGCAGGCTGGCCCTGGCCTTTCTCGGGCTTGCCGCCGTCGGCGCGGCGCGGGCGGACGAGGCGCCCCGGGCGCGGATCGACAGCGGACCGGTGGTCGGCGTGGCGTCCGGGCCTGCGGCCGTGTTCCGCGCCATCCCCTACGCCGCCCCGCCTGTGGGCGATCTGCGCTGGCGCCCCCCGGCGCCGGCAGCGCCCTGGTCGGCGGACCGCCAGGCGATCACGGCGGGGCCGGCCTGCCCGCAGAAGGTCTCGCCAATCGCGCCGAACGGCGGCGGCTATGTCGGACCGGTGTCGGAGGACTGCCTGACGCTGGACGTCACCGCGCCGAAGGGCGGGCTCGGCAGGCCGGGCAAGACGCCGGTGATGGTGTGGATCTTCGGCGGCGGCAACACCGCCGGAGCCAGCAACCTGCCCAGCTATGACGCGGTGAACTTCGCCCGCGACGGGGTGATCGTGGTGGCGATGAACTATCGCCTGGGCGCCCTGGGCTTCTTCGCCCACCCGGCCCTGACCGCCGAGGCCGGACCCCGGCAGCCGCTGGGTTCCTACGGGCTGATGGACCAGATCGCCGCCCTGCAGTGGGTGAAACGCAACATCGCCGCGTTCGGCGGTGATCCGGCCAATGTCACCGTGTTCGGCGAATCGGCCGGCGGCGCCGACACCCTGCAGCTTCTGGCCACGCCCTCCGCCCGGGGCCTGTTCGCCCGGGCGATCGTGCAGTCGGGCGGCGGCTGGTCGGCGCCCCGCACCCTGGCCCAGGCCGAGGCGCGCGGCGCGGCCCTGGCGACGACGTTGGGCGTGACCGGGGCGACCGCGGACGCCGGGGCGCTGCGCGCCCTGCCCGTCCAGGCGATCCTCGACGCCCAGACGACTGGCCTGGGCGAGTACGGTCCGATCGTCGACGGACGTCTGATCCGCGAGAGCCCGGCGCAGGCCTTCGCCCGCGGCGACGCCGAGGCGGTTCCCCTGATCATCGGCTCCAACAGCAACGAGGCCTCGCTGCTGGGCCCCGCCGACGCGGCGGCGGCGGCCGTGGCGGCCAGGGCCAGACCGGCCCTGCGCGCCGTCTATGCGCCCGACGCCGCCTCGGAGGCGGCCCTGGGCCGGGCGATGTTCAATGACGCCGTCATGGGCGGCCCGGCGCGCTGGATCGCCGGCAAGGCCTCGCAGAGGGCCCCGGCCTGGCTCTACTATTTCTCCTATGTGCCGGAGCGGCAGCGGGGCGTCCGGCCCGGAACCAACCACGCCTCGGAAATCCCCTTCGTCTTCGACTCCCTGGACGCCGTGCCCGGCCGCACGCCCCTGATCACCCCCAGCGAGCGCGCCGAGGCCGCCCTGGCCCACGCCTGCTGGGTGGACTTCGCCCGCTCCGGTCGCCCCGCCTGCGGCGGCCGCCAGCCCTGGCCGGCCTATACGCCGGCCGCCGACGCCCTGCTGGAGTTCGGTGATCCGGCCGGGGTGCGCACGCACTTCCGCAAGGCCCAGCTGGATCTGCAGGAGGCGCTGGCCGCCGACCGCCTGTCGGGCGGCCCGCCCGCCGCGCCCTGAAGCCCCCGGTCCGGCGACGCGATCCGGCGGTTGCCCCGGGGCCCCTCGCCCCTGTAGTTTGCCGGCCCCACGCCGCGCCGTGGCGCCGAAAAGGATCCGCACATGACCGAACAGCCCCGCGTGGCGATCATCATGGGCAGCCGGTCGGACTGGCCCACCCTGAAGGGCGCCGCCGAGAGCCTGGACGCCCTGGGCGTGACCTATGACGCCAGGGTGATCTCCGCCCACCGGACCCCGCATCGCATGGTCGAATTCGCCACCTCGGCCCGGGCCAGCGGCTACCGGGTGATCATCGCCGGCGCCGGCGGCGCCGCCCACCTGCCCGGCATGACCGCCTCGATGACCACCCTGCCTGTGCTCGGCGTGCCGGTGCAGTCGCGGGCCCTGAGCGGCCTCGATTCGCTGCTGTCTATTGTGCAGATGCCGGCCGGGGTGCCGGTGGCGACCCTGGCCATCGGCGAAGCGGGCGCGCGGAACGCCGGCCTGCTGGCCGCCCAGATCCTGGCCCTGACCGATCCGGCCCTGGCCGAACGCCTGGAGGCGCACCGCGCCCGCCAGACGGCGGCGGTGTCCGAGACCGTCGAGGACGGCTCGGGTGAGGCAGCGTGACGGTCTTTCCCCTCCCCCCTGGATCGACGATCGGCATTCTGGGCGGCGGCCAACTGGGCCGGATGCTGGCCATGGCCGCCGCGCGGCTGGGCTTCGATACGGCAATCCTGACTCCCGAAGCCGA
Organism: uncultured Caulobacteraceae bacterium; assembly: GCA_903923135.1. Taxonomy (GTDB): domain Bacteria; phylum Pseudomonadota; class Alphaproteobacteria; order Caulobacterales; family Caulobacteraceae; genus Acaudatibacter; species Acaudatibacter lapponiensis. The sequence goes on along the minus strand of CAIXWN010000116.1, from coordinate 17,346 downwards.
CTCTCCGGCCGCCCGCGTCGCCGCCCGGGTGATCGTGGCCGACTATGCCGATCCCGCCGCCCTGAGAACGCTGGCGGGGATATCGCAGGTGATCACCTTCGAGTTCGAGAACGTGCCCGCCGCGGCCGCGGCCGAGCTGCAGCGGCTGGGCGCCGAGGTGGCGCCGGCGACGCGCGCCCTGGCGGTTTCACAGGACCGCCTGGAGGAGAAGTCGTTTCTGAACGCCGCCGGCATCGGCACGGTGGGTTTCGCCGCCGTGGACAGCGAGGCGGATCTGCTCGCGGCCTTCCAGCGCCTGGGACCGTCGCTGCTGCTGAAGACCCGCCGCGGAGGCTATGACGGCAAGGGCCAGAGCTGGGTGCGCAGGAGCGACGATCCGGCCGCGGCCCTCGCGTCCCTGGGCAATCTGCCATGCATCGCCGAGGCCCCCGCCGACTTCCGCCGCGAGATGGCGGTGATCGCCGCCCGCGGCCGCGACGGCGAGATCGCCCTGTATCCGCTGACCGAGAGCCACCATGAAAACGGCATACTGCGGCGGACGAGCGCCCCGGCCAAGGGATCGCCGCGACTGTTCGCCGAGGCGGAAAAGATCGCCACGACCCTGCTCATCGCCCTTGAGTATGTGGGCGTGCTCGGTGTCGAGCTGTTCGAGGACGACGACGGGCGGCTGCTGGTCAATGAGTTCGCGCCCCGCGTGCACAACACCGGCCACTGGACGCTGGACGGTTGCGAGGTCGACCAGTTCGAACAGCATATCCGCGCCGTGAGCGGCTGGCCGCTGGGTCCCACCGCGGCGATCCACCATGTGGAGATGACCAACCTGCTGGGCGAAGAGGCCGGCGCCTGGGAGAAGCTGGCGCGGGAGCCGGAGACCCGGGTCTGGCTCTATGGCAAGCGGCAGGCCCTGGCCGGCCGCAAGATGGGCCACGTCAATCGGCTGTCACGGCTGGACGGCGCCTGAGGCGCGCTCGCCGGCGGATCAGGCGCGCGCGCCGCCGTACCGCAGGCGCCCCAGGGCGGCGGCGACCTTTTCGGCGGCCTCGCCGGGCCTGATCCCCGCCTTCCAGCGCTCGAAGGCCATGACACCGGCGATCCGCCCGTCGAGATGGGCCTCGGCGGCCCCGGCGCCGGCGTTCAGTCGCAGGGCCAGGGTGGAGAGCAGGATCTCGGCCAGGCGAAGGCGCTTGGTGTAGTGGTTCTCGTCGGTGGCCGTATCGCCGGCCCAGCGCCAGAGGCTGTCGGCGCTGGCCCACAGAAGGCGCAGCCCCAGGGCCGCGTTGCCCGGCAGGGCGAGGAAGCCCATCCAGCGCCGGGTGACCGGGGCGTCGGCGACGGCGACCTCGACGCGGGCGAGGACGCCCGCCCGAATGCGGTCGCGGACCTTCAGGGCGGCCGGATCGCGGTCGCTCAGGGCGGCGAGCGCCGCGGCGTCGTGCCGGCGCGCCAGCAGGGCGGCGAGGTCGCGCGGGCCCTCGGGCAGCAGCAGATCGGCCTCGGCGGGGGTCAGGCCGACGTCGCGCGCGGCGGCGGCCACCAGGCGGGGAGTCCAGCCGAGGGTTTCCACATGGCCCAGCGCCGCTGACAACAGTTGCGTCTCGGTCGCCTCGGCCCAGTCAAATTCATTGCTCATGGGGCCATTTACACCCATTGCCCCGCATGGACAAAAGCCCGACTGCCTGCTAATTGCCGCGCCTTGTTCCGGAGGGGCCCTTCCGGAATCGCTGTCCCGTGCCCTCACGGGAGCCCACAGGAGGACCGGTGGTTCAGATATTCGTTCGTGACAACAACGTTGATCAGGCGCTCAAGGCCCTGAAGAAGAAAATGCAACGTGAAGGCTCGTTCCGCGAAATGAAGCGGCACGTCCACTATGAAAAGCCTTCGGAAAAGCGCGCCCGCCAGAAGGCGGAAGCCGTGCGCCGCGCCCGCAAGCTGGCCCGCAAGCGCATGCAGCGCGAAGGTCTGATCGCCGCGCCGAAGAAGGTCGTCCGGGCCTAGATACCGGAGTGACCCGGTCGCCTGGACGAAGCCGGCGACCAATCGATCCTGACTGGCCCCGCCCCGGCGGCGGCCGGATCAGCCCTCCCTTGAATCCCTGACATGTTCGATGGCGCGGATCACCGCGTCGGCGAAAGTGTCGTTGAGCATGGTGGCGTGCGACGCGCCCGCCACATGGTCGACCCTGCCGCGCCATGACGCCCGCGCCGGCGCCGTCTGCACCGCCTTGAAACTCCCCGTCCCGCCGGCGCTGCCCGGCGCCCCAGCCAGCACCACCGCCACGGGCAAGCGCGGATCGAACGGGCCCGCCTCGCGGCCCTGGCGCGCCGTGTCGGCCCACGACTCCACCTCGCGCGCCGCCCAGTGATTGTGACCGGCGTGGGCGAACGCCCAGCGCTTCTCGGCCCCCGCCGCACCATCCAGGCCGATGAAATCCCCAAGAGCCGTGCCGGACAACGGCCCGAACAGTCCCGCACCGGCGCCCCAGGCGGCCAGTCGCGAGGCCCGGGCGAAGTGCTCGACGAAGCCGCTCACCGCCTTGGAGTCCATGGCTTCGGGCGTGGTGGCGTCCACCAGAACCACCCCGACCAGCTTGCCCGGGTGGCGCGCGGCGAACAGGCGGGCGTGCAGGCCGGCCATGGAATGGCCGCAGAAGATCCACCGGCCGCGTTCGCCGGCGTGAGCGAGCAGCCGCTCGAGATCCTCCGTCACCGCGCGGCCGTCGCGCGGCTCCGGGCCGGGCCGGGAAAAGCCCAGGCCAGCGCGGTCGTAGGCCATGGAGCGCAGGCCGCGACGGGCCAGCTTGTCCTGAACGGCCGCCCAGTCGGCGGAAAAGCCGAAGGCGCCCGCCTCGAGAATCACCAGCGGCGCATCGCTGTGCGCCGGTCCCGCGAAGACGGCGTGCAGGGTGCGACCCGCGCCGATGTCGACCATGCGGCCGCGGGGCGTTGGACTGGAATTGGCCGACTGGGAGGCCATCGGATCCCCGGTTTGCGGTTCGCCGCCCGGACGGCGCTTCGTGAGACTTAGGACGCACCGCTTCGACTGGAAAGGGACGCCCGTCAGGGCGCATCGTGAAAGGCCCGGATTGCGAAAAAATTGCAAACAACAGATAGTGGCGCAGGCAACGCCAAAAGAAAGAGGGGCTGGCGCATGCGCTTCCGTTTCGCCGCGATTCTGACCGTGGGCGCCGTCGTCGCCGGCGTCGCCCAGGCCGACAGCCCGCCCGCAACACCACGCGAGGCGTGCCGCGCCTCGGCGATCTCGCTGTGCCCGATGCAGGCGGCCATGCGCGACCGCGACGCCGTCCGCGCCTGCCTGATCAAGAATCTCGACAAGGCCTCTCCCGAGTGCCAGGCGGCGGTGAAACTCGCCCGGGACAAGATGATGGCCGCCAGGCCCGACGCGACGCCGGCCAAACCCTGATCCAGCCCTACCGGCCGGCCGACAGTAGGCCCCGCGTCGCCTCCACGGCCAGACGGGCGCGCTCCAGGGGCGGAACCCCGGCCGCCATACGCCTCGCCTGAGGGATCTCGACGGCGACTGCCGGCCCCGGCGGCAGGTTGGCGACGAATGTGGCCAGATCAAACACCCCCTCGCCCGGCACGCCCCGCTCGCCGACGGCCTCGGCGATGCGGTCCGCTTCGGCGATTGCGGCCGGCCCATCGCAAACCTGCACATAGCCCACGCGCGACAGGTCCATTTCCGCCAGGTCGGTCGCCCGCTCGCCGCTGCGGAAGTAATGCAGAGCGTCGAGCACCACATCGCCGTTGGGCTCGCCGGCGTCGGCCACGAAGGCCAGCGCCTCGGCCAGGGAATTGACCCGGGAGAAATGCGTGAATTCCAGGCCCACGGCGAGTCCGCAGTCCGAGGCCACGCGGCAGAGCGCGGCGAAGGCGCCCAGGGCCCGGTCACGGTCGGGATCGTGGATATGGGCGGTGGCGCGGCCGGCGCCCAGGCGGGCCCCGCGGTCCAGGGCGGGGCGGTAGGCGTCCATCTCCAGCCCCGGCCTCACCGGAAAGTACTCGAGGTCGCAGACCGTCAGCCCGGTCTGGCGCAGACGCGTGGCCACGGCCTCGACCATGGCCTCGTCCTCGACACAGGGAAACAGCGAGCGGACCTCGGGCTCCACCTGGGTGAACAGGCAGACGTGGTCGCAGCCCAGGGCGGCGGCAAGGGTGACCAGATCAGGCGGCGAGACATCCAGGGCCGTCAGATGATGCAGGGAAAGCGGTCGCGCCGCCGGCCGGGAGATCGGCGGGCTCAGGCGGCCAGCCCCTGCCACATGTCCATGGCCAGGCCGAAAGCCCGCAGATCGCCGGTGGTGGTGGGCGCCATCCGGTTCATCGCGTAGCCGAAGGTGGTTCTCGCATCCATGTCGATGATCACCAGCGAACCGCCATAGCCGCCCCAGAACAGGGTGTTCGGGTTTGGCAGCGGCATCTGCGGCCCTGGCAGACCGAAACCCAGGCCGAAGCGCGCCGGCACGCCCAGAATGAGATCGTGGCCCTCGACCTGCAGCTCCAACGCCTTGCGGCAACCGGCTTCAGACAGGATCCGCTTGCCCTGGGCGACGCCGCCATTGGCCAGCAGGACGTGAATCTGGGCGATCGACCGGGCGTTGCCCTGCCCCCCGGCGGCGGGGATCTCCGCGGCGCGCCAGGCGCGCGTGCGGGTCGCCAGAACATCGACCCCCGGATTGCTCGACATGTTTCGCGTCAGTTCGCTCTGTTCGCCGTCGCCGATGCCGCCGCCCGGCGGCGGCGGGATGAGGTCGGCCACGCGGTGGTCCTCGCTGGCGGCCAGGCCGATATGGAAGTCCGCCCCCAGCGGCCCGGCGATCTCCTCGCGGAACACCGTTCCCAGCGACCGGCCGGTGATACGCCGCACCACCTCGCCGACCAGATAGCCCTGGGTGAGGGCGTGGTAGCCCGGCGCTGTGCCCGGCTCCCAATAGGGCGCCTGATCGGCCAGGAGGGCGGTGACCTTGTCCCAGTCATAGAGGTCCTTGGTGGTGATCGGCTCCTTCCAGCCCGACAGGCCGGCTGAGTGGCTCATCAGGTGGCTGACCTTGACGCCCGCCTTGCCGTTGCGGGCGAACTCCGGCCAGTAGCGGGCGACGGGCGCGTCGAAATCCAGATCCCCACGATCGGCCAGCAACAGGGCGGTGAGCGCCGTCATCGTCTTGGTGGTGGAATAGACGTTGACCAGGGTGTCCTTCTCCCAGGGACGGGTGCGGGCCTCGTCGGCCCAGCCGCCCCAGAGATCGACGACCATCTCGCCCTCGAGCGTCGCCGCGAAGGACGCACCGACATCGGCCCCGTTGGCGAGGTTGGCCGCGAAGGTCGCGCGCACCGGCGCAAAGCGGTCCCGGGCGAATCCACCAACGGAATCGGTCGTCATGATGTTTCTTCCCCCGAGGATTGATCTGGGCCAACGTCGGCGCGGCGCCTAAAGCGCCACAGTCGCGCGACGCCCCCGCGAGGGTCAAGCGCCACAGGGAGTGAGCCGGCATGACCTCGATCCTGAAAACCTCGCCCTGGCTGAGGATCGAGGGGGCCCTGCTGATTCTGCTGGGGGTGGCGGCTGTGTTGATGCCGATGATGGCCGGGCTGGCGGCGACCCTGGTCTTCGCCTGGATCCTGATCCTGACCGGCATGATCGGCCTGATCTCGGCCTTCGCCGGCCGGGCGCATAGCCATATCGGCTGGAGCCTCGCCTCGGCCGTCATCGCCCTGGGGATCGGCGGGGTGCTGTTCGTCTATCCCCTGGCCGGCGCGGTGGCCCTGACCCTGGTGATCGGCGCCTATCTGCTGCTCGACGGCGTGGCGCTGGTGGGCCTGGGCCTGGATCACCGCCGGCGCGGGATCGGCAACTGGGCCTGGCTGCTCGGCTCCGGCGCCATCGACCTGGCTCTGGCCGGAGTCATCCTGTTCATGAGCGCCATCGGCTCGGCGGTGCTGGTCGGCGTGGTCGTGGGTCTGTCGCTGATCGCCGCCGGAATCGCTCTTCTGCTCGCGCATCGCGGCGGGCGGCTTCGCTGAACCCATGGTCGTTTCGCCCGTTGTTGACCCAGGCATGGGAGAGACGGGCATGGACGCCAAACCGAGACACGCGATCTGGCTCGGAGTCGAAGGCGGGCTGCTGATCCTGCTGGGTGTTCTGGCACTGCTTTCGCCGCTGGTGGCGGGGGTGACCGTGGCCCTGATGGTCGGCTGGCTGCTGGTGATGGCCGGTCTGCTCGGCCTTGCCTCGGCGGTCGGCGGTCGCACCCGGCTTCACGCCGGATGGAGCCTGGCCTCGGCGGTCATCGCCCTGGTCGCGGGTGTCGTTCTGCTGTTCAACCCCCTGATCGGCGGCCTCGGCCTGGCCGCTCTGATCGGCGCCTATCTGCTCCTCGACGGCATCACGCTCGTCGGGCTCAGTCTCAACCACCGCAAGACGGGCGACAGGGCGTGGGGCTGGATGCTGGCCTCGGGCGTGTTCGACCTGATTCTCGCCGGCGTGATCCTGGCCCTGAGCGCCGCCGGATCGACCGTGCTGATCGGCTTGGTCATCGGCCTTGACCTGATCGCCGCTGGCGCGGCCCTGCTGATCCTGCGCCGGTCGGTAAACCGGGACGGCGGCGTCTCAGCCGGAGCCGCCGTTCCCGTTACAGGGCCTTGACGATACCCTCGACCATCTTCTTGGCGTCGGCGAAGAGCATCATGGTGTTGGGCTTGAAGAACAGCTCGTTCTCCACCCCGGCGTAGCCGGAGCCCATGCCGCGCTTGATGAACAGCACGGTCTGGGCCTTCTCCACATCGAGGATCGGCATGCCGTAGATCGGGCTCTTGGGATCCGTCTTGGCCGACGGATTGGTGACGTCGTTGGCCCCGATGACAAAAGCCACATCGCAGCTGGCGAATTCGGCATTGATGTCGTCGAGTTCGAAGACCTCGTCGTAGGGCACGTTCGCCTCGGCCAGCAGCACGTTCATGTGGCCGGGCATGCGGCCGGCCACCGGGTGAATCGCGTACTTCACCTCGACGCCCTGCTCCTTGAGCTTGTCGGCCATCTCGCGCAGGGCGTGCTGCGCCTGGGCCACGGCCATGCCGTAGCCGGGGACGATGATCACCTTGGAGGCGTTCTTCATGATGAACGCCGCGTCTTCCGCCGAGCCCTGCTTCACCGGGCGGGTTTCCACCGCGCCGGCGCCGCCGGCCGGGCCAGTCTCGCCGCCGAAGCCGCCGAGGATGACCGAGATGAAGGAGCGGTTCATCCCCTTGCACATGATGTAGCTGAGGATGGCGCCGGAGGAGCCCACCAGGGCCCCGGTGATGATCAGGGTGATGTTGGCCAGGGTGAAGCCCAGGGCCGCCGCCGCCCAGCCCGAGTAGCTGTTGAGCATGGAGACCACCACCGGCATGTCGGCGCCGCCGATGGGGATGATCAGGGTGACACCGGCCACCAGCGCCAGGACGAAGATCGCCCAGAAGGCCCACAGGGCGTTGCCGCCGCTGACCACCAGGATCACGATCAGGCCGACGATCGCCGCGGCGATGGCCAGGTTGAGAAGGTGCCGGGCGGGCAGCATGATCGGCGCGCCGGACATGTTGCCGTTGAGCTTGGCGAAGGCGATCAGCGAGCCGGTGAAGGTGATCGCGCCGATGGCGAGACCGAGCGACAGTTCGATCAGGCTCTCCAGTTTGATCCCGTCGCCCTCATTGATGCCATAGGCGGCCGGCGTATAGATCGCCGCCACCGCCACCAGACAGGCGGCCATGCCGACGAGCGAGTGGAAGAAGGCCACCAGTTGCGGCATCGACGTCATCTCGACGCGGCGGGCGACGACCGCTCCGACGGCGCCGCCGGCCGCGACGCCGGCGACGATCAGGCCCAGGGTGACCCCGTCGAGCGCCCCACTGATGAACAGGGTCGCCAGGGTGACGGACACGGCGATCGCCATGCCGATCATCCCCATCTGGTTGCCGCGACGGCTGGTGACCGGGCTGGAAAGCCCGCGCAGCGCCAGGATGAAGAGAACCCCGCAGACGAGGTAGGCGATGGAAGCCAGATTGGCGGTCATTTAGTGCTTGGCCCCCGGCGCCTTGTCTTTCTTGCGGTACATGGCGAGCATGCGCTGGGTGACCAGGAAGCCCCCGAAGATGTTCACCGAAGCCAGGGCCGCGGCCGCCGCGCCGGCGCCCTTGGACACCCATACGCTGGCGCCGCCAGTTCCGTGCGCGGCGGCGGCCAGCAGGGCCCCGACGATGATCACCGAGGAAATGGCGTTGGTGACGGCCATCAGTGGCGTGTGCAGCGCCGGGGTGACGCTCCAGACCACATAGTAGCCGACGAAAACGGCGAGCACGAAGATCGCCAGGCGGAAGATGGTCGGATCGACGACGGCGTCCAAGATCGCCTCCTTCAGGCCGCTTGCAGGGCGGGGTGGGTGATGGCGCCGCCATGCGCGACCAGCGAGGCGACGAGGATGTCGTCGTCCTTGTCAGGCGCCACGGCGCCGGTCTTGTCGATCAGCAGGGCGACAAAGGCGGCGAGGTTGCGGGCGTAGAGCGAGGAGGCGTCGGCCGGAATCCGGCCGGCGAGGTTGGCGATGCCGACAATCTTGGCTCCCCCGACCACCACGACCTCGTCCGGGCGGGAGCCGGCGACGTTGCCGCCCTGCTCAACCGCGAGGTCGACCAGCACCGAGCCCGGCTTCATCGACAGCACCTGCGCCTCGCTGACCAGTCGCGGGGCGGCCCGGCCCGGGATCAGGGCGGTGGTGATGACGATGTCCTGCTTCTTGATGTGCTCGGTGACCAGGGCCGCCTGTTTGGCCTGATACTCAGCGCTCATCGGCTTGGCGTAGCCGGCCGCGGTCTCGGCGGCCTTGAACTCCTCGTCCTCCACGGCGATGAACTTGGCGCCCAGAGACTCGACCTGCTCCTTGGCGGCCGGGCGCACATCCGTGGCGGTGACCACGCCGCCCAGGCGGCGAGCCGTGGCGATGGCCTGCAGACCGGCCACGCCGGCGCCCATGACGAACACCTTGGCCGGGGCGATGGCGCCCGCGGCGGTCATCATCATTGGCATGGCCCGGCCATAGGCTTCCGCCGCCTCGATCACCGCTCGGTAGCCCGCCAGATTGGCCTGGCTGGACAGGGCGTCCATGACCTGGGCGCGGCTGGTGCGCGGCACGAACTCCATGGCGTAGGCGTCGGCCCCATGGGCGGCGAGCGCCTCGAGCGCCGGTCGCTCCAGGTGCGGATTGAGCAGGGCGACGACGATGGCGCCGGGCCTGAGCGCGGCGATCTCCTCATCGGAAGGGCCGCGCACCTTCAAGAGGATGTCGGCGTCGGCCAGGGTGGAGGCCAGATCGGCGCCGATGCGGGCGCCGGCGGCCTCATAGTCGGAGTCGAGGACGGAAGCGGTCAGGCCCGCGCCCGATTCGACGGTCACGGAGACCCCGAGCGCGAGGAGCTTCTTGACCGCCTCAGGGGTCGTGGCCACGCGGGTTTCGCCCGCACGACGTTCCCGGGTTACGGCGACAACAGCCATGTCGACGCCCCTAATGCGCTTGGGCGGGCTTGGACCGCAGGAAGACGACGCCCAGGGCGAAAACCACGACGCCGGGGATCAGCCCGCTCAGGAAGTCCGCCCCCAGGCAGAACCAGAGGCTGAGCACCAACACCCCGGTGGCGACAACGAGCGAGGCCCATTTCGACAGGGAGCCGAACGCCGCATAGGTGGCCACCTGTTCCTGGATGTTCTGGTCGCCATGATGGTAGTCGGCGGAGGCGTCGGCCATGATCGGGCGATCCCTTGTTGCGTGAAGAACGATACGGTGGGGGTGCTACACCAGAGCCGGGACCGGCTCAAGCAGGCCATACGGTCAGCAGCGCGCGCATCGCCGCAATGAGCGCCAGCGGCTGGTCGACCATGATGTGGTGCTCGCTATCGGGCACGACGATGCGCGGAACCGAGGCGGGGATCTGTTCCTGACCGCGGCCGCCGGGGCCGTGATGCCGGCGGATGATGGCCGACCGGTCGCCGTAGATGTGGGCCATGGGCGTGGTGATGGCCGATCCGTCGATGGGATACATGCCGCTGCGATCGAGCTTGGCCCACAGACCCGGGTCGAACCGCCACGTCCAGCCTTCGCCGGAGCCGTCCGGCATGGGCGCGCGCTTCAGCGACCGGCGGGCGATGTAGTCGGCGATGTAGAGGTTGCCGGGAACCTGAGGCGGCATGAACCTGAACCGGGTCAGGGCCATTTCCAGCGTGGGATAGACCCGGTTGGGCCCGCTGCGCTGCACCGGTCCCCGGAATCGGCCGGGCTTGCCGCCAGCGGCGATGTCTTCCTTCTCCCAGGCCGCGATCTCCTCGGGCGTGGGGGGGCCGCCGAAGCCGGTGTCGACCAGCAGGCAGGCGCGCATGCGATCAGGGTGGTGGGCGGTAGAGTAGAATGTCTGGGCCCCGCCGAAGGAGTGGCCGATATAGACCGGCTTGACCGGCGCGTCGTAGAGCCCCGCCGCCCGGGCGCATTCATGGATCTCGGTGGCGAAGGTCTCGAAGCTGTAGGCGTCCCGCCAGTCCGACCCACCCATGCCCGACAGCGAAATCGCCGCCACACGGTACTGGTCGGCGAAGAACGGCGCGATGAAGCTCCACCAGTCCGCGTGGGCGCTGTTGCCGTGGACCAGAATCAGGCCGGGCTTTCCGCGCTCGCCCCAGGTGAGCAACTCGATGTTGGCGCCCAGCACCGGCACGAGGCTGCGCTCCGGCGCTTTGTCCAGGGCGTCATGAAACCAGGCCGGGGCGGCGGGCGCCTCGCCCTTGAACGGCGCAAGGGGAGAGGCGATTTCCGGCGGCAGGCCCGGTTCAAGATGCTGCGGCTGATCCTCGTCGATAAGCGCCGGCGAGGCGACCTCGCCCGGTTTGTCGTCGGCCATGAACGTTCCCGAAGGCGGCGCCCCTGCGACGCCGCGCCCTGACTAACAAGCGTTTGAAAAATGGCAAGGCGGGATGGCGACCTGGCGGCGGCTCAAAGCGTGGGATCCGGCGACACCCGCACCAGGGTCTTGCCGAAATTTTCGCCCCGCAGCATCTCGGCGAAGGCGGCCGGGACAGTCTCCAGCCCCTCCCTCAGGTCCTCGCGATAGCAGATCTGGCCGGCGGCGACCGCCGCAGCGACCTCGCGAAGGAAGGCGTCGTGATGGTCGGCGACGAAATCGCCCACAAAGAGGTCCCGCACCGTCACGCCCCGCTCGCGGAACACCGCCTCGCCCCGCGCCATCAGCGCGGCCCGGGCGTCGGCGCCGGCGGCGTCGCCATAGTGGGCGATCAGACCGCAGATGGTCATCCGCGCCCCGGGGTTGAACAGCGGCAGGACCGCCTCGAACACCGCCCCGCCGACGTTCTCGAAGTAGACGTCGATCCCGTCCGGGCAGGCCGCGTGGAGGTCGGCGGAGAAGGTGGGGCTGAGATGCGACACGCAGGCGTCGAAACCGAGGTCGTCGACCACGAAGCGACGCTTCTCCTCGCGGCCGGCGATCCCCACCACCCGCGCGCCGCGCAGGCGGGCCAGCTGTCCGGCGATCTGGCCGACGCCGCCCGAGGCGGCCGAAACCACAGCCGTTTCACCGGCCTTCGGCGCGCCCAGCAGGATCATGCCGGCGTAGGCGGTCAGGCCGAGCATGCCCAGCACGCCCACCGCCAGGGAAATCCGTCCCTGGGCCGGATCGAGACGCCGGGGGACCATGTAGGACGGCCGGGCCACGCCCTCGCCCATCAGGGCGTGTTCGCTCCAGCCGTTGGTGTTGAACACCAGATCGCCGGCGGCGAAGCCGTCCATGCGGCTGTCGATCACCTGGGAGACCGTGCGCGCATGGCAGGGCGCGCCCGGCGCGTCGACGCCCCGTCGCTTGTAACCCCACTGATAGGGATCGAGGGAAATGTAGATCGACCGGGTCAGGGCCTGCTCCGGACCCGGCGACGGGATCGGTCCCTCGCGCAACACGAAGGTGTCTGCGTCCGGCCAGGCCCCGACCGGCCTGTCAGACAGCGTCCAGTACCTGTTCATCGGCGTCTCCCGGTTCTTCCGGCGACTGTAGGAAGCCTTCGGTCGTGGTTGCAACCGCAGTGTCTCGACCGTCTGGGCGGACGGCGTCAGGCCAGTCCGGCTCCGGCGAGCGCCGCCGCCTGCCGCGCGGCCAGGGCCTCCTCGGAGAAGCCCTCCAGCGAAGCCTCGAAAAGACGCCGCCAGTTCTGCTCTGCCCCGAGATGGAGGAAGGCCGACCCCAGTCCGATGGCCGCGCGGTCCATGAACACGAACTCGCGGGGAATGGTCACTGGCCCCTTCTCTTCCAGCGCCTTTTTCACCTGGAAAGCCTCGCGGCGGCCGTAGTCGCCGGGCGCGACACCATCGGCGACGGACCGGACCCGGTCGTCGAGCAACGGCCCGTAGATGAAGCGCGCCCAGATCCCCAGGACGTCGGCCAGGTCCTGCGACAGGTTCTTGAATCCCCACGCCTCGTAGGCGGCGATCTCGCCGGCCTTGTCGCCGGTGGACATGGCGCGGAACAGCCGGACCACGCCGCCGACGAAGGCCGGCGGGAAGATGCGCACGCAGCCGAAGTCGAGCAGGTTCAGACGCCCGCCGGCTTCCGAAAAGCTGTAGTTGCCCAGGTGCGGATCGCCATGGATGACGCCCAGATGGGTAAGCGGTGACCACCAGCCCTCGAAGAGGATCCTGGCCACCCGGTTGCGGGTCTCCTGGTCGGCGCTCTTGAAGCTGTGAAGGCCCTGGCCGTCGAGCCAGCCCATCGTCAGCAGGCGCGCCGTGGACAGGTCCGGATCCGGCACCGGCACCTCGATGTCCGGCCTGCCCGCGAAGTAGGTCCCGTAGAGACCCATCGCCTTGGCCTCGCGTGCGTAGTCGAGCTCCTCGCGGATCCGCTCGGCGATCTCCTCGGCCACCTCCCGAGTATCGATGGCGCCAAACACCTGCCGCCCCAGGGTGAGGACGGCGCGCAGCTGGCCCAGGTCGCTCTCCACGGCGCTCTGCATCTCGGGATACTGAAGCTTCACCGCCAGGCGGCGTCCGTCGTGGGCGACGGCCCGATGGACCTGTCCCAGGGAGGCGGCGGCGGCCGGTGTGTAATCGAACTCAGCGAAACGGCTTAGCCAGTCGGGGCCCAGTTCGGCGGCCATTCGACGCCGCACGAAGGCCGGGCCCATGGCCGGAGCGTTGGTCTGGAGCTCGGTCAGTTCGGCGGCGAACTCCGGCGGCAACAGATCCGGCACCGTGGCCATCATCTGCGCCACCTTCATCAGCGGCCCCTTGAGCCTGCCGAGGGTCTCCTTCAGGGCCCTGGCGTTGCGCGCGGTCGGATCGCCGCCGGCGAAAAGGGCGTTGGCCCCGAACGTGGCGGCCGCGCCCGAGAGCCCCGCGCCCACCCGGGCGAAGCGCGCCACCCGGCCGCTCAGGCGATCGCGTTCGGGATCATTGACCATTTTGTGCTCAGACCAGGGCTTCGAAGGCGTCCACCAGGCGTTCCAGCCGAAGGCAACCCGCTTGCCAGAAACTGGGAAGACGAGGGTCGAGGCCGAACGGCGCCAGGGCCTCCACATAGGTGCGCGTGCCGCCCCCCGCCAGCAGTTGTTCGTAAAGCGGGGCGAACCCGCCCGGATCGCCGCGCCGCGCCTCCATCAGCGCCTCGACCAGCAGATTGCCGAACGCGTAGGCGTAGACATAGAACGGTGCGTGCACGAAGTGGCTGACGTAGCTCCAGTAGTGCTCATAGCCCGGATTGAGCCGGACCGACGGCCCAAGGCTCTCGCCCATCACCTCAAGCCACAACCCGCCTATGGCCTCCGGTGAGAGCTCCCCGTGACGGCGGGCGGCGTGGAAGCGGCTTTCGAAGCGATGAAAGGCGATCTGACGCACCACCGTGTTGAGGCCGTCCTCGATCTTGCCCGCCAGAAGGCCCTTGCGGTCCTCCGGCGAAGCCTCGGCCAGCAGCCGGTCGAACACCAGGCCCTCGGCGAAGATCGAGGCCGTCTCGGCCAGGGTCAGGGGCGTGTCGGCCAGCAGGGTCCCCTGGGGCGCGGCCAGGGTCTGGTGAACCGCATGGCCGAGTTCATGGGCCAGGGTGAGCACGTCACGCCGTTCGCCCATATAGTTCATGAACACGAACGGGTGCCGGGGCGCGGTGACCGAGTGGGAATAGGCTCCCGACTGCTTGCCCGCCCGCGGCCGGGCGTCGATCCACGGCCTGTCGAAAAACACCCGGGCCCGGTCGGCCAGGGCCGGCGCCAGGTCGGAGAACGACTCCAGAACCATGTCCCGGGCCTCGCCCCAGCCGTAGGCCCGGGGCGCCGCGGTGGTGAGCGGGGCGTTACGATCCCAGTGGTCAAGCCGGCTCTTGACCATCACCCTGGCCTTCAGGCGGTAGTAGCGGTGACTGATCCGCGGATAGGCGCCGACCACGGCCGCCTCCAGGGCTTCCACGGCCGCGCCGTCCACCTCATTGGCGATGTTGCGGGCCGCCACGGGACTGTCGTAGCGGCGCCAGCGATCCTCGACCTGCTTTTCCCCCGCCAGGGTGTTGTAGCACAGGGCCAGGGTGTCCCGCCGATCGCCCAGGGCCTTGGCCAGGGCGCGGGCGGCGGACGCGCGCCGCTCCGCCAGCGGATCCGACTGCCGGTTGAGGGACTCCGAAAGCGTCAGACGCTCGCGCCCCACCCGCACGCTGAGCCGCGCGAGCGTGTCGTCGTAGAGCCGCACCCAGTTGGCCACCGCCGGGGCGCGGTCGATCAGCATCCGCTCAAGATCAGGCGACAGTTCGTGCGGCCGGGACAGCCGCACCCGTCGCAGCCAGGGCCGCCAGCGGGCCGCCGCCGCATCCGCGGCCAGGGCCGCCTCGATCTCGACGTCGTCCAGAGCGTTGAGCTCCAGGGTGAAGAACAACACCTCGGCGCCGATCGCCGACGACTTGGCGCGAATGTCGGCCTCGAACTGCGCCCATTTCGGATCATCGCGGCTGACCGACGCGGCCAGCCCCGCATAGGCGCCGACGCTCCACAGGGCGTTGGTGGCGTCCTCGTAGAAACTCACGCCGCGGGCGATGAGGCCGCCGAGCCGGGCCGGTTCGCCGCGTGCCTCAAGGAACTGGCCTTTGAGCGCCACCAGCTCGCTGTTGGCCCGCCGCGCCGCCTCAAGGTCGGTCTCGATACGCGGGTCGGCGGGGCCGCTGTAGAGATCTTCGAGACTCCAAAGCGGCAGGGCTCCGGCGTCGAGATCGGTTGTGGGCGCGTTCATCGGGTCGATGCCTCCAGGATGAAGTCTAGAGAGCCTCGCCGCTCCCTCTGCGTCAACCGTCCGGACCGTCGTCCCGGCCACCCGCGGCGTGCGCCACCGGCGGCCTGCGGCGAGCCGCCCGCCTCGTCGCCGTCGTCTCGCCCTTGGCCTTGGCCGAGATTTCCCTGAGCTTGACGGCCTGCATGACGGACAGGGCCGCGCCGGCCGCGCCCTTTTCCGGGTCACCGAAGGCCCGGCCGTAGGTTTTCAACCGATCTTCCACTGACCCGAGGAACTCGCCCTCCCAGTCGGAAAGATCCACGCCCGCGCGGTCCGCCATGCGGCGGGCGCGTTTGAGGGCGTTCAGGGCCGCCTGGCGGGCCTGTTTGCGCGGATCGAGCGCGGCTCTCTTCACAGCCCTCCGATGGCCGAGATGTAGAGGTCGATCAAGGCCTCTTCTTCCTGGCGCTTGGCCTTGTCCTGAGCCCGCAGGCGCACGACCTTACGGACGATCTTGACGTCGAACCCCTCGCCCTTGGCTTCGGCGTAGACTTCCTTGAGGTCGGTCGACACCGCCTTCTTGTCCTCCTCCAGACGCTCGATCCTCTCGATCAGGCTTTTCAGCTTGCCCTGGGCGGAGGTGTTGATCGCATCGAGTCCCGCGGCGCCATCGGCCATGAAGATCGTCCTTGGATTGAAAGGGGGAGCCGTCAACCTTAAGGTTTGGGGAGCCCTGAGTCATCGGCCACACGGCCTTGTCCACAGAAGACTCGCACGATCCGGGCGCCGGAGACCTCATGACCCGCCACATTGTCACCCAGGCCGAGGCCGAGCAGGCCGTCCGCACCCTGATCCAGTGGGCCGGCGACGACCCGGACCGGGAGGGCCTGATGGAGACGCCGGCGCGAGTCGCGCGGTCCTACCGTGAACTCTTCGCCGGCTACGCCACCGATCCGCGCGCCTACATGGAGCGAACGTTCGAGGAGGTGGGCGGCTATGACGAACTGGTGGTGCTGAGGGACATACCCGTGATCAGCTTCTGCGAGCACCACATGCTGCCGGTTCTCGGCCACGCCCATGTGGGCTATCTGCCCACCGACCGGGTGGTGGGAATCTCGAAGCTGGCGCGGGTCGTCCACGGCTTCGGCCGGCGGCTGCAGATTCAGGAGAAGCTCACCGCCGACATCGCCGGCGCGATCGACCAGGTGCTCAAGCCCAAGGGCGTGGGCGTGGTGATCGAGGCGGAGCACAGCTGCATGACTCTGAGAGGCGTGAACACGCCAGGTTCCAGCCTGACCACGAGCCACCTGACCGGCGTCATCCGCGACGACGCGCGGACCCGGCAGGAATTCCTGAGGCTGGCGAGGGGCGGCTGAGCCGCCCCGGAACAGAAGACCGGTCCGGCGGGCCTCAGCCCTGCCGCGCCTTGTAGCGCGGATTGGTCTTGTTGATCACGTAAAGACGGCCCTTGCGACGCACGAGTTTGCAGTCGCGGTGGCGCGTCTTCAGCGTCTTCAGCGAGCTTCTGACTTTCATGGCGGTCGTCCAAAGGCGGGTAATTGCGGAGCGCGGTCGTATAGGGAGGGCTGGCGGCTGAGTCAATCTCGGCGAGCGTCGCCTTGGTGGCCCGTGGTCGCGGAATGCGCTAGTCCTGCGCGGGGACCCCCATGACCGACGTCTTCATTTCCTACAAGTCCGAGGACCGCGCCCGGGTGAAACCGCTGGTGGACGCCCTCGTGGCCGAAGGGCTGACGGTCTGGTGGGACCTGCAGATCGAGGGCGGAGTCGCCTGGCGGGAAAAGATCCGGCAGCAGCTCGACACCGCCGCCTGCGTCCTGGTGGTGTGGAGCACCTATTCCGTCGGCCCCGCCGGCCACTTCGTGCAGGACGAGGCCTCGCGCGCGCGCCGGCGCGGAGTCTATCTGCCCATCGCCCTTGACGAGGTCGAGCCGCCTCTGGGGTTCGGCCAGGACCAGGTGCTCAGGCTGGTGAACTGGCGCGGAGCGCGCAATGACGACCATTTCCGCGACGTGGTCAGCGCCGCCAAGGCGGTGGCGGCCGCCACG
>CAIXWN010000115.1 GCA_903923135.1 uncultured Caulobacteraceae bacterium | reverse complement strand
GTGACTGGAGTTCAGACGTGTGCTCTTCCGATCTGAATGATCGTCGCGCCGCCGCGCAAGCGGCGGCGGCACAGAACCCGGCTTACAGGCCATCTGATCCGTTTTCGCCGCCGGCGCCATCCGGCGGCGGCGTTAACCTTTGCGGCGAACGCTCCCGCGGCTTTTCCTAAAATCCCCCACATTGTTCTGTGTATGTTCTGTTAACGATTGTGTATGGCCCACGGAGTCATGGATGAACACTTAATTTAGGAGAAAAGTGGCATTCAGAGTCATTGAGTGGCAGTTAATCCCGTGTTACCGATCGATCGCGCCAGGGATGGGCCGGGCGTGCTTGGGGTTTGGCCGCTGTGTTCTTGTCGACCATCGACAGGCAGCTGGACGGAAAACGGCGGATCGTTCTGCCGGCGGAGTTCCGCGCCGCGGTGGGCCCCCTCGACAGCCTGTTCTGCTTTCCCTCGATCGAGGCCGATTGCCTGGAGGGTGGCGGCCCGGACCTGCTTAAGTCCTATGAATCTCTGATCAATGAGTTGCCGTTCGGCGACCCCCTGCGCAGCGCCGTCGAGACCTGCGTTCGCGGCGGCTTCGCCCGCCTCGCCTGGGATCCGGCGGGCCGCGTCACCCTGCCGGAAACCCATTGCGAACAGTTCGGCCTGACCGACTGGGTGTCGGTGGTGGGGATGGGCGACCGGTTCCAGATCTGGTCCAAGCCGGCCTTCGCCGCCCACCGCGAGCGCCAGCGCCTGTTCGCCCGCGAGGAACTGGCCGCCCATCGGCTGCGGCAACGCTCCGCCCCCCTTGCGGCGGCGTCATGACCGGCCCCGCCCACGTTCCGGTTCTGATGGCCGAGGTCCTCGAGGCTCTGCAGCCGGCTCCCGGCCTGACCGTTGTCGATGCGACCTTCGGGGCAGGGGGCTACAGCCGCGCCTTTCTCGAGGCCGGCGCCGCCGTGATCGCCTTCGACCGCGACCCGTCGGCGGCCGACTTCGCCGAGGGCCTGCAGGCGAGCGGGCCGTTTCGTCTGATCCGCTCCCCGTTCTCCCGCATGAACGACTTCATCGACGAGGGCTCGGTCGACGGCGTCGCCCTGGATCTTGGCCTTTCGTCCATGCAGCTCGACCAGGCCGAGCGGGGGTTCTCCCTGATGCGTGACGGGCCCCTCGACATGCGCATGTCGAGCGAGGGTCTGGGCGCTGCCGAGCTGGTGAACGAGGCTGACCCGGGCGAGCTGATCCGCATCTTTCGTCTCTATGGCGAGGAGCGTCAGGCCCGCCGCGTGGTCGGGGCCCTGGTCCGCCGGAGGGCAGAGGCGCCCTTCGAACGCACCCTCGATCTGGCGGAAGTCGTCGAGAAGGCCCTGGGCGGCCGGCGCGGCGCCAGGACGCATCCGGCGACAAAGGTTTTCCAAGCCTTGAGAATCGCGGTCAACGAAGAACTTGCCGAGCTTGAGGCGGGTCTGGCCGCCGCTGAGCGAAATCTCAAGGTTGGAGGACGGTTGGCGGTCGTTTCGTTCCATTCTCTTGAAGATCGGATCGTCAAGGCGTTCCTGAACGACCGGGCAGGCCGTCAGGGCGAGGGCTCGCGTCATGCGCCGCCGCGCGCCCAGGGTCCGGCTCCCAGCTTCACCCTGCTGCACAACGGCGCCCGGGCGCCCTCGGACGCCGAGATCGCCGCCAACCCCCGCGCCCGGTCCGCCAAGCTGCGCGCCGCCACGCGCACGGCCGCGCCGGTGTGGAGGCAGGCGGCATGAGATTTCCCCGCCTTCTCTCGGCGCGCTTTCGCGGGTTTCGGGTGGTCAATCTGCTCGGCCTCACCGTGCTGCTGGTCATCGCCCTGGGCAGCTACGCCCTGAAGACCTTCGCCGGGGCGCAGGACGCCGGCGCGGCCGGCGTCGAGGACCAGATCATCCAGGAGCAGCGGCGCATCCGCATGCTCAAGGCCGAAATCTCGCGTCTTGGCGGGCCCCAGCGCGTGAGCGACCTGTCGCGGCAATATCTGAACATGACTCCGCTGGATCCGAGGCGGGAGATCACGCCGGCGGCCCTGCCGGCGATCGCCGCCCAGGGCAATGCTGTCGCCGTTCCGGCGGTCCAGGCGGCGCACCCATGACCACGGCCGATCCCTATCTGACCGACGCCGAAGGCGGCCCCCGCTGGCTCTCCTGGCAGGCCTTCATCCGCCGGCTGGGCTTCCTCGAACGGGCGTTCAACCGCGCCCGGGCCTCGGGCAAGGCCGAGGATGATGTCCGTCTGCGGATATTTTTCGTCATGGCCCTGTTCGCCGCGGCCTTCCTGGCCCTGGCGATCGGCGCCACCCGGGCCGCCCTGTTCACCGACGACGACCGGCGTCATGGCGGCGTGGTGTCCACCCGCGCGGCGCGTGGCGATCTGGTGGATCGGAACGGCGAGGTCCTGGCCATGGATCTGGCCCGCTACGGGCTCTATCTGCGCCCGGCCGAAATCACCGACAAGGCGGGCACCCGCAACGCTATCCTGGCCATCGCGCCGTCGATCCCCCGGGCCCAGCTGGACTACGCCCTGAACGGCGGGCCGCCGGGCGCGTCCGCCAAGCCGGGCCGGCTTGATCCGACCAAGGAATTCTTCGCCGGCGGCGGGCTCACGCCGGCCATGAAGGCGCGCCTGCATGATCTGGCCCTGCCGGGCTTCGACTTCCAGGAGGAAAGCGGCCGGTTCTATCCGCTCGGCCAGACCGGCGCCCATGTGATCGGCTTCGCCAGCAAGGACGGCCAGGGCATGGCCGGCGTCGAAAAGGCCTTCGACACCCCGATCCGCGCCGAAGGCGGCCGGATCGTCCAGCCGCTGGCGATCGACCTGCGCGTGCAAGGCGCGTTGCAGGACGAACTGCAGGCGGCCGCCCAGCACTTCTCGGTCAAGGACGCCGTGGGCATGGTGGTGAACGTCCGCACCGGGGAGATCCTCGGTATGGCCAGCTATCCGGTCTACGATCCCAACGCGCCGGGCAAGGCCGACCCCGACACCATGGTCAACCACGCCGCCGCCACGGTCTATGAGCCGGGCTCGGTGTTCAAGGTGTTCACCCTGGCCATGGGCCTGGATTCCGGCGTGGTCGACGTGAACACCCAGTTCGACGTCCATACCCCCCTGGTGCTGCCCGGGCAGATCATTCACGATTACGACAAGGGCGACCGGATCCTGCCGCTCTGGGAGGTGTTCACACACTCCTCCAACATCGGCGCGGCGCGGATGTCGCTGCTGGCCGGCCCGGACCGTATGGACCGGTATTTCCGCAGTTTCGGCCTGTTCGACCGGGCGCCCAGCGAGTTGGCCGAATCCGCCCGCCCGCTGCTTCAGAAACGGATGAGCCAGAACACCGTTGCCACCTACGGCTTTGGCCAGGCGATCTCGGTCAGCCCGCTGATGCTGGCCACGGGCATGAGCGCTATCCTCAACGGCGGCCTCTACCGACCCCTGACCCTGAAGAAGCTCGAACCCGGTCAGGCGCCCGCGCGCGGCCGCCGCGTCATTCAGGCTTCCACCTCGCGCACGATGCTCAATCTGATGCGCCTCAACGCCACCGACGGCACCGGCCGCGGCGCCGACAAGATCGCTCCCGGTTACCGCGTGGGCGGCAAGACCGGCACGGCCACCAAGTTGAAGAACGGCCACTACAACGGCGCCAAGATCAACTTGGCGTCGTTCGCTGCGGTGTTTCCCACCGACGGCCCCCTCGACGCCGACCGCTACTACGTCCTCATCATGATGGACGAGCCGCACGCCACACCGGAGACGGGCGGATTCACCACCGGCGGCGTGATCTCCGCACCGATCGCCGGGCGGGTGATCGCCCGGATCGCGCCGATGCTCGGCGTCCACCGGGTCGACGTGCCGGTCGTCAAGGGGCCCGCGCCGCCGGTGGATCCCTCGGCGCTGACGGGGAGCGAGCGATGAGCGCGTTCCGTCTCTCCGACCTGATCCAGAAAGACCTGGCGGTCGATCCGATGATCTCGGGCGTGACAGCCGACAGCCGCAAGGTCGGGCCGGGCTATCTTTTCGCCGCCCTCCCGGGCGCCAGGGCCGACGGCAAGGCCTTCGTGCCCGCCGCGCTGGCCCGCGGCGCCGCCGCCGTTCTGGCCAGTGAGCAGATGCCCGGCCTGAGCGCGCCTGTGATCAAGGTGGGCGATCCCCGGCGGGCCTACGCCCTGGCCGCGGCGGCGTTCCACGGGGCCCAGCCGGCGGTCTGCGTCGCGGTCACCGGCACCAACGGCAAGACCTCGGTCGCGACCTTCTGTCGGCAGATCTTCGCCTCCGCCGGCCGCTCGGCGGCCAGCATGGGCACGCTTGGCGTGCGCGCCGGCGACGACCAGATCACGCCGCCGGGCCTGACGACCCCCGACGCGGCCGACGTGGCGCAGATCATGGCCGACCTCGC
This sequence comes from uncultured Caulobacteraceae bacterium, assembly GCA_903923135.1. Classification (GTDB taxonomy): domain Bacteria; phylum Pseudomonadota; class Alphaproteobacteria; order Caulobacterales; family Caulobacteraceae; genus Acaudatibacter; species Acaudatibacter lapponiensis. Next base: position 8,841 of record CAIXWN010000115.1, on the reverse strand, counting down.
CGGGCGCGGCGTCACCCATCTGGCCCTGGAGGCGTCGTCTCACGGCATCGACCAGCGGCGTCTCGATGGGGTCCGGCTGAAGGCTGCGGGATTCCTCAATCTGACCCAGGATCATCTCGACTACCATGGCACAATGGGGGTCTATCGCGCCGCCAAGCTGCGCCTGTTCGACACCCTGCTGCCGCGCGGGTCCGCGGCGGTGCTGAACGCCGATTCCGAGGCCTATTCCGCCTTCGCGGCCGCGGCGGTCACCCACGGCCACACCGTGATGTCGGTCGGCTCCATGGGGCAGGGGCTGACCCTGGTGGGGCGCAGCCTGCTGCCTCACGGCCAGCGCCTTAGACTCAGCGCGTGGGGACGGGCCTATGATCTGGTTCTGCCTCTGGCCGGCGCGTTCCAGGCGTCCAACGCTCTGGTGGCCGCCGGCCTTTGCATCGCCGCCGGAGAGGCGCCCGACACCGTCTTGGGCGCCCTGGAGGCCCTGCAAGGCGCCCCGGGACGCCTGCAGCGTGTCGGCGCCGGGCCGCGCGGCGGCGAGGCCTATATCGACTACGCCCACACCCCCGACGGGCTGGCGACCGTGCTGGCGGCCCTGCGGCCGCACGCACGGGGGAGGCTGATCGTCGTCTTCGGCGCTGGCGGCGACCGCGATCGCGGCAAGCGGCCGCTGATGGGCGCCATCGCCGCCGACCTGGCGGATATCGCCATCGTCGCCGACGACAATCCCCGCTCCGAGGACCCGGCCTCCATCCGCGCCCAGATCCTCGCCGGGGCGCCCGCGCTGCGCGAGATCGGCGACCGTCGGCAGGCTATCGCCACCGCTGCCGGTCTGCTGCAGACCGGAGATATCCTGGTGGTCGCCGGCAAGGGGCACGAACCGGGCCAGACCATCGGCGACGTGGTGCTGCCGTTCGATGATCTCACCGAGACCCGCCGCGCCCTGGGGGTGGAGAGCGACGGTGGCTGACCTGACCCGCTCCGCCGGCGCCGCGGGCGCGCCGCTGTGGACCTCGGACGAAATCATCGCCGCCACCGACGGGCGTGGCTTCGGCGGCGCATTCTCGGTGGCCGGCGTGAGCATCGACAGCCGCGCCGTCGTGTCGGGCGATCTGTTCGTCGCCCTGGCCGGCTCGCGCGATGGCCATGATTTCGTTCCGGCGGCCCTGGCCGCCGGCGCGTCCGGCTCCCTGACCACGCATGAGACACCCGGGTGCGGCGTCACGGTCGGCGACACTCTCGACGCTCTGGAGCGCCTGGGCGAGGCGGGTCGACAGAGAGCCCGGCGGGCGCGCCGCGGCGCCGTCACCGGTTCGGTCGGCAAGACCAGCGTCACCCAGGCCGTCCGGGCGGGACTGGACCGCGCCGGTGCGGCGCATGGATCGGTGAAGTCCTACAACAACCACATCGGCGTCCCCTTGACACTGGCTCGAATGCCTGCCGCCACGGAACGGGCGATCTTCGAGATCGGCATGAACCACCCGGGCGAGATCACCCCGCTGTCGCTGCTGGTGCGGCCGCGCGCGGTGGCGATCACGACGGTGGAAGCGGTCCACGTGGAGAACTTCTCCGACGGTGAGGCCGGGGTGGCCCGGGCCAAGGCCGAGATACTGGACGGTCTGGAATCCGGCGGCCAGGCGATCCTCAACGCCGACAATCGCTGGTTCGACTTCCTCAAGGCCGAGGCCCGGCGCCGCGGCGCGCGGGTGCGCGCCTTCGGCAAGGCCAGAGGCGCCGACGCCCAGCTGATCCGTTTCGCGGCCGCGCCAGGCGGGGCTTCGGTCGAAGCCCGCATCGACGACAAGCGGGTGGAGTTTCCCATCCGCCACTCGGCCCCGCACTGGGGGCCGATGAGCCTGTGCGCCCTCCTGATGATGCGGGCGCTCGATGTCGATCTCGAAACCGGCATCGCCGCCCTCGGCGACTTCGCGCCTTTGCAGGGGCGCGGCGCCGAGCGCCGACTTCGCACCCGGGCCGGTTCCTATCTGCTGATCGACGAGAGCTACAACGCCAGTCCCGTATCGGTGGCCGCCGCCCTGGCCAATCTGGGGGGCAAGGCCGTCTCCGGCCGGCGCATCGCCGCCTTCACCGACATGCTTGAACTGGGAGCGGAATCGCCGGCGCGCCACGCGGCTCTCGCCGCCGACGTCGAGGCCGCCAGGGTCGACCAGGTCTTCTGCGCCGGACCTCTGATGAAGTCGCTGTTCGACGCCTTGCCGCCGGGCCGGCGCGGCGCCTGGGCCCCGACGGCTGACGGACTCTTCGACCACCTTGCGGCGGCCCTCGGACCGGGCGACGTGCTGGTTGTGAAGGGCTCTCGCGATTCGAAGGCGGGCTCGCTCGTTGCGGGCCTTGAGGCCCTCGACGCCGCCCAGCGTGAGGAGAGCTGATGCTCTATTGGCTCTATCAGCGCCTGGCCGAGAACCACCACCATGTGCCGGTGCTCAATCTGCTGCGCTATTTGACCTTCCGGGGCGGCATGGCGGTGGCGACCTCGCAACTGGTCGTCGTGGCCATGGGCTCGCGGTTCATCCGCTGGATGAAGACCAAGCAGGGCAGGGGCCAGCCGATCCGGGCCGAAGGCATCGAGCGTCACATCATCGAGAAGTCGGGCACGCCCACCATGGGGGGCCTGATGTTCCTCGCGGGGATCACAGTCGCCACGCTGCTCTGGGCGGACCTCACCAACGTCTATGTCTGGGCCTGCCTGCTGGTCACGCTCGGCTTCGGCGCGCTCGGCTTCAGCGACGACTACGCCAAGGTCACCAAACAGACCACAGCGGGCATCTCCGGTCGGATGCGTCTGGCGGTGGAGGCTGGCCTGGCCCTGCTGGCGGTCTATCTGATGATCCGCTTCGGCCAGGCCTCGCCTGAGAATGCCCATCTGTCGACCTCGCTGACTTTTCCCATTTTCAAGCGGGCCGTGGTGGACCTGTCGTGGTTTTACCTGGCGCTGGGCGCTTTCGTGATCGTCGGCGCCTCCAACGCGGTGAACTTCACCGACGGGCTGGACGGCCTGGCCACGGTCCCGGTGATGATCGCCGCGGCGACGTTCGGGCTGATTGCCTACCTGGTCGGCAACTATGTGTTCGCCAACTACCTGGTGCTCCACTTCGTGCCCGGCGTGGGCGAGGTGGCGGTCTTCTGTTCGGCCATCGTCGGCTCGGGGCTGGGCTTCCTCTGGTACAACGCGCCCCCGGCGCGGATCTTCATGGGCGATTGCGGCGCGCTTTCCCTGGGCGGGGCCCTCGGCGCCGTGGCCGTCGCCACCAAGCATGAGATCGTGCTGGCCATCGTCGGCGGGCTGTTCGTCGTCGAGACCATTTCGGTGATCATCCAGGTTCTCTGGTTCAAGCGAACCGGGCGTCGCGTGTTCCTCATGGCGCCGATCCACCACCACTTCGAGCGGCTCGGCTGGTCGGAACCCACCGTGGTGATCCGCTTCTGGATCGTCGCCATCATGCTGGCCCTGCTCGGCCTGGCCACACTCAAGCTGCGGTAGGGGGCGGAACGCGCGCATGATCCCCGTGGACGCCTTTGAAGGACGCACCGTCGCGGTGTTCGGGCTGGCCCGGTCCGGGCTGACGGCCGCGCGCGCGTTGGCGGCCGGCGGGGCCCATCCGGTGGTCTGGGACGAGAAGCCCGCGGCCCGCGCCGCCGCCGCCTCCGAAGGATTCGCCGTCGTCGACCTGGAACGGGCCGATTGGTCCGCCTTCGCCGCCCTGGTCCTGTCGCCGGGCGTTCCCCTGAGCCATCCCGCGCCGCACTGGACCGTCGCGCGCGCGCGGGAGGCCGGGGTGGAGATCATCGGCGACGTCGAACTCTTCGCGCGGGCCGTCGCCTGCGCCCCTGAGCACCGACGGCCGCGTATCGTCGCCATCACGGGCACCAACGGGAAGTCCACCACCACCGCCTTGATCGGTCACATGCTCACGCAGGCCGGCCGTGACACCCGCGTGGGCGGCAACATCGGCGTAGGCGTTCTGGGGCTCGAGCCCATGCACGGCGGCGCCGCCTATGTGCTGGAACTGTCATCCTATCAGCTCGACCTGACCGCCTCACTGAAGCCCGATGTCGCGATCATTTTGAACATCACTCCCGACCACCTCGACCGCCATGGTGACATGGATGGCTACGCCGCCGCCAAGCGCCGGATCCTGCTCAACCAGGGCAAGGGGGATACGGCCGTCATCGGCGTCGACGACGACTGGGGCCAGCGCATCTGCACCGAGATCACCGCGGCCAACCGTCGGACGATCTGGCCGATCAGCGCCCGCAAGGCTATGGGGCGCGGGGTCTATGTTCTGCAGGGACGCCTGTACGACGCCACCGACGGGCGAGTGACCGAACTGGCCGATCTCACCGCCGCCCGCTCCCTGCCGGGGCGGCACAACTGGCAGAACGCGGCGGCCGCCTACGCCGCGGTCCGCGCCCTCGGCGTCCCGGCCCAGGACGCCATCGACGGCCTGTTGAGCTTCCCCGGTCTGGCCCACCGCATGGAGACCATCGGAACCATAGACGGTGTCCGCTTCGTCAACGACTCCAAGGCCACCAATATCGACGCCGCCCGACAGGCGATGAGCGCCTATCCACGGTTCTACTGGATCGCCGGCGGCCGGCAGAAGACCGGCATCGGCTGTCTGTCGGACCTGTTCGGTTCCGTCGCCCGCGCCTATCTCATCGGTGAGGCCGCGCCGGACTTCGCCCGAACCTTGGAGGGCAGGGCGCCTGCCCAGACCGCGCCCTCGCTGCGTGACGCCGTGCAGGCGGCGTTCATCGACGCCCGGGCGTCGGGGGAGGCCGAGCCCATTGTGCTGTTCTCGCCGGCCTGCGCGTCCTTCGACCAGTTCAGCGACTTCGAGGCGCGCGGCGAAGCCTTCCGCGCCGCGGTTCACGCCCTCGCCTCTCAACCCGATGCTGGAGAGCCCCGGTGATGCCGCCCCATCAGCACGCCTTCGCCCGCACCGACACCTCCCGCTGGGCGCAGTGGTGGTGGACGACAGACCGCTGGCTGCTGGGCGCAACCGGCGCCCTGATCCTGCTTGGCGTGCTGCTGCAGTTCGGCACCAGTCCTGCCGCCGCGGCGCGTCTGGGCATCCCCTGGCCCTTCCATTTCGCGGTGCGCCAGTGCGCCTTCGCCCTAGTGGGCGTGGTGATCGTTCTGGGGGTCTCGGTCCTTGAGCCGCGGGGCATCCGGCGCATCGCCTTCTTCGTCTATCTGGTCGCCATCCTGGCCATGCTGGCCCTCCCGTTTCTCGGTCACAATGCCAAGGGCGCCACCCGCTGGGTGGAGTTCGCAGGCTTCGCGCTGCAGCCCTCCGAGTTCATGAAGCCCGCGCTGCTGGTGCTGGTGGCCTGGATGTTCGCGGAGGCCCAGAAGGGCGAGATTCCCGGTGTGTCCATCGCCTTCTGCCTCTACGCCGCGGCCGTGGCCCTGCTGCTGCTCGAGCCGGACATCGGCCAGACCGCCCTCATCACCGCGGCCTTCGGCGCGGCGTTCTGGGTCGCCGGCGTGCCGATCGGCTGGATCATGGGCATGGGGGCCACCGCCATCGTCGGTCTCGGGGCCACGCCGTGGATATTCCCCCACGTCGCCGCGCGTCTGCACATCTTCCTCGACCCCAAGCCGTCGGAACCCGGTCAGGTGCAGCGGGCGGCCGAGGCGATCTCGGCCGGCGGCGGGTTCGGCCGCGGGCCCGGCGAAGGGGTGATGAAGGTGCAGATCCCCGACATGCACACCGATTTCGCCTATTCGGCAGCCGCCGAGGAGTACGGCCTGTGGCTTTCGCTTCTGCTCATCCTGCTCTTCGCTGTGCTGGTCATCCGGGGGCTCTACCGGGCGATGAAGATCTCCGACCCCTTCGAGCAGGTCGCCTCGGCCGGCCTGTTCGCGATGGTGGGTATGCAGGCGTTCATCAATATCGTCGTCAACCTCGGGCTCGCGCCGACCAAGGGCATGACGCTGCCGTTCATCTCCTATGGCGGCTCCTCCATGATTGCCATGAGCCTGACCATGGGCATGGCGCTCGCCCTGACCCGTCGCCAGCCGGGAGCCTACCTGGCGGAGGATCGCCTGGGCGAGGCCAATTCCCTTGGCTGAGCCGGGCCTGTCCCACCGGAAAGTGGCGGTCATTGCGGCGGGTGGCACCGGGGGGCACCTGTTCCCGGCCCAGGCGCTGGCCGAGGTGCTGGGCGGTCGCGGCTGGCGCATCGTCCTGGCCACCGACGACCGGGTGGAAAGCCACGCCCAGGCCTTTCCGGCCGAACGCGTGGTGACCCTGGCTTCCGCGACCGTGCGCCGCGGCGATCCGCTCGGCATCCCCAAGGCGGCCCTGACCATAATGCGGGGCGTTATGGAAGGCCGCGCCGCCCTGGCCGAGATCAATCCCGCGGTGGTCATCGGTTTCGGCGGCTATCCGTCGCTTCCGGCCCTGATCGCGGCGATCACCCAGGGTCGGCCGACCATCATCCACGAACAGAACGCGGTCTCCGGCCGGGCCAACCGCCTCCTGGCGCCCTATGTCACGGCCGTGGCCAGCGCTTTTCCGACCTTGCGCAAGGCCAGCGCCCACACCCAGGCGCGGGCGGTCCAGGTGGGCAATCCGGTGCGGCCGGAGATCCGCGCCCTGGCGGACGAGGGCTATGCCGCGCCCGACGATCAGATCCGTCTCCTCATCACAGGGGGCAGCCAGGGGGCGCGGCTGCTTTCCGAACTCCTTCCGGCGGCACTGGCCGCGCTGCCCGAGGAGCTGCGCCATCGCCTCCACGTCGAGCAGCAGACCCGTCCGGAATCCATGGCCATCGCGCGCCAGATCTACGCCGACGCGGTGATTGACGCCGAACTGGCGCCGTTCTTCCGGGACATGGCCGGCCGCCTCGCGCGGGCGCATCTGGTCATCGGCCGGGCCGGCGCCTCGACCGTCAGCGAGCTGGCCGTGGCGGGCCGGCCCTCGATACTCGTGCCGCTGGGCCTGGCGCTGGACGACGACCAGGGGCAGAACGCCAAGATGCTGTCCGAGGCCGGCGGCGCGGAGGTGGCGCGCGAGGCCGAACTGACCCAGGCGATGCTGACCACGGCGCTCGCCACCCTGCTCTCCAATCCCGCCCGGCTCACCCGGATGGCCGCGGCGGCGCGCAAACTGGCCCGGCCAGACGCGGCCGACCGCCTCGCGGACCTGGTCGAGATCACCGCCCGCTGACCACGGGGTCTTCGCCGCGGCGAATGGACCGTTTCCATGGCGGGGGGTTTTGCGCTAGCTCCGTGGCATGCACCGACGCCCCGCGCCCTTCGACCTTGGTCCCATACACTTCATCGGCATCGGTGGCATCGGCATGAGCGGCATCGCCGAGATCATGATCCGCCGCGGCTATATCGTGCAGGGGTCTGACGCCCGCGAGAGCGCCAACACCGAACGTCTGCGCGGGTTGGGGGTGAAGGTGTTCATCGGCCACGCCGCCGAGAACATCGAGGGCGCCTCGGCGATCGTCTATTCGAGCGCCATCCGGCCGGACAACCCGGAGATGACTGCGGGCCGTGCCGCGCGCACGCCGCTGGTGCGTCGCGCCGAAATGCTGGCCGAACTCATGCGCCTGCTGTTCTCGGTGGCTGTGGGCGGCACACACGGCAAGACGACCACGACCTCGATGGTCGCCGCCCTGCTGGACGCCGGCGGGCTGGACCCGACAGTGGTCAACGGCGGGATCATCAACGCCTATGGCGCCAACGCCAAGGTGGGCGGGGGCGAGTGGATCGTTGTCGAGGCGGACGAGAGCGACGGCACCTTTCTCAAGCTGCGCTCCACGGTGGCGGTGGTCACCAACATCGATCCCGAACACCTCGACCATCACGGGGACTTCGACAGCCTGAAAACCGCCTTCCGCGATTTCGTCGAGAACATTCCCTTCTATGGCTTCGCGGTGCTGTGCAGCGACCATCCGGTGGTTCAGGACGTCGCCGCCGCCATCGAGAACCGCCGCCTGGTCACCTACGGGACGAACCCCCAGGCGGAAATTCGCGCGGTGAACATCGCCATGGGTCCGGAAGGCGCGACCTTCGACGTGCAGGTGACGGGCCCGGACGACCGTCGGTCCACGCTCGCGGCCCTCTCCGTGCCCATGGCCGGCCGCCACAATGTCCTCAACGCCCTGGCCGCGATCGCCGTGGCGCGGGAGCTCGGCGTGCGGGAGGCCGACATCCGCAGCGGCCTGGCCGGTTTCGGCGGCGTTCGCCGGCGCTTCACCACCACCGGCGTGTTTGGCGGCGTGCGGGTGATCGACGACTACGGCCATCACCCGGTCGAGATCGCCAGCGCGCTGGCCGCCGCGCGGTCGATGACCGCGGGCAAGGTCATCGCGGTGGTTCAACCCCACCGCTATTCCCGCCTAAGGGATCTGTTCACCGAGTTCTGCCGCTGCTTCAACGACGCCGACATGGTCGTCGTGGCCAGCGTCTACCCCGCCGGCGAGGCGCCCATTCCGGGCTTCGACCGGGACGCCCTCGCCGAGGGCGTCCGGCGCCACGGACACCGCCATGTCGTCGTCGTGGACGCCCCGGCGGACCTTCCGGCGATCATCGCCCGCGAGGCCGCCGACGGCGATCTGGTCATCTTCCTGGGTGCCGGGGACATCACCGGCTGGGCCTACGCCCTGCCGGGCCAGCTCGAGGCGCTGGCCTCCGGTGGCCGGCCGTGAGCTGGCGCGACGATCTGCCGAAGGTGCGGGGCCGGCTGCTGTTCGATCAGCCGCTGGCGCCGCTGACCTGGCTGCGGGTCGGCGGGCCGGCCGAGGCGCTGTTCCTGCCCGCCGACGAGGAGGACCTCGCCCAGCTGCTGGCCGCCCTGCCGG
>CAIXWN010000114.1 GCA_903923135.1 uncultured Caulobacteraceae bacterium | reverse complement strand
GCGCGCCATCGACCGGCGCGACGAACCGCAGGGCTGGAGCAGGCGCCTGGAATACTGGCCTGAGTGCTCCGGCCATGACGTCGGCTATGTCGGCCGCCACCGCGGCCGCGGTCGGACCCGCGCCCGCACCGGCGCCCTGTACAAATATCCGCCCGACCCTGCGCCCTTCGATGAACAGGGCAGTGAGCACCCCGGTGACCCGTGCGAGGGGATGATCCAGCGGCGTCAGTGCAGGATGTACCCTGATGGACACGCCCGCTTCCGACCTCGCCGCGCTTGCGATCAGTTTGATGCGGTAGCCGAGGTCCTTCGCCAGACGTATGTCGAGCGTTTCGATGGCCTGCAGGCCCTCCACCTCAGCCGACGCGAAGCTCGGCGCGCAGCCAAACGCAAGGGCGGCAAGAATTGTAATCTTATGGGCGGCGTCGAAGCCCCCGATGTCCATCGTGGGGTCTGCCTCGGCGTAGCCAAGACGCTGCGCCTCGCTGAGCACGTCCTCGAAAGCCGCTCCCGTCGACTCCATTTCAGAGAGTATGTAATTGCAAGTGCCGTTGAGGATGCCGGCGACGATTTCGATGTCGTCGCCAACCATCGCCTCACGCAGAATCTTTACCGCTGGTGTTCCACCCATGACGGCGGCTTCAAAGAACAGCGGAACGCCATTGGCTTCTGCTACCGCCGCCAAACTGGCGCCATGGTGGGCGATCAACGCCTTGTTGGCAGTGACCACTGGTTTCCCAACCGAAAGCGCCGCTTCGACCGCGGCCTTGGCTGGCCCGTCAGCGCCGCCGATCAGTTCGACAAAAATGTCATTGGTGTCCGACACGGCGAGCTCAACCGGATCGTCGAACCACGGTAAGGCCGAAAGCGCGGGACGTCGCGAGCGTGCGCAGATGCCAGTGACGATCGCATTGCCGCCAGCCGGCGCAAATCCTGGCCGCTCGTCCAGAAATTTTACGAGCCCGCCTCCAACCGTACCAAGCCCGGCAATGCCGATGCGCCAATCTTTGCGGGTCATCTTGCTAATCTTCCTTAGTCGACTGCGGCCTGGTCGCGCGCCCGGCTAAGAATCTGGCCTGACTGCTCCAGAAAGCGTTTCACGTTTCTGGCTGCCTGGCGGATGCGGTGCTCGTTTTCCACCAGCCCTATCCGAACATAGCCCTCGCCGTTTTCACCAAAGGCGACACCAGGAGAAACGGCTACCCCCGCCTCTTCAATCAACAGCTTTGCGAACAGCATGGATCCGGCCTCACGGAAGGCTTCGGGGACTGGCGCCCAGGCAAACATGGATGCTGATGGTTCGGGGATTTCCCACCCTGCCCTCTTCATTGCCTCGACGAGGACATCACGGCGGGATTTGTATGTCGCGCGGATCTCGTCGACGCAGTCCTGCGGACCATTCAGAGCCGCCGTCGCCGCAACCTGGATCGGTGTAAATGCACCGTAGTCGAGGTAGGATTTAACCCTCGCCAGCGCAGCGCACATCCGCTCGTTGCCGACGACCATGCCAACGCGCCAGCCGGCCATGGCGTAGGTTTTCGAAAGCGAGTTTACCTCGACCGCGATATCGCGGGCGCCGTCTACCTGCAGGATAGAGGGCGGCGGATTGTTATCGAAATAAATCTCGGAGTAGGCGATGTCCGAAAGCACCAGCATGTCATGCTTTTTAGCCAAGGCTATGACATCTTTATAAAAATCCAGATCTACCCATTGCGCGGTCGGATTGGACGGATAGCTGACGATCAGTACGCTAGCCGGTGGCGCGGAATGCCTGACAGCGCGACTGATTCCCGCCAGGTAGTCTTCCGGCGAAAGCGCGGGTACATGTCGGATGACCCCGCCGGCCATGATGAAGCCGTACGCGTGGATCGGATAGGCGGGATTGGGGCAGATGATCACATCGCCAGGAGCCGTAAGCGCCTGCGCCAGATTGGCGAAGCCCTCTTTCGATCCAAGCGTCGCGACGACCTCGGTGTCCGGGTTCAGAGTGACGCCAAACCTTCGGGCATAGTAGCCGGCCATGGCGCGACGCAGACCGACGATCCCCTTCGACATCGAGTATCGACCCGACTTTGGATCCTGAGCCGTTTCCACCAGTTTATCGACAATGTGCCTAGGGGTCGGCATATCGGGATTGCCCATGCCGAAATCGATTATGTCCACGCCATCCCCGCGCAGGCGGGCTTTGAGCCGATTGACCTCTTCGAAGACGTAGGGCGGGAGGCGACGGATTCGGTGGAAATCGGGAATCATGGATGCTCGGGCGCCTCGCAGTGCGCTTCTGGGGCCTGGCGGCTTCTGGAGGGGGTCATCGCGGGGCACGCGCCGGGGGCGTCACCCGTCGCCGCGCCTCCGCGGCGAAGGCCTCGGAATCGGCTTCCGCAGGTTGGGCCTCGGCGGCTGGCGGTGCGGCTTCAAGTCGGGCCTGAAGGCTGAAGCTATCGGCCTCCCCGACCGGCAGCGTGAAGGTCTGTTCCGCCGACTGCAGCCTGACACGACGCCCGTCGCGACGGGTGTCGATGACGGCGGCCCTGAACGCTGCGGCGGGCCGGACGTCGGTGGGCGTTGCGGGGATCGAGCAGAACGTCGGATAGCCTGAGGTGGCCTGCACCCCTGTGGTCGGGCCGCAGGGCGCCGCAGATGGCGCGCCGGCCGTCGCCAGGCCGGCGTAGGCGAACGCAAGGGCCGCGATCCACAAGGCCTTTGTCATTGATACGGGGTGCGCTAGGGCTTTCATTACGGTCGAGGTCATAGGCCAGACCGCGACCGAGAGGAAGGGCGCGGCGCTGGTCGGCAGGAGGCGACGATGAAGGATACCTCGAAGGCGGCCAAGTCCCGCGGGAAAAAGGCGGCCTCGGGGTCGTCAGGCGGCAAGTCCGGCAAGAAAGCAGCGAAAGCGACGCGTTCGGAGACCACGGCGTCAAGCGCGGCCGTCGAAAAGGAATCGCTCTCAACGCCGCACACGGCCGCTGCGCCCGCCCCGATCGGCCTCGACATGCTCAGCTCAGAACAGCGCGCGGCGATTGAGGCCCTCTCGCTGAATCTCGCGCGCGCCGCGATGACTGCCCAGAGCGCCATCGCCGAGGCCGCCCTTCGCCAGGCGGATCGGCCGGCCGCCCTCAATCCCGACCCTTTTCATGTCGGTTCGGCAATGGGCGAGGTGATCAGTCAACTCGCCGGGCAACCTGACCGCCTGCTCCGGGCCCAGGCCGACCTGTACAATCGCTATATGGAACTCTGGCGGACAGCGGCCACGGGCGGGGCGGGTCGCGCCGACGCCCAGGCCTCTCCGGGCGGACGCGCCGACAAGCGTTTCAGCGACCCGGACTGGTCAAACAATCCGGTGTTCGACGTCGTCAAGCAATCCTATCTGATCACCTCGACCTGGCTCAACGATCTGGTTTCGGGCGTCGAGGGCGTCGACCCGCTGAACAAGCGTCGGGTGGAGTTCTTTACCCGCATGCTGACAGACGCCTTTTCGCCATCCAACTTCCTGCTGTCCAACCCTGTGGCGCTCCGCGCCGTCGTTGAGACCAAGGGGGAAAGTCTGCTCAGGGGCATGGAGAACTTTGCCTCTGACCTGGAGCGCGGCGGCGGACAACTGGCCATCAGCCAGACCGATTTCAGCCGCTTCAAGGTCGGAGAGAACGTTGCAACCGCTCCGGGAAAGGTCATTTTCGAAAACGATATCATACAGATCCTGCAGTTTTCTCCGGTCACCGACACCGTCTGCGAAATTCCTCTGCTTATCTTCCCACCGTGGATCAACAAGTTCTACATCCTCGACCTTCGTCCCGAGAACTCGATGATCCGCTGGCTATCCGCCCAGGGTTTCACCGTGTTTGTCACCTCCTGGGTGAATCCGGATGCGCGCCTGGCCGCCAAGACCTTCGAGGACTACCTCAACGAGGGGATCTACGCCGCCATTGACGCGGTCACGACACAGGCCGGCGTCTCGACGGTCAACACGGTGGGGTATTGCATCGGCGGGACGATGTTGTCCTGCGCTCTGGCCCACATGGCTGCGCGCGGAGATAAACGTGTGGCGTCGGCAACGTTCTTCGCCGCCCAGCAGGATTTCTCGGAAGCCGGCGACCTGCTGATCTTCACCAATGAGGACTGGCTGAAGGATCTGGAAACCCGCATGGACGCGGGCGGCGGGGTTCTCGCCGGGCAGACGATGGCCGACACCTTCAACGCCTTGCGCGGTAACGATCTGATCTGGTCGTTCTTCGTCAGCAACTATCTTCTGGGCAAGGAGCCGAAGCCGTTCGATCTTCTGTTCTGGAACGCCGACCAGACCCGGATGCCCAAGACCTTGCATTTGTACTATCTGCGGAAATTCTATTGTGAAAACGCGCTGGCCAATGGCCAGCTCGACCTTGCGGGAGAACACCTCGACCTGTCGAAGGTAAAAACACCGGTCTATGTTCAGTCCTCGCGCGAGGACCACATCGCCCCCGCGCGGTCGGTCTACAAAGGCGCCCGCCTGTTCGGCGGTCCGGTGACCTTCACCCTGGCCGGGTCAGGCCACATCGCCGGGGTGATCAACGCCCCGGCCGCAATGAAATATCAGCACTGGACGAACGATGCGCTGCCGCCAACCCTGGAGGAATGGCAGGCGGGAGCGACCGAGGCGCCAGGCTCCTGGTGGCCGCACTGGGCCAAGTGGCTGCGCGCCCACTCGGGAGGCCAGGTTGCGGCCCGCGACCCGGCGGAGGGGCCATTCAAAGCCCTAGACGACGCGCCCGGCAGCTTCGTGAAAGTCCGTTCCTGATATCCGGCGACACCAGCCTCCGGCATCAGCCTGGCGCGAAGGTCAGGGCGAGACCGTTGTTGCAATAGCGAAGTCCGGTTGGCGCGGGGCCGTCATCGAAGACGTGACCCTGATGCCCAAGGCATCGGGCGCAGTGGTACTCGGTGCGCGGATAGCCGATCGCAAAGTCGGCCTTGCGTCCCAGCGTATCCGGCAGAGCCCTGAAGAAACTCGGCCAGCCCGTGCCGGAATCGAATTTCCATTGAGACCTGAACAGGGCCAAGCCGCAGCCAAGGCACGAAAACACGCCGAACCGGTGTTCACCGTTGAGGGGGTGTGAGAATGGCGGTTCGGTCGCCTCCCGCCGCAGCACCTGGTAGGAGGCTGCCGGCAACCGACCGCGCCAGTCGGCGTCGGTGAATTTTCGCCAGGTCGCCGCCGCGAAGCGATCGGTTTGGGCCGCGACGGCCAGAGCAGGCATGGCGGCGAGCGAGGCCGCGGCGCCGGTGAGAAAGGCTCGCCTGCCAATCAGGTCCATGAGATGGGTCATGCTGGCTGATACGTCCGACCCATCGTATCGGTTACCACTCCGCCGTCACGTTGCCGTGATCACAGCCCGCTGGTTTCCTCCAGGCCGAGCGCCAAGTTCAGGTTCTGGACCGCCGCGCCAGAGGCCCCCTTGCCGAGATTGTCCAGTATGGCCACAAGCCGGGCCTGTCCGAGTGACTCGTCCCCGAAAACATGGAGGATCATCCGATTGGACCCATTGAGGGACTCCGGATCAAGGTGCTCGGTCGCCCGGGCCTGCTCCAGACTGACGACGCTGACAAACGGTTCGCCCTCATAGGCCCGGCGGAGGCTGGCGTGAACGTCGCTGACACCGGGCCGGCCCGGAACCGCTGCGAGTTGCAAGGGAACCTCGACGATCATGCCGGCCAGATAGCGTCCCACAGCGGGCGCGAACAATGGCCGATGAATCAGGCCGGCGTGGGTCTGCATCTCCGGAACATGCTTGTGCTTGAGGGACAGCCCGTATGGGCGAAACGCCGTTCCCGTGTGGTCAGGCGCGTTCCGATCCTCGAACTGGGCGATCATCGCACGTCCGCCACCCGAGTAGCCGGACACCGCGTTCACCGTGACGGGCCAGTCCGCAGGAAGCAACCCGTCCCTCACCAGGGGCGCCACAAGGGCGAGGAAGCCGGTGGGATAGCAGCCCGGATTGGAGATCCGCTTCGCGTTCCGGATCGCGGCCCGCTGTCCGGGCCGCAGTTCCGGGAATCCGTAGGCCCAGTTCGGATCGGTGCGATGGGCCGTCGAGGCGTCAATGACGACGACGTCAGGGGTCTCGATGAGTGAGACCGCTTCAAGCGCCGCCGCGTCGGGCAGGCACAGGATCACGCCGTCCGACGAGTTCAGGCATTCCCGCCGGGCGGCAGGGTCCTTGCGCCGATCCGGATCGATCGACACGAGTCTGATATCGGAACGGGCAGCCAGCCGCTCGCGGATTTTCAGGCCCGTCGTGCCGGCCTCGCCATCTATGAAGACACTTGCGACCATGACGGAGCATCCGTCCGAGAGGGATCAACGTCCCGCGACGCGCGGGACGTCCGACAGAAGCGGCGTGCGCCGGAAATCAGCGCTTCGAGAACTGGAAGCTGCGGCGGGCCTTGGCCTTGCCGTACTTCTTGCGCTCGACCACGCGGCTGTCGCGGGTCAGGAAGCCGTGCGGCTTGAGCACCGCGCGAAGACCCGGCTCATAGTAGGTGAGCGCCTTGGAGATTCCGTGACGCACGGCGCCGGCCTGGCCGGAAAGGCCTGAGCCCTCCACGGTGGCGATGACGTCGAACTGGCCGAGACGATCGGCGACCTGCAGCGGCTGGGCGATCATCATGCGCAGGACCGGGCGCGCGAAGTAGACCTCCTGGTCGCGGCCGTTGATCGTCACCTTGCCTCGACCCGGCTTGATCCAGACGCGCGCCACGGCGTTCTTGCGCTTGCCGGTGGCGTAGGCGCGCCCGTCCTTGTCGATCTGGGGTTCCGCCGCGGCTTGGGCCGGGGTGGAGGAGAGGCTCTGCAGCGCGCCGAAGCCGTGTGTATCGGTCATGGTTATTGGCTCCGGGCGTTCTTGGCGTTCAGGGAGAGGAAGTCCACAACTTGGGGGTTCTGCGCCTCGTGAGGGTGTTCCGCGCCGTTGTAGAGTTTCAGGTGGGTCAGCTGCTTGCGGGCCAGAGGGCTCTCCTTGGGCAGCATGCGCTCAACGGCTTTTTCGAGCACACGTTCGGGAAAACGCCCAGCGAGGATCTTTCCCGCGGTCCGCTCCTTGATGCCCCCCGGGTGGCCGGTGTGCCAGTAGTAGGTCTTCTGGTCGAGCTTGCGCCCGGTGAATTTCACCTTGTCGGCGTTGATCACGACGACATGGTCGCCGCAGTCGACGTTGGGGGTGTAGTCCGGCCTGTGCTTGCCGCGAAGGCGCATGGCGATGAAGGTAGCGAGGCGGCCGACAACGGCGTCCTGCGCATCCACAACGATCCACTGCTTCTCAACAGAGCCGGCTTTTAGATAGGTCGTGGTCTTTGTCGTCATGACGCCTGTCAGCCTGGAATGGGCGCGGCCAAGAGGGCGACGCCGGATTGAGGCGCGGCTGGTACAGACGCCCGGGCAGCGTGTCAAGTTGAAATCGGCTCACGGCCCGAATGGCGTTGTTATTCAAGATGTTTTACGAATAGGTATTATGATACCGTTATCCGCGACGCCCGCACCAAGCCATGGCCACTGTGGCCCCGAGCAGAAGCGCGGCATTGGCCTGATGGGCCAACGCCAGACCGAGGGGGTCGCCGAAGACCAGCGCGCCAACGCCAAGGCCGGCCTGTACCAGCAGGAGAAACGCGCACACCACCGTCAGTCGCTGCAGGGTCGGTGAGGCTGCGCCGGCTGCGGATCGCACCATCACCAGGGTCAGGCCCGCCAGGAGCAGGCCATAGGCGAGCAGTCGATGGTTGAACTGAACCGCGGGGCGGGAATGGGCGAGCGTGGCCCAGAGCCCGTCGTGCCAGTAGTCCGCCGGAAACCAGCGCCCGGCCATGAGTGGCCAGTCTGTGTCGACCCTCCCCGCGCCATTGCCCGCCACCAGCGCGCCGAGCAGGCACTGGAAATAGACGCCGGCGGTGAAGACGGCTGTGAGCACGCCAGACGCCTGTCGGGTCCGTCCACGGGACGGCGGAGGCCCGGCCCAGGCTTCAAGACCTGTCCACACCAGCGCCGCAAGCAGAAACAGGGCCAGTCCCAGATGGACGGCCAACCGTTCCGGCGCCACGGACGCCCTCCCCTCCAGGCCGCTCTTCACCATCCACCAGCCGACGAGCCCTTGCAGGCCGCCGAGCGCCAACAGTCCGAAGCACCGGGCCACGAGCCGCGCTGGAATTCGACGAGTGAGAAGAAAGACAACAAACGGGGCGGCGAACACCAGGCCGACAGCGCGACCCAGCAGGCGGTGCCCCCATTCCCACCAGAAGAGGATCTTGAATTCGTCCAGGGTGATGCCCTGGTTGATCAGCCGATACTGCGAGGTCGCCCGATATTTGGCGAAGATGTCGAACCAGGCTGCGTCGCCCAGCGGCGGCAAGGCGCCGGTCAGGGGCTTCCACTCGGTAATGGACAGGCCCGAACCTGTCAGCCGGGTCGCCCCGCCGACGACCACCATGAGGCCGACGAGCATGGCGACGATAAAAAGCCAGACCCCCACGGACACCGAGCGTCCCCCCAGGTCGCGAGACCTGAGGGGGGGGCTGATGGAGGCTTGGGGAAGGGCGATCATCTTTCCGGCGCCTAGTTAGTATCCCTGCCCACGACCGATAAATCGGTCGAGAATGGTCGGAGCGACAGGATTTGAACCTGCGACCCCTTGACCCCCAGTCAAGTGCGCTACCAGGCTGCGCCACGCTCCGATGCAGGGAGAAGCGGCCTTATAGAGAGGCTATGAGCCCCCGGCAATTGCAAATCCCCCTCACCTCCGGCTTGCCCCCAGAAGGGTGTCTAGGCGGGCCTTGGCCGCGACGGCGGCGGCGAGGGCTGAGCTGAGCCCGGACGACGCCGCTGACGGGGACATGGCCGGATTGTCGGATGGTGTTGGGGCGGCCGCGGCCCCGGCCGCCTCGAGCAGGGCCCGGGGTGAAAGGCGTTTCGCGGCTTTGATCGAGTAACCCTTGTCGTGGAGAAGCAGACGGATCGCCGACATCAACTGGATATCCCGGGGCCGGTAAAAGCGCCGGCCGCCAGCGCGCCGCAGCGGACGAATGACAGAGAACTGCGTCTCCCAGAATCGCAGCACGTGGGCCGGAGCGCCGACTTCCTCCGCTGCCTCTGAGATCGTCCTGAACGCGTCGGGGCCCTTGTCGGTCAAGGACGGCCTATTTTTCCAGAGCGTGGTCGATGCGCGACTTCAGCACCTGAGAGGCGCGAAAGCCGATGACGCGCCTGGGCGCGATCGTCGCGGGTTCTCCGGTCTTTGGGTTGCGACCCATGCGCTCCCGCTTCGAGCGGACCTGGAAGACGCCGAATCCGGACAGCTTGACGATCTCTCCCCGTTCCATCGCCTCGGCCACGAGATCGAGAGTCCGCTCCACCAAGGCCGCGCAGTCCTGACGGCTCAGACCGACCGCCTCGTGGAGGGCATCGGTGAGATCCGCCCGCGTCAATGTCTTGTCTGTCATGGTAACCCTCAGGCAGGCAGCGTGAATTGTCGTGTCAAGCCCGTCAAGAGAGCGCGCTGTCAAGAGACGCGCAGCGCATGGCTCCGATTGGGACCTAAAGTCGCAGCACCACCGCGCCCCAGGTCAGGCCGCCGCCCATGGCCTCCAGAAGCAGCAACTGGCCAGGTTTGATCCGCCCATCGGCCATGGCGGTCGCCAGGGCCAGAGGAATGGAGGCCGCCGACGTGTTGGCGTGCTCGGCGACCGTCGAGATGACGCGTTCGCCGTCAATGCCGAGACGCTTGGCCACGCCCTCGAGAATGCGCTGATTGGCCTGATGCGGAATGAACCAATCCACCTCCGGCATCGTCACTCCGGCCGTTTCCGCGGCGGCCAGGACCGCCTCGCTGATGTTCACCACCGCGTGCCGGAAGACCTGGTTGCCCTGCATCCGCAGTTTGCCCACAGTGCCGGTCGTCGATGGGCCGCCATCGACATAGAGCAGATCCTGCTTGGCCCCGTCGGCCCGCAGGGAAAACCCCAGGATGCCCCGGTCAGCGGTCGTTCCCTGTCCGGCTCTCGGTTCCAGGACAACCGCTCCGGCGCCGTCCCCGAAAAGCACGCAGGTGCCGCGGTCGGTCCAGTCGAGAAGCCGGCTCATGGTCTCCGCGCCGATTACAAGGGCGCAACGGGAAAGGCCGCGAACCATGAAATTGTCCGCCACCGCCATCGCGTAGACAAAACCTGAGCAGACCGCCTGAATATCGAATGCGATGCCGGGCGGTGCGCCCAGCTTGCGTTGGACGATCGCGGCCGTCGCAGGGAACGTCAGATCCGGAGTTGTCGTGGCCATGATGATCAGGTCCACATCCGCCGGCGACCGGCCGGCGTTGGTCAGCGCCTCGAGCGCGGCCGCGACCGCCAGATCCGATGTCGCCTGCCCCTCGTCCGCCCGACGTCGCGAACGAATGCCCGTGCGTTCGACGATCCATTCATCGCTGGTTTCGACCAGTTGAGCGATATCGTCATTGGACACCACGTGAGCCGGGAGGAAACCACCCACACCGGTCACGACGCTGCGCACGCTTGAACTCACGCCACTGTTCTCTCTTTGGCGGGCTCGAAGCTCGACACCGCGGTTCGATTGAGATTGTTCGCGATCTCGGTCACGAAGTTGCTGTCCGCCAGGCTCGCCGCGAGCCGGATCGCATTGGCAAAGCCCGTGGCGTCCGTGCCGCCATGGCTTTTCACGACCACCCCGTTGAGCCCGAGAAACGGCCCTCCGTTGATGGCGCTCGGATCCAGGCGAGCGCTCATGCCTTTCAAAGCGCCCCGGGCCACGAGCGCGCCCAGCCGCGATATCCAACTTTCGGAGAACGTCCGGCGCAACTCCGCCCGAAAGAACCTTGCCAGACCCTCCGCCGTCTTCAGGGCGACGTTTCCGGTGAAGCCGTCGGTGACAATCACGTCGACGGCTCCCTTGGCGATGTCATCGCCTTCGACAAAGCCACGGTAGTCGAGACCGAGATCGAGACTTCGTAGCAGCCGATCGGCGTGACGTACGTCGTCGTGGCCCTTTTCCGTCTCGGTGCCCACGTTGAGGATGCCGATTGTCGGCCGCGGCGTGCCGTGGATCGCCCGGTGATAGGCGTCCCCCATGATAGCGAACTGCACCAGACGTTCAGCGTCGCAGACGACGTTCGCCCCGACATCCAGCACGGACGTCACGCCGTGAAGAGTCGGCCAGTTTGCCACCAAGGCGGGCCTGTCCAGGTTGCCCGCGGTCCTGAGCAGCAACCGGGAAATGGCCATCAGTGCGCCGGTGTTGCCCGCAGACACCGCCGCACCTGCCTCGCCAGCGCGGACGCAATCCACGGCATTCCACATCGATGTTCCGCGGCCGCGCCGCATGGCGTGAGCGGGTTTCGCATCCATGGAGATGACGCCCTGGGCGGCGCGCAACTCGCAGGTTTGGGCAAGCCGAGGGGTCGAGGCTAGCACAGGTTCCATCACGGCCGGATCGCCATGAAGAATAAACCGCGCTCTGTGGGCGCCGAGAGTGTGAATCGCCCTTTCCACACCCGGAAGGACGACCGACGGGCCATGATCTCCCCCCATGGCGTCGATTGAGATCACCAAAGGGTCTGGCACGGCGTGGGTTTCTGCTCCTTGAGACCTCCCCCGGAACGGGTCAGGCGGACGATACAGCCACTCGCGATCGATGCAACCCGCGAGCGGCGTTTCTGCGAAGGGGCGTGCGGGATGGCCGGGCGTTCCCTCGATCCGATCTCGGAGAGCCGGTGGGAACCGCAGGGGGATTTAGGTATGAGGGGCGTCGTCACTCGGAGGCGTCGGTCTTGCTCAGCCTGGAGAGGACGGCGAAGGGCGAGCTCGGGCCGACCGACTCAGGCGGCGAAAACACCGCGCCAGGCTTGCGAGGGAACGGATCCAACGCCAGAGCCAACGCCTCGACCACGTAAGCCGCCAGATCGATCGACTCGCCTTCCAGTTCGTCTGGAGGGTCCTCGGCGTCAAGATCGATCACCACCTCGCCTTCGGCCGCGCGTGGGGCGTTGGGGCTGTCGCGGGGCACGATGCGCAGGCGCAGCGGCTCATCAACAGCGGCATCGAAGGGCTCAAGCGAAATCCCGCAGGTCTGGGTGACCGCCGCCTCGACCTCGCCGGTCACTTCGATCCCATCAAGCCACGGCGTCACCGTGATTCGGGCGGTGAGGCTGGCCAGGTCCGCCAGCCCAAGCGACTTGGCCACCGCCGTTCGAGTGTCGGCGTCGGCGGAGAGCAGGATGCGGCGCTCCCCGCCCAGAACCTCAGGCCAGGTCAGAGCGCGGTTCCAGGGATGAGGCCGTGGGGTCATGGGGGCGACCATTGGACTGCTCCGGCGATGATGTCGTCCGCGGGGATCGTCGCCAGAGCCTCCCGGCAGCGCACGATGTAGGCGGTGAGACCCGCGGGCCTGGGCGCATCAGAGTTCAGCAGCACCGTGCGGGCCACCAGATCCTCCAGAGCCGCCGTGTCGGGAAGAGCCTGAAAAGCGACGTCGCAGGCCCGGGCGCGTCCATAGAACGCCTCGCCCAGTTTGCGCATGCGCTTGCCCACGGCGAGATCACCGACACCCATCTCGCGCAAGGCCCCGTCCAGATTGCTCACGTAGCAGTCGAACAGCGCCTGTCTCACGAGGGCAACCGGGCCCGGGTCAGACTTGAGTCGATCGACGAGGAGGATGACGTGAAGGGTGAGGAGTTCGAAACGACCATCGACGGTGTCGGGCGCGCCCAGGGTGCTGTACAGCGCCTCGGTGCGGGCCTGTGACGCCGCCGCAGCGTACAGGCGCTCCGCGGCGCGCTTGTGCGGTGATTTGGCCAGCAATTGGGAGAACATCGGTGGTCAGCCTCGTTTTCGCCGCGCGCGTGGCGTTCCATCATGGTCATTGAATTAAGCGGCCTTCGGCCCTAGGTCAAAGCGGTCCGAGGCTACCAGAGCGAGTTGAACAGTCCATGTTGCGCAAGGCCGCCACCGCCGCCCTCGTTCTCAGCCTGCTTGGCGCGACGGCCTGCACGCCTGTGAACAGCTTCCAGGGCTTTCAGGCCGTCGACCATGCGCCTTCCGACGTCAAGGTCGGCGAGGACACCCGATCGACGGTTCTGGCCAGGCTGGGCTCTCCCACAGCCGTATCGACCTTTGACAAGGACACATGGTTCTACATCTCCCAGGTCGCCAGCCGCACGGCTTTCTACCACCCCCGGGTGAGCAAGCGTGACGTCGTGGCGATCGCCTTCCGGAAGTCGGACGACCAGGTTGTGGCGGTGAACACCTACACGCTGAAAGATGGGCGGATCGTCGCCTACAACAGCCGCGAGACCCCTACCCGCGGACGGGAAATGAGCGTGCTTGAACAGTTGCTCGGCAGCATCAGCGCCGCCGGAGCTCTGCCGCAGCAGGAAGTCAATCCGAACTCCCACGGTCGCCAGGGGCCGTAGAGCATCATGTCAGGCCATGTGGCTCGCCACAGGTCTCGGGCACGCGAGCGCTTTCCAGTGGTCGCTGGGCGGGCTTTGGGTATTCCTCAACCCTTCAGGCGGTCTTTTCTCACCGCAACATGAAAAGCGCCCGCCGGAATTCTCCGGCGGGCGCTTTTATCTGGGCAACGACGGTCTTAACGGCCGGCCCGGAGCGTCGCCGCCCCGGGCCGGGCCGGATCAGGCCGCCAGGTGGGAGAGCACCGCCAGGAGCAGGAGCGCCACGATGTTGGTGATCTTGATCATCGGGTTCACCGCCGGGCCGGCGGTGTCTTTGTAGGGGTCGCCGACGGTGTCGCCGGTAACGGCCGCCTTGTGGGCCTCTGAACCCTTGCCGCCGTGGTGACCCTCTTCGATCAGCTTCTTGGCGTTGTCCCAGGCGCCGCCGCCCGAGGTCATCGAGATGGCGACGAACAGGCCTGTAACGATCACCCCCATGAGCATCGCGCCGAGGGCCGAGAAGGCGTCGGACTTGCCGGCGATGGCCTGGATGGCGAAGAACAGCACGATCGGCGAGGCCACGGGCAGCAGCGACGGCACGATCATCTCACGGATGGCCGCCTTGGTGAGGATGTCCACCGCGCGTCCGTACTCCGGTTTGACGTCATAGGTCATGATCCCGGGGTTTTCGCGGAACTGACGGCGGACTTCCGCCACCACCGCCTCGGCCGCGCGACCCACGGCTGTCATCGACATGCCGCCGAACAGGAACGGCAGCAGACCGCCGAACAGCAGACCCACGACGACGTAGGGGTTGGACAGGTCGAAGGCGACACTGCCCATGCCGGTGAAGAAGGGGAACTTGTCCGAATTGGCGGAGAAGAACTTCAGATCCTGCGTATAGGCGGCGAACAGAACGAGCGCCCCCAGACCAGCCGAACCGATGGCGTACCCCTTGGTAACCGCCTTGGTGGTGTTGCCCACGGCGTCGAGGGCGTCGGTGGAGACCCGCACTTCGCTGGGCAGACCGGCCATTTCGGCAATGCCGCCGGCGTTGTCCGTGACCGGCCCGAAGGCGTCCAGGGCAACGATGAAGCCGGCGAGCGACAGCATGGTCGTGGTGGCGATGGCGATCCCGAACAGTCCGGCGAACTGGTAGGTCATCACGATCCCGACGATGATCACGATGGCCGGTGCGGCCGTCGCTTCAAGCGACATCGCAAGACCCTGGATCACGTTGGTTCCGTGACCCGAGACCGACGCCTTGGCGATCGACTTCACCGGACGGAAGCCGGTGCCGGTGTAATATTCCGTGATCAATACGATCAGGCCGGTGACGGCGAGACCGACGAGACCACAGTAGAACAACTCATTGACGCTGACCAACCGCTCGCCGACGTGAACGCCGACCGCAGGCACCAGTTTCTGGATGACGAACCAGACAGCCGGAATGGACAGGGCGCCGGTGACGATGAGGCCCTGATAGAGGGCGCCCATGATGTTCTGACTCTTGCCGAGGCGCACGGCGAAGGCGCCGATGATGGAGGTGATGATGCACACGCCGCAGATGGCCAGCGGCAACATCATCATCGAGGCGGCAACGGTCTTGTCGCCGCTGAAGAAGATGGCGGCCAGAACCATCGTGGCCACCGTGGTGACCGCGTAGGTTTCGAACAGGTCGGCGGCCATGCCGGCGCAGTCGCCGACGTTGTCGCCCACGTTATCGGCGATGGTCGCCGCGTTGCGGGGGTCGTCTTCGGGAATGCCGGCCTCGACCTTGCCCACCATATCGCCGCCGACGTCAGCACCCTTGGTGAAAATGCCGCCGCCGAGACGGGCGAAGATCGAGATCAGCGACGCGCCGAAGCCAAGGGCGACCAGGGAGTCGATCACCTCGCGGCTGGTGTTCTCAAGTCCGAGGACGGTGGTGAGCACGCCATAATAGCCCGCCACGCCCAGCAGGGCGAAGCCGGCGACCAGCATGCCGGTCACCGCGCCGGAACGGAACGCCAGGGAAAGGCCCTTGGCCAGGCTTTCCGAAGCCGCCTGGGCGGTGCGGACGTTGGCGCGGACAGAGATCAGCATCCCGGCGAACCCGGCGAGCCCGGAGAGCACCGCGCCGATGAGGAAACCGACCGCCTCTGTCCAGCCGATCAGAAAGTAGATTCCTACGAGGATGACCGCGCCCACGATCCCGATCGTCGTGTACTGGCGGCGCAGATAGGCCTGCGCCCCCTCCTGGATAGCCGCGGCGATCTCCTGCATCTTGGCGTTGCCCGCGGAAGCGCGGAGCAGGACCAAGGTCTGCACGACGCCATAGAGAACGGCCAGAAGGCCGGCCCCTATGACCAGCGTCAGCACCAAATCCATGTAAAGGACTCCCCTTGTCTTCTTCTTGCGCGCCAATCCTGGATCGCCACATCGGCGCCGGTATGACGGCTCTGTTCCCTTGCGGGTAAGGGGCGAACGTCCGTCCGACGCCTGCCCGTCGCGCGCTAACTGCCAAAACGCACCTGTCAAAGCAAGCGGGGACTGCCGGTCGTCGGGCGGACGAAGCCAGCGCTGGCTCGTCTAGTGCCGCCAGCCGAGCTCCGTGAGGGCCAAGGGGAGCCCTTCAAAGGCGGCCCGAACGCCTGGCGCATCCTCGAAAACACCGATGGCCACGGCTGAAACCCCAAGTGCCGCCGCCCCTTTGACGAACGTGGCGACCTCGGCGGCCTCGATGGCGCAGACGACGGCATAGTCATCTCCGCCGGTGGCCAGCGCGAGCCGCGACGAGGCCGGATCCGGCTGGGCCGAGAGCCAGGCGGCCCCGCCTGCCGACAACGGCAGGCGGCCCAGGTCCAGAGACACGCCGACGCCGCTGGCGCGGGCGATCGCGCCGCTGTCGGCCAGCAGGCCGTCCGAAACGTCCGCCGCCGCCCGGGCGAGACCTTGGAGCAAAGGTCGCAGGCACAGCAGAGGTCGCGGCGTATAGTAGTGGGCGGCAAGGCTGCCATCGGCGTCGCTGATTTCACCCTTCGAGGCCAGAAGGCCGAGTCGCCCGTCGCCGATCGGACCGCAGACAACGGCCGCGTGCCCCGGTCGGGCCCCGGACCGCAGAACCGCGCGCCCGCTGGGCGTCCAGCCCAGAACCGTGGCGCTGAGCGTCAACGGCCCCGGCGTGCGTACGGTGTCTCCGCCGAGGAGACTGACGCCGAACGCCTCGCCATCCTCGGCCAGTCCGCGAATGAAGGCCTCGCGATCCGCCCAGGTTCGGTCGGAGGGCCAGGCCGTCATCAGGAAGTAGCCGAAGGGCTCGGCCGCCTTGGCGGCGAGGTCGGACAGGTTGGTGCGGAGCAACCGTCTCGCCACCAGGTCGGGCGATGCGCCCTCGGGGAAATGCACGCCTTCAACCATGGCGTCCTTTGACACCACCAGATCGTGGCCCGGGCGGCCCGGGATGACGGCGGCGTCGTCCAGCAGCCGGAGGGCGCGTGAATCGCCCCGGGTCAGCGGGCTGAGCCGGTCGATCCAGGCGAACTCGTCAGGGGGTTCGGTCATCGCGCGCTATGGAGTCGAGCACACCGTTGATGAACCCCGCCTCCGCCCCGCTGAAAAACGATTTGGCGATCTCCAGGTACTCGTTGATCACCACCTCGTGCGGGATATCTTGCATGCGGCGCAGTTCGAGCGCCGCGCACCGCAGGATTGCGCGCGCCGTCGCATCGATACGATCCAGCTTCCAGCCGGCGGCAAGTCGTCGGGTGATCGCCTCGTCGATCTCCTTCTGCGCGGCGACGACGCCGCGAACCAGGTCGCCGAAGAAAGGCTCGTCCGCCCGGGCCAGGGTCTCGCCTTCGAGATCGGCGTCGAACCGATGGTCACGGAACTCGCGGACAACCGCTTCGGCGCCGGCGCCGGAGACCTCCATCTGGTAGAGCGCCTGCACCGCGGCGAGTCTGGCCACCGAACGCGCCTGACGGGGCGCGTTCACGATGTCGTCTCCGCGCCGGGAGCCGGGGCGGTCGCGTCGTCCCCAGCGTCCTCGTTCAGTCCCTCATCGTTGAGGAACCGGGCGAAATCCTCCGTCTGGCGGAAATCCCGATAGACGGACGCGTAGCGGACGTAGGCGACGTCATCGAGCGCCTTGAGCGCCTTCATCACCATCTCGCCGACCACGTTTGACGCCAGTTCCGTTTCTCCCAGGCTTTCGAGCTGCCGGACGATCGCGTTGACCATACGTTCGATACGTTCGGGATCGACCGGCCGTTTGCGGGTGGCGATGGAAATGGACCGGACGAGTTTCTCACGGTCGAAGGGGGCCCGACGTCCCGACCGCTTGAGAATGGTCAGTTCCCGTAGCTGCACGCGCTCGAAAGTGGTGAATCGCCCCCCGCATTCGGGACACAGACGACGACGACGGATCGCCGCGCCGTCCTCGGAGGGGCGGCTGTCCTTCACCTGACTTTCGAGCTCGCCGCAGAATGGACAACGCACGGTTTCACCCCTTCCCGGGCAGAGGCGGACGGGTCATGCGTAGATGGGGAATCGGGCCGTCAGGTCCAGAACCTGACGACGGACCCTCTCTTCCACCACGCCGTTGCCGTCCTCGCCGTTCACCGCCAGGCCATCAACCACTTCGGCGATCAGGCGACCGATCTGCCGGAATTCGCTTTCGCCGAAGCCGCGGGTCGTGCCGGCCGGCGTGCCGAGCCGGACGCCGGAGGTCACCGCAGGCGGTGCGGGATCGAAGGGAATGCCGTTCTTGTTGCAGGTGATGAACGCCCGTTCGAGGCTGGCCTCGGCCGCCTTTCCGGACACGCCTTTCGGACGCAGATCGACGAGCATGAGGTGGCTGTCGGTGCCGCCCGACACGATCGCCAGCCCGGCCGCGGCCAAGGTGTCGGCGAGCGCCCGGGCGTTGGCGATAACCCTTGCGGCGTAGATCTTGAAGTCGGGCGACAGCGCCTCGCCAAAGGCGACCGCCTTGGCGGCGACGACGTGCATGAGCGGGCCGCCCTGCAGGCCGGGGAAGACCGCTGAGTCCAGTTTCTTGGCCAGCTTCAGGTCATTCGAGAGGATGAGTCCGCCCCGGGGCCCGCGTAGCGTCTTGTGGGTGGTTGTGGTCACCACATCGGCAAAGGGAACCGGACTCGGAAAGACACCGGCCGCCACCAGACCGGCGAAGTGCGCCATGTCGACCATCAGTCGGGCGCCAACGCTGTCGGCCACGGACCGGAACCGGGCGAAGTCGATGGTGCGGCTGTAGGCCGACCCGCCGGCGATAATCACCTTGGGGCGACACGACAGGGCGGTCTCCGCCAGGGCGTCGTAGTCGATCAGATTGTCTTGGGTGCGAACCGTGTAAGGCACCGGGTGGAACCATTTGCCAGACTGGTTGACCGACTTGCCGTGCGTCAGGTGCCCGCCCGCGGCAAGATCCATACCCATGAAGGTGTCACCCGGCTTCATCAGCGCCATGAAGACCGCCTGATTGGCCTGAGATCCCGAATGGGGCTGCACATTCGCCCAGGCCGCGCCGAACAGCGCCTTGGCCCGCTCGATGGCCAGAACTTCGACCTCGTCGACGAACTCGCAGCCGCCATAGTACCGCCGCCCTGGGTAGCCTTCCGCATACTTGTTGGTCAGCACCGAACCCTGGGCCTCGAGCACCGCGCGCGAGACGATATTCTCGGACGCGATGAGCTCGATCTGGTCGCGCTGGCGACGCAACTCGCGGCCCACCGCCGCTGAGACCCCGGAGTCCGCCAGGCTCAAGGAGGCGCTGAAAAAGGTGTCGGCGGCGTCTGTCGACGCCCCTGCAGGCAGGCTCAAGGCTGGAATCCCCGTGTCTCGGCGAAAGAGGAGGCCTTCATAGCCCCCGAGGCAAAATGACCCAAGGCGGAATCGCCCCGGGTCATTTGTAACGCTTCCAATTCAGCCGAAGGCGAGCCGGGGGGCGCGCCCGGACCTTCAGGCTGCGTAGCCGCCCATGCGCTTGATGTTGCAATGCGCCCAGAGTCGCTCGAGGGCGCTGACCAGCTCGTCCATCATCGCGTCGGTATGGAACGGGGTCGGCGTGAAGCGCAGCCGCTCCGTCCCTCTCGGCACCGTCGGATAGTTGATCGGCTGAACATAGACGCCGTGATCCGACAGCAGCATGTCCGAGACCATCTTGCAGTGAACAGGGTCCCCCACCAGCACCGGCACGATATGGCTCACCGACGGCATGACCGGCAGTCCGGCCGCGCGCAGCCGGCGCTTGAGAGTCGCCGCTCGCTCCTGATGGCGGACGCGGACTTCATTGTGTGTCTTAAGCCAGCGGATGCTGGCGACAGCGCCCGCCGTCAGCGCCGGCGGAAGTGAGGTGGTGAAAATGAAGCCGCTGGCGAAGGAGCGGATGGCGTCCACCAAGTCTGAGTCGGCGGCAATGTAGCCCCCCATGACGCCAAACGCTTTTCCCAGGGTGCCCTCTATAATGTCGATCTGGTCCGCCACGCCATCCCGTTCCGAGACACCGCCGCCACGCTCGCCGTAGAGGCCGACAGCATGAACCTCGTCGAGGTAGGTCAGGGCGCCGTAGCGCTTGGCCAGCGCGGCGGTGGCCCGGATGTCCGAGATGTCGCCGTCCATCGAATAGACGCTCTCGAAGGCCACCAGTTTGGGCGCATCGGTCGGGGCTTCGGCCAGCAGCGCCTCAAGGTGCTGAAGGTCGTTGTGGCGGAAGATCTTGCGGGGGCCGCCGCCATTGCGAATACCGGCGATCATCGAGGCGTGGTTGAGTTCGTCGGAGAAGATGATCAGTCCGGGAAGGATCTTCTGCAGCGTGGCGAGCGATGTCTCGTTCGACACATAGCCGGAAGTGAACAGCAACGCCGCCTCTTTGCCGTGCAAATCGGCCAGTTCGCGCTCCAGTTCGACGTGATAGCAGGTGGTGCCGGAGATGTTCCGCGTCCCCCCCGAACCGGCCCCGGCCTCGTCGATGGCGCGATGCATCGCCTCAAGAATCTCGGGATTCTGCCCCTGACCCAGATAGTCATTCGAGCACCAGACCACGACATCGCGGGGCGCCCCTTCCGGCGGCGTCCAGGTGGCGTAGGGAAAGCTGCCGCGATGACGCTTCAGGTCGGCGAAGACCCGATAACGGCCCTCCCCCTGGACCTGCTCCACGGCGTTTCTGAAGGCGGTCTTGTAGTCCATCACCTCTCACCCACTCCACTGCATCGAGGTCGATTCCGGGGCCCTCAAAGGTCCGCCAGCCTGCCCCTCATAAGTTGCAATACGGCTGAAAAATCCTTCTGGCCATACCCCTGCGCCTCGAACAGCGCGTAGAGCGCCTGAGCCTGTGCGCCCATCGGGGTCGCCGCTCCTGCCTTGGCCGCCGCTTCTTGCGCGAGTTTGAGGTCCTTCGACATGAGCGAAGTCAAAAAACCGCCCTCGTAGCCACGATTTGACGGGGCCGACGGGACGGGACCGGGCCAGGGGCTGTAGCTGGTCAGCGACCAGCATTGTCCCGACGACTTCGACGCGATGTCGAAAAAGCGCACGGGATCCAGGCCGAGTTTTTCCGCCAGGGCGAAGGACTCGCAGACGCCGAGCATGGAGATGCCCAGCAGCATGTTGTTGCAGATCTTGGCGGCCTGTCCGGCGCCCGCCGCTCCGGCGTGAATCACCGCCCGGGCCATTGGCTTCAGCACGGCCTCCACCGTCTCGAAACGGTCGTCCGCGCAGCCGACCATGAACGCCAGCGTACCGGCTTCGGCCGCCATGATGCCTCCGGACACCGGCGCGTCAGCCGAGGCCAGTCCGGCTGTCTCCGCCGCGGCGCAGACCGCCCGGGCGCTTTCAACGTCGATGGTGGAACAGTCAATCAGCAGGGCGCCGGCAGGGGCATGCGGGATGATCGATTCGATCCACACCTTGCGAACGTGGGCGCCGGCCGGAAGCATGGTGATCACCACATCCGCCTGCCCCGCAGCCTCGCTCGCCGAATTGGCCACCCGGCATTCCGCGGCCCGCGCCCGGTCAAGCGCGGCCTCGGAAAGATCGAAGGCCAGAACATCGCGGCCGGCCTTGGCCAGGTTCGCGGCCATCCCGGCTCCCATGTTGCCCAGGCCGATGAAGGCGGTCGTCGTCATGCGAGAAACCTCAAGGTTTGCGGAAAACGTAGAAGAACTGGTCGGTGTGATGACGGATCGACGGGTCGAAGACCAGCTTGCTGCGGTCGTCCGCCGGATTGCGGAGGATCCCGCTTTCGCCGACGAACACGAAGCCGGCGGCCGTCACCTCACCGCGGACCACGGCCGCGTCAATTCGATGGGTGCTGTTGGTCGCTGCCAGCCCGGACCCGTCCGGCGCCGAGTGGTCGAGAATCGCATAGACACCTCCCCGCTTGAGGGCCTTGAACACGGCGGCGTTGAACTTTGAAAGGTCGGCCGGCCCCATGAAGGGATCGTGCAGGTCGTGATAGTTCTGGGCGGTAAAGACCACATCCACCGGCTCAGGGGCCGCGAACTGGTCCACGGGCGCCACAAGGGCGACGATGTTGGGCCGCGCGGGATCGGGCATCGAGCCGTTCGCAGGCAAGGGCTTTTTCATGATCGCCCCGAGTTCGGACGGGGTGAAGGCGTAGATCTTTCCTTTCGCGCCAACGGCATCGGCGAAGAGGCGGCTGAAGTAGCCCCCGCCCGGGAAGAAGTCGACAATGACCTGACCCGGCCTGACGCCCACGAAGGCCAGGGTCTCGGCGGGTTTACGGGCCTCGTCCGCCGCCAGATCGGCCGCTGGCCGGCTGGGATCGGCCACGGCCGCTGCGATGTAGCCCGGAATGGCCTGAGCCGCTCGCGAGGTCCCGACTGAACCGAGTCCTATCGCCAGGATCGCTGTCACCACCAGCGTGTCTACGGTCCGGCCCATCGTGCTCTCTCTCCCTCGTCGCCTTCGTCGTTGCGCCGCACCCTAGCCGAGCGGGGCGCCAAAGTCAGGGGTTTGGCGCGGGTGTCTTTCGCGGGGGCGGTTGGCGCTCTAAAGACGCTTGGCTTGACGGAGAAACCGACGATGGACAACGCCCCGCGCCAGGAACCGCCAATCAAGGCGCTGGTCGTGCCTGTCACCCCGCTGCGCCAGAACTGCACCATCGTCTGGTGCACGCGCAGCCTGCGGGCGGCCATCATCGATCCCGGCGGCGACGTGACCCGCCTGCTTGACGTGGTTCGCCAACACGGCTTGATCCTAGAGAAGGTTCTGATCACGCACGGACATCTTGACCATGCGGGCGGCGCGGCCGCGCTCCAGGCCGCCTGCGGCGTTCCGATTGAGGGGCCCCATCCGGCCGATCAGGCCCTGATTGACGATATCGCCAGAAGCGGCGCCCGGTGGGGGATGAGCGATGCGAGGAGCTTTACGCCCGACCGCTGGCTCGCTGATGGCGACAGGGTCTCGCTGGGCGAGACGGAGCTTGAGGTCTATCACTGCCCCGGACACACGCCCGGACATGTGATCTTCTTTCACCGCCAGGCCCGTTTCGCCCAGGTCGGCGACGTGCTGTTCGCCGGCTCGATTGGCCGGACCGATTTCCCGGGAGGCAGCCACGCCGAGCTCATCGCCTCGATCACGGGTAAGCTCTGGCCCCTCGGTGACGATGTCACCTTCGTTCCGGGGCACGAGAGGCTGTCGACGTTCGGCGCGGAGCGCAGAAGCAATCCGTTCGTCTCTGACGAAGCGCTCGCCTTGACCCCGGGGCCGTGATGGACCGCGGGCGACAGACTGTCCCGCCCCGGACGCTGTTGCGGCGCTGTTTCAAGGATGACATTCAACTGTCCGGGGGAGCCCCTATCCCCCAGCCATGTCGAACACGCTGACCGAGGCCATGGAACAAGACCAACCCCGGGAACATATTCTGGTTGTCGACGACGATCCTGGCATCCGTGACCTGATTTCGGAATTCCTGGCGCAACATGGGTTTACGGTCGAGACGGCCGGCGACGGTCGCGAAATGGAGCGGGCGATCGTCCGCCGCCGCCCGGATCTGGTTGTTCTCGACCTCATGCTGCCGGGCGAGGACGGCCTGAGCATCTGCCGCCGGCTGACCAGACCCGACGGTCCGGCCGTGATCATGCTCAGCGCCATGGGTGAGGAAACCGACCGAATTGTCGGGCTTGAACTGGGCGCGGACGACTATCTGGCCAAGCCCTGCAATCCCCGCGAGCTTCTGGCCCGGGTGCGAGCGGTCATGAGGCGGCGTCGTGAGCCCAGGGCGGGCGAGGAGGCGCTGGGGGCGGCCTGCGAATTCGCCGGCTGGCGCCTCGACCTCGTACGTCATGAATTGCGCTCGCCGCAGGGCGTGGTTGTCAATCTGTCCAGCGGGGAGTTTTCCCTGCTTCGGGCCTTCGTCGAGCGGCCGCAGCGCGTGCTGACCCGGGACCAGTTGCTGGAATACGCCCGGGGGCCACAATCCGACGCCTTCGATCGCGCTATCGACGTGCAGATCAGCCGACTCCGGCGCAAGCTGGAGGACAGCGGGGGAACAGCCGAACTGATCCGCACCGTGCGCAGCGAGGGCTACATCTTCACGCCCCGGGTGTCGCGGATCGCATGAGGCGGCCCCCTTCCCTGCCTCTGTTTATCCAGACTCTGGGTCTGGTCATCGTAACCCTTCTCGCCGCCCAGACCGCCGCGGTGCTCGTGATCTTCAGCCTGCCGCCGCCGCCGCCAGAAATCTACACGGTGGGGGACGTGGCCGAGGCCACGCGCGTCAGCGCCGAACAGGTTCGCAAGCCTGGCGGCGTGGTGTTGACCTCACGCCGGGCCCAGTCGCCGCCTGAGCCCGAGACGGTCGGGCGTCACCGGCTGATGTTCCGCGATGCGCTCGCCCGGGCGCTCCGGATCGGCGCAGATCGGATTGTCATCGATCAGCATGGCCCTCGCATCGTCGCCTTCAACGGTCAGCGACGGTCCAAACGTGAGGTCGCGGAGCTGGCCGGCCCCGAGCCTCTGCTCTTCGGCCGGTTCACGGTCAGCATCCGGCAGGATGACGGCCGGTGGCTGGTGATCGAACCCCGGCGCGAGTTCGGGTTCGATCCGTGGCAGAAACGCCTGCTGCTGGTGACAGCCCTGGCCGGGTTGGCGGTCTCCCCGCTCGCGTGGGCCTTTTCGCGCCGCCTCGCGGCGCCAATCGCCGCCCTCGCGGCGGGCGCCGAACGCCTGGGCCGCGATCCCGGCGCCCCGCCGCTTCAACTAGAAGGCTCGGCAGAGGTCGCGGCCGCCGCGCGGGCCTTCAACCAGATGCAAGGTCGCCTGCGCCGGTATGTGGAAGACCGCACGAGCATGATGGGCGCCATAGCCCATGATCTGCGCACCCCCCTTACCCGGCTGAGGTTCCGTTTCGAAAGCGCGCCTGAACCGCTGCGCTCGGCGCTGGAGGCCGATGTTGACCAGATGGAGGCGATGATCTCCTCCACTCTCGGCTTCGTCCAGGACGCCGCTCGCCCCAGGGCCCGCAGCAAGCTGGAATTGGCCTCTCTGGTCGAGACCGTGATCGATGAGGCGACCCTCACCGGGGCTGACGCCACCGTCGAACAGTCAGACCGGGTGGTTGTGGACGGCGATCCGCTGGCTCTCAAACGACTGGTGGTCAACCTTGTCGACAACGCGTTGAAGTACGGTCTTTCGGCCCGGGCCCGTGTCTACAGGTCCGGCGGCATGGCGGTGATCGAGATCGATGACCGGGGGCCGGGCATACCAGAGCCGGACATCGAAAGGGTGTTCGAGCCCTTTTTCCGGCTCGAGGTCTCGAGGAGCCGGGAGACCGGCGGGATAGGCCTTGGACTGGCGGTTGTGCGCGCGGTCGCCCGCAGTCATGGGGGCGATGTGGTGCTGCGGAACCTTAGGCCCGGTCTGAGCGCGCGGGTGACCTTGCCGTTGTCGGTCGCGAAGGTTGTGCCCGCCTGACAGGCTGGTTCGGCCCGCCGCTCAACATCATTCCAATTTTAACGAAATTTCTTGATAAATGCCGTTGGAGCAGATTAACTCCCGCCTACCGATCACGCGGCCAAACGGCAGGTCGCTGGTCCTGACCAGAAGCCCGGGAGCCCGCTGATGACCATGCCCATCGATGACACACCACGTCCGAGCCGGCGCGGATTCGCGGCGATGGATCCGGAACGCCGCCGCGAGATCGCCCGTCGCGGCGGAGCCAGCGTTCCGGATGACAAGCGCAGCTTCGCCCAGAACCGCGATCTGGCGGCCAACGCTGGCCGCAAGGGCGGAGCCGCGTCGCGCGGCGGCGGACGCAAGCCCCTGAAGGTCTGATCGGGCGCAAAGACCTGCTGTCTCCGGCTGCAAGAACGCGGCCGGAGACAGGTGCTGAAATCTTCCTCGGGATCAGGGGATCAGCAGCACCCGCCCGACAGCCTGCCGACTTTCGATATAGGCGTGAGCCTCGGCAGCCTGCGAGAGCGGGAACGTTCTGTCGATCACCACTTCGAATTCGCCGCGCGCCGCCTCGTCGATCAATCGCTGGATGTTGTTGTGAACCCGGTCGGTGGTGATTTCCGCCCCGAGGAACACGCCGGAGAGAGACCTGTTGCCGCCCATCATCGACGAAACGTCGACTGTCATCGGCTCCCGACCCGCCGCGCCCACCATGGATACGCGACCGCGATAGGCCAGCGACAAGATGGAACCCTGGAGGGTCGACCCTCCCACCGAGTCCACGACCAGATCGACGCCTTTCCTGTTCGTCAGGCGCATGACGCTTTCGACCACGTCGCTGGTCCTGTAGTTGATACCCTCGTCAAGGCCGTAGGTTTTCAGCCGCTCCAGTCGCTCGTCGCTTGAGGCCGTGGCCAGGACGCGCGCGCCGGCCCGTTTGGCTAGCTGGATAGCCGCGATCCCCACGCCACTGGCCCCTGCCTGCACAAGTACGGTCTCCCCCGCCTTCAGACGTCCGAACTCGAAGAGACAGTCGTCGGCGGTCCCGAAGGCGACGGGAATCACCGAGGCCAGTTTCGGGTCAAACCCCTCCGGGATCGGCCAGGCCGTCCGGGCGGGCACCGCCCTCAGCTCGGCGTGAGATCCAAAGGCTCCGGTCGTGGCCACCTTCTGGCCCACCCGCAGGTTGGTGACCTCAACGCCCACTTCAACGATCTCGCCCGCCGCCTGGTAGCCGACGACGTGCGGGCGCGTGACCAGGGCCCCCCGCCATCGATTGAGGGTGTCCCCGCCCTCGATGCTGACAGCTTCCACCCGGATGACGACCCCCTTGGGGTGGCAATTAGGGTCCGGAACCTCCTCATAACTGAGCACGCCCGGATCGCCGTTCTCATAGTAGACTGCCGCTTTCATGACCCTGATCGTCCCTCGCTGAGTTCGACTTTGCAGCGTACATGACGCCGTCGGACAACAAAGGAAAGGCGTCAGCAGCCATGGACCTCGCCAAACCTCGAATCGACGTGGGCCTCGCGACCAACGCCCTCGAACCGGTGCTGTCGTTCTGGCAGGTCGAGGCCGGCATCCCGTTTGACCACCTGCTTAAGATTCGTCGCGGCCAGGATCAGCATCGCCATGACGCCAATGGCTCGGTCCTGAAGATCAATCACCACGCCGACCTGCTTCCCGACACACCGCCCAGCGGATATCGCGAACTCATCGTGGCGCGGCCGGGCCTGACTCTCGAGCGCCGCCTCACAGATCCCGACGGCGCGAGACTGGTTCTTGTCCCTCCCGGCATGGCCGGGGTAAGCCAGATCGGCGTCCGGATGGCCGTGCGGAGCCTTGAGGCCCACCGGGCTTTCTACCGCGACGCGCTGGGTCTGCCCGAAGAACCCACCAACGCCGCAGGAGTCGCGTTCCGCGCCGGCCAGAGCCTCATTCTTCTTGACGAGGCCCGGGATGCTCCGGTTGACGCCCAGATGGCCGGCCGCGGCTGGCGCTACATCACCTTCCAGGTGTTCAAGGTGGACGAGGAACACGCGCGGGTGCTCGTCGCGGGCGGGCGTGAGGCCGTAGCGCCGGTCACCCTGGGTGTAACCGCCCGCATCTCGATGGTCCGCGACCCGGACGGCAACTGGATCGAGCTGTCCCAACGCGCCTCGATCGTCGGCTCCCTCACCTAGGCTGGAGCGACGTTGAACGCCGCGCCCCGCGCGCGCCGAGGGCCACGCAGGCGGCCATGATCACCGCCGACAGGAGAAGCGGCAGACCCGGCAGGTGCAGCGTGGGGTGACGAACCGCCCACGAAAAGGACAGCCCGAAGAGGCTGGGTCCGATCACGGACGACAATCCGGCCATGCTCTGGTTGGCGCCCTGCAATTGCCCCTGCTCGTCCGAGCGGACACACTGTGTCATCAGCCCCTGAAGCCCGGGGGTCATCAGTCCGCCCAGGGCGCTGATAGGCATCCCCATCCAGTAGCCCAGGCCAGTGGGCGCGAGACCGTACCAGGCCAGAGCCAGGGTCGCCGCGACGGCGCCGCCCATCATCGCGCCGCGTTCGCCATACCGTCGGATGACCGGTCCGACCACGAAGCTCTGAACCGTCACCCCAAGGACGCCGCCGGCCATCATGGTCACACCCACCACGGCCGGCGTCCAGCCGTAGCGGTACCCGGTGTAGAGAACGAATACGCTCGGCCAGACCATCTGGGCCAACTGGTTGAGCATGAAGATGCGGGCCAGGTCTGCGAGCGCAGGATGGGAGCGCAGCAGCCGCAAAGACCCGAGGGGATTTGCCCGGGCGAGCACGAAGCGTTCCGCCCGCCGCTCCGGCGGCAGGGATTCCGGCAGGATCACCGCGCCGTAGATCGCATTGGCGAGGGTCAGGGCCGCCGCGGCCATGAACGGCAGGCGCAGGTTGACCTGTCCGAGCATGCCGCCAAGCGCGGGGCCGGCAAGAAAGCCCACGTTGAAGGCGGCGCCCATCCACCCGAAGGCCCGGGCGCGGTCCTCCGGCGCGGTCACGTCGGCGACATAGGCGTTCGCCGTCGAAAAGACGCCCGAGGTGGCCCCGCTGATCAGCCGTCCGATAAACAGCCATACCAGCCCAGGCGCGAAGGCCATGAACAGAAAGTCCATTCCCAGACCGCAAAGCGACACCAACAGCACTGGCCGCCGGCCCCAACGATCGGCAAGCATGCCGAGCACCGGACCTGCAAAGAAGCTCATCATCCCGCCGCAGGTGGCGAATAGCACATTCCACTCTACCGCCGCGGCGGTGTCGCCGCCGACGAACTGGCGCAGAAGGTTCGGAAGGATCGGCACCATGATTCCGATCGACATCGCGCTGGTGACGGCGCTGATGAAGATGAATCCGAAGCCTGCGGGACGTCCCCGCGTCTTTCCGGGCGCGCCCTCAACGTCTGCCATGGCTCATCCGATCAGAGCCACAAGGCCGCCACGGGTGCGGCGTATCCGGCCAGGAAAAGCATGAGCAGCAGGCCCTTTTGACGGTTCTGGGTCAGCGCCATCCACAGTCCAAGCAATGTGGACAGCATCAAGGCCACCGCGGCGAGCAGGAAAAGCCACCTGATCGCCACAGCGCTGCGGGAAGACGACTCACCAGACCGCTGGGCGGGCTGCACCGCGGGCGCGATCCAGTCGCCGGCATCTCCGGCGACGGGCGTCTGCAAGGCCGAGGGGCGATGGCGCGGAGCCGGGGCGAACCGCTGATCCTTGTGGAGCCGTGCCAACTTCTCCAGAATCGACGGCGGCCGATAGCCGGCATGGGCTTCATGCAGGCTGAACAACTGCAGCGAACCGGTGAACGCGAAGAACAGAACAGTTGGCGCAATAAAGGCGGTCAGGCAGGCGTGAATCTGCCCGATCCCCAATGCGCCCGGGAGCGACAGAGTCGCCTTGCGGGCGCGGGAGGCGGGAACGGATCTGGCCAAGGGGCATCCTCAGTCGAAAAGGGCGCAGGGCGCGCCCTTGGTTTGGGTCGCCAGTGGGACGCCGGTCAACCATAAACCGCGCCGCCGGGGTCGACCGGGGGACCGGGGCGCTTGTCGGAAGGCATGGGCGGGGACTCCGGCCGAGGTGTGTCGGCCAGCCGAAACCGGTCGTTTGCCCGAAAAACGTTTCGATCGCCGCGCGGGCGCCCTATCCTTCGCTCTCAGAAACGGTTTCCGGGGGAAACGGCACGTGACAACAGTCGATCTGGTCATTCGCGGCGGAACAGTCTTCGATGGAACCGGCGAAGCGCCCCGCATCGCCGATGTCGCGATCGACGGCGGCCTCATCGTGGCGGTCGGCGACGGGTCCTGGACGGGCCGTGAGGAGATCGACGCCTGCGGCCTGATGGTGACCCCGGGGTGGGTCGACATCCACACCCATTATGACGGGCAGATGACGTGGGACGAGCGAATGACGCCGTCATCGACCCTGGGCGCGACAACGGTCCTGGCGGGAAACTGCGGGGTTGGATTCGCGCCGGCGCGGCCGACGGATCACGATACGCTCATCCGCCTGATGGAGGGGGTCGAGGACATCCCCGGCGCGGCGCTTCATGAGGGGCTGAAGTGGAACTGGGAGAGCTTCAGCGAATATCTTGACGCTGTGGACGCGCTGCCCCGGGATATCGACGTGGCCGCCCAGGTCCCTCACGGAGCCGTGCGAGTCTATGTCATGGGTGACCGCGGAGCCCGGCGGGAGCCGGCGACCGCGGAGGAGATCGCCCGAATGGGCGATCTGGTGCGGGATGGCGTGCGAGCCGGCGCACTGGGTTTTTCCACGACGCGGACCCTTGTGCATCGAACGGCGGATGGCGACCTGACGCCCACGCTGGGGGCTGCGCGGGAGGAGATGCTGGGTATCGCCCGCGGGCTGCGCGAGGCGGGGTCCGGGGTCATCCAGGTGGCTTCCGATTTCGCCTCGATCGACGAGGAGTTCGCCCTGATGTGCGAACTCTCCGACTCCGCGGGCCAGATGCTCAGCTTCAGCCTCGTCCAGGCCGACGTGGCGCCCGATCGTTGGCGCGAGTTGATGGGCAGACTCGATACCGCTGTCGACAGCGGTGTGAACATCAAGGCCCAGGTTGCTGGCCGGCCGGTCGGCCTTATGCTCGGCCTCCAGGGCTCCGTGCACCCCTTCATCACCCGTCCCGCCTATCAGGCCATCCGCTACCTGCCCCTGGCCGAGAAGGTGGCGGCAATGCGGGCGCCGGATTTCCGGGCGCGCC
Source organism: uncultured Caulobacteraceae bacterium (assembly GCA_903923135.1). Classification (GTDB taxonomy): domain Bacteria; phylum Pseudomonadota; class Alphaproteobacteria; order Caulobacterales; family Caulobacteraceae; genus Acaudatibacter; species Acaudatibacter lapponiensis. The sequence continues at coordinate 28,518 of CAIXWN010000114.1, read as the reverse complement.
TGATCGCCGAAGCCCCCATGAAGGGACACCCGTTTATCAACGCCCTGGCTGGCGCCCACCACAAGATGTTCATCCTCGGCGATCCCCCCAACTACGAGCCGGATCCAGCCGACAGCCTCGGCGCGAAGGCCCGCCAATGGGGCCTGAACCCGGATGAACTGGTCTACGATGCGATGCTGGGCGATGACGGCCGGGCCTTCATCTTCTTCCCGCTGCACAACTACCTTGAGGGCAGTCTGGAGAACGTCCGCGCGATGCTGGAAAATCCCAACACGCTCAGCGGACTCTCCGACGGCGGCGCCCATGTGGGCGCCATCTGCGATGTCAGCCTGCCCACCACCATGCTGACCCACTGGTGTCGCGATCGCACCCGGGGGCCCCGTCTGGATCTGGCGCAGGTCATCCGCTCCCAAACCCGCGATACGGCCGAGGCCATTGGTCTGTTCGACCGTGGCCTGCTGCGCCCGGGTTATCTCGGCGACGTCAACGTCATCGACTTCGACCGTCTGCAGCTGAAGGCGCCGCACATGGTCTACGATCTGCCGACCGGCGCCCGCCGGTTGATGCAGCACGCTCAGGGCTATGTGGCGACGATCAAGTCGGGGCGCGTGATCTACCGTGACGGCGTCGCAACCGGCGACCTGCCGGGCAAGCTGGTCAGGGGGCGTCAGCCGGCGCCCGCGCCGATGGCCGCGGAATAGGAAGAGCGAAGATGTTCGATACGGTCATTCGGAATGGAACCATCGTCGACGGAACGGGCGCCCCGCGGTTCCGCGGCGACGTGGCGATCATCGACGGCGTCATCGCCGAGGTGGGCCAGGTCAGCGGCGCGGCCAGGCGGGTCATTGACGCCGATGGAGCCATCGTCACTCCGGGATTCGTCGACATTCACACCCACTATGATGGTCAGGTGTCGTGGGACGCGCTCCTGGCCCCGTCGTCGATCAACGGGGTGACCTCGGCCGCCATGGGCAACTGCGGCGTCGGCTTCGCGCCGGCACGCGCCGACAAGCACGACTTCCTGATCGCCCTGCTGGAAGGCGTGGAGGACATTCCCGGAACGGCCCTGGCCGAGGGGCTGACCTGGGACTGGGAGAGCTTTCCTGACTATCTCAACGCCCTGGGCCGCCGCCGCTACGCCCTCGACCTGGGCGCCCATATGCCCCACGCGGCGTTGCGCGCCTATGTGATGGGAGAGCGTGGAGCCAACCATACCGAAACACCGAATGAAGGCGAAATCGCCGAGATGGAACGCCTGACGTTCGAAGCGCTGGAGGCGGGCGCCCTGGGGTTCTCCACCTCACGGACCTACGTTCACCGCGCGCGAGGCGGCGCCAACATCGGTACGCTCACCGCCTCGAACGCTGAACTGTGCGGCATCACCGCCGCCCTGCGGCGGGCGGGAAAAGGCGTCATCCAGCTGATCTCCGACGCCTATCTGACGGCTGACGACGAGTTCGCCCAGGCCGAACTGTCCCTGATCCGCCGGCTTGCGGCGACGACAGGGCGGCGGCTGTCGTTCACCGTCCAGCAGACGGACGAGGCGCCCGACCGCTGGCGGCACATCTTCGGTGAGATCGCGGAGATGAACGCCGAGGGCCTTAATGTCAGCGCCCAGGTGGCGCCGAGGCCGATCGGAGCGATCCTGAGCTTCGAGACGACCTCGAACCCGTTCCTGCTCACCGCGACCTACCGACGGATCGCCGCAGCCGGCGGCATCGACGAGCGTCTGGCGCAACTCGCCGATCCGCAGATCCGCGCCCAGATCCTGCTCGAGCATGGCGGCGCCCACCGGACGGGTTTCGCCGAAATCCTCGCCCACGGATTCTCCCGGATGTTCCGGATGAGCGATCCGGTGGACTATGAACCCACCCCCGACATGTCGCTGGCCGCGGAAGCGGCGCGGGCCGGACGCCCCGTGGCCGAGTACGCCTATGACGTCTTCCTGGAGAACGGCGGCCGCCGGCTGATCTACATGCCATTGATCAACTACGCCCGGGGCAACCTTGAGGACACCTTCGGCATGATGACGGCCAGCCACACTCTCTACGGTCTTTCCGACGGCGGGGCGCACTGCGGCACGATCTGCGACGGCAGCTTCCCAACGACCACGATCGCGCTGTGGAGCCGAGGCAGCAAGTCGGGCCGGACCATTCCCCTGGAAACGCTGGTCCATGGCTACACCCAGCGCAACGCCCGCCACGTCGGCTGGCTGGACCGTGGGGTCGTGGCGGCGGGCCATCTTGCCGATCTCAACCTCATCGACCTGGAGGCGCTGAATCTGGGACCGCCGGAGGTCGTCCAGGACCTGCCGGCAGGCGGCGTGCGACTGTTGCAGAAAGCGCGTGGCTACAGGGCGACGCTGAAGTCCGGCGTCGTCACCTTCGATCAGGGGGCCTGGACGGGCGAAACGCCCGGACGGCTGCTGCGCGGGGAGCAGCGGCTGAACAGCTGAGACGGGGAACGTGCCCGCCCGGGCGATTCGGCTCAGGCGGGTGGCGGTGACGCAGGGATTCGAACCCTGGATACCCTTTAAGGGGTATGACGATTTAGCAAACCGTTGCCTTCAGCCACTCGGCCACGTCACCAGATTGTTTCCGACCGGGTTGTCTCCCGTTTCCCGACAGGGTCCGAGGTCTTCCGAATCCGGAAAAGGCGCGGGTTCCGTCGAGGGGAGTTCCTCTTAGCGGACCGCCGTCAGAGGGGCAATGCGTGGAATTTCATCCCGACCGATCGTAACTTCAGCCCGCCGACAGCCAGTCGCGCACGGCCTGCTGGGCCTCGATCAGGTCGGCCGGATCCATCTCGTCGCTGAGTTCACGTCTGTAGACTTTCGCCTCTATCGAACCGAGGCGCGCGGCCAGTTCGAAGAGCGCCTGGGCCGCGACGGTGTCGGGCCGGCCCGCTTCACAGGCGGTGGACAGACTGAGCCCCAGGCGGAACAGACTGTCTGCGTTGGGCCGAGAGTCCCTCGAGGGCAATCGCGCCAATAGCGTCGCTTGACCCATGACTGATCCGATTCCTCCCCGTCCAACGGCCAGCGCAGCCCTCGCCACCAGCGTTCGGTCAATCCCTTTTAGACCAGATTCTGCCCGAAAGCGAGCCGGCCCGCCAAACATCCGCCCAATTGCCGGGCAGAGCGTCGGTCAGCGCGCCCTCTGTCCGAACAGGATCTTGCGGGCCGCCTCGGTCTCCTCGCCCGCCTGCGCCAGACCGGCGCCGCGTCGGATGGTTCTTGAGATCGCCAGGGCGCGGCGAACGGGCTCTCTCGCGCCGATGGCCGCCTTCCATCGCAGGATATTGGGGAACACATCCATCTGCATCGCGGCGCTGGACTGGCCGGCGATCCATGGCCAGATGATCATGTCGGCGATGGAATAGTCGCCCGCCACGAAGTCGCGCCCCTGCAACTGGGTGTTCAGAACCCCGTAGAGGCGGTGAACCTCATTGGTGTAGCGGTTGGCCCCGTAGGCCGAGTAGCGCAGGTCCAGCAGGAAGCTGGGCGCATAGTTGCGGAAATGGTTGGCCTGCCCGGCCATCGGCCCCAGTCCGCCCATCTGCCAGAAAACCCACTCGTCCACCTTAACCCGCGCCCGCTCGTCGGCGGGATAGAACAGCCCCGTCTTGCGTCCGAGATACTGCAGGATGGCCCCCGACTCGAACACCGAGATCGGCTGACCGCCGGGCCCGTCCGGGTCGATGATCGCGGGCATCCGGTTGTTGGGGGAAATCGCCAGGAACTCCGCCGTGAACTGCTCGCCAAGGCCGATGTTCACCGGTTTGACCGCGTAGGGCAGGCCCATCTCCTCGAGTGCGATGGTGACCTTGTGACCGTTCGGGGTCGGCCAGCAATAGACCTCGATCGGAGCGGTCATGTCGCGGCGTCTCCCTGTCCGACGGTTTGAGGTCGGCCCTCGGGCCGCGCCGAAGCGGTCGCGCCCACCCTAGTCAACCCCGAGCTTGGTCCTCAGAATCTGGTTCACCGAGGCGGGGTTGGCCTTGCCCTGAGTGGCTTTCATCACTTGGCCGACGAACCAGCCGACCGCCTGAGGCTTGGCTTTCACCGCATCGGCCTGACCGGGATTGGCGGCGATCAGGCCCTCGATCAGGGCCTCGAGCGCACCGGTGTCGCTGACCTGGGTCAGGCCGCGGGCCTCGACGATCTGCGCGGGAGTCCCCTCGCCCGCCCACATGTGCTCGAAGACCTCCTTGGCGATCCTAGACGAGATCACGCCGTCCTCGAGCAGCTTCACAAGGCCGGCGACGTCGTCGGAGGGTATCGGACTGGCCTCGATATCCAGCCCATCCTTGGCCAGGCGCGCCAGCAGTTCATTGGTCACCCAGTTGGCCACCAGCTTGGCGTCCCGGCCCTGCGCCGCCCGCTCGTAGTAGTCGGCGCGGGCCTGTTCGATCACGAGAACGCCCGCGTCATAGGCCGAGAGGCCGTACTGGCTCATCAAACGGGCCCGCTTGGCGTCGGGAAGCTCCGGTAGCCCCGCCTCGATCGCCTTGATCCAGGCCGGGTCGAGAACCAGGGGTAACAGGTCCGGATCCGGGAAATAGCGGTAGTCATGCGCTTCCTCCTTGGAACGCATTGACCGCGTCTCACCCTTGGTCGGGTCGAAAAGGCGGGTTTCCTGGCGGATCACGCCCCCATCCTCGATGATGGCGATCTGCCGCCGGGCCTCGTACTCAATCGCCTGCTGTATGTAGCGGTAGGAATTGACGTTCTTGATCTCGCAGCGGGTGCCCAACGGGTCGCCGGGCCGCCTCACGGAGACGTTAACGTCGGCCCGCAGGTTGCCCTTCTCCATGTCCCCGTCGCACGTGCCCAGATACCGCAGGATGCTGCGCAGCTTCTTCACATAGGCGGCGGCCTCCTCGGACGAACGCATGTCGGGATAGGACACGATCTCCATCAGCGCCGTACCGGCCCGGTTCAAATCCACCATCGTGAAGTTCGGATCGAGATCGTGGATCGATTTCCCCGCATCCTGCTCCAGATGGAGACGTTCGATTCGCACCGTGAACACCGAGCCGTCATCCCGCTCCACGGCGATCTCGCCCTCGCCGACGATCGGGTCCTTGTACTGGCTGATCTGATAGCCCTGCGGCAGGTCCGGGTAGAAGTAGTTCTTCCGGTCGAACCGCGACCAGGTGTTGATCTTGGCCTTCAGGCCCAGACCGGTGATCACCGCCTGTTCGACGCAATGCTTGTTGATCACCGGCAACATGCCCGGCATCGCCGCGTCGACGAAGCTGACCTGCTCGTTCGGTCCCGCGCCGAAACCCACCGCCGCGCCCGAGAACAGCTTGGCCCTCGAGGCCACCTGCGCGTGAACCTCAAGGCCCAGGACGATTTCCCAGGGGCCGCTCGCGCCCTGGATCAGTTTGGAATGACTCTCGCTCATGGCGCTTTCTTACACTCCCCGCAGGGCACTGGACAAACCGTGTGTTTTCATCGTCTCTGCCGCAACCGTCCACTCAACGCCCAAGGATCTTCCATGAGACGACTGCTCGCCGGTTCCGCCGGTCTCGCCCTGGCCCTGCTGGCCACGGCCGCCATCGCCCAGTCCGCGCCCGCCGCCGCCGGGCCGATCGCCGCCGCCCCGGGCGCGCTCTCGGTGGAGAACACCCCGATTGGCGACCTTCTCGCCGACGCCGGCGCCAAGGCTGTGCTCGAGAAGGACCTGCCCGCTCTGGTGGCCTATCCGGGCCTGGACCAGATCAAGGGCATGACCCTGCGCGCGATCTCCGTCTACCCGGAAGCCCAGCTCGACGACACCAAGATGGCGTCGATCCAGAAGGATCTGGACGCCGCCAAGAAGTAGACTTCTCTCCGGTCTCAGCGCGCCTCCCCCGCTTTCGGGGGAGGCGCGGACTGGCGCCGGTCCAGTGTGGACCGTGTCGTCAGCCAGCGCTGCTCCAGCATGACGTGGGTGTCGCCTGAAAGCCCCCTGCGGGCCAGAGACAGGCCCAGGACCCGGAATTCCCAGCCGCCGAGGAAGCCCCGCTTCCAGGCGACGCCGACCTGATAAAGCGAACTGTCGGCGTGCGTGTCGCCATCCTCCACATAGACCGTGTCGAGCGCCACGGGCAGCCGGGTCTCGCCCGCGCCGGCGGCGTGAACCGTTTCGAGCGCGCGCTTCAGACCCGCGGAGATCCAGGCGGATTCGATGCGCGGCCGCGCGGCCGCGATGTCAACGGGATGGTCGAGAACGTCTGACGGGAACCGCAGGCGTACGGATTGGATCGCCTGTTCCGCCTTCAGTGGACGAAGGTTCAGCGACCGACCTTCGGCGTCCGCCTCGCCGACGGCGACGAACGCGGTGGCCGCGTGAATGCGTTCCTGCTCCCGGCGCGCATCGAGCGCACGCTGCTGGTGACTGTCCCACAGGTTCAACCCCGCAATCACCACGGCGACGACACCGACAACCTCACCGGCGGTGAGCCAGAAGCCCTGCCGTCGTCTGCGGGGCGGTGTCCCGCCTCTATCGGATTGAGTCATCAGACCGCGCCGCCCGGATCTACCACCAGCGGGCCGGCCTGGCCTTGAAATCGGCTGCCTGTTCAAGTGCCCCCGCCAGCGTGAACAGGGTGCCTTCGTCGAGCGCACGGCCGATCAATTGCAGGCCCAGAGGCAGGCCCTTGGCGTCGACGCCTCCTGGCAGGCTGAGCGCCGGCAGGCCGGCCAGGTTCACGGTCACCGTGAAGATGTCGTTGAGATACATCGCCACCGGGTCGCTGCTGTTCTCACCCAGTCCGAACGCCGCCGAGGGCGCGGTCGGGGTCAACAGGGCGTCGACGCTCCCGAAGGCCTGATCGAAATCGTCAGCGATACGCCGGCGCACCTTCTGCGCTTTCAGGTAGTAGGCGTCATAGTAGCCGGCCGACAGCACATAGGTGCCGATGAGAATGCGACGCTTCACCTCGTCGCCAAAACCCGCCGCCCGCGTCGACTCATAAACCTCGTTGAGCGTCGGCGCGTCCACCCTCAGGCCGTACCGCATGCCGTCGTAGCGGGCGAGATTCGAGGACGCCTCGGCCGGGGCGATAATGTAATAGGCGGGCAGCGCGTAACGGGTATGGGGCAACGACACCTCGACGACCTCGCAGCCGGCGTCCTTCAGCCAGGCGACGCCCTGAGCCCAGAGGCTCTCGATTTCCGGTGGCATGCCGTCCACACGGTATTCCTTAGGAACACCGATCCGAAGCCCCTTGGGCGAGCGACCCACAAAGCTCTGGAAATCGGGGACTTCGTTAGGCAGGCTGGTGGAATCTTTTTCATCGTGTCCGCTCATCGATCGAAGGAGGATGGCCGCATCCTCCACGGTGCGGGCGATCGGGCCGGCCTGGTCCAGAGACGAGGCGAAAGCGACCACGCCCCAGCGCGAACAGCGCCCGTAGGTCGGCTTGATGCCTACCGTCCCGGTCAGCGACGCCGGCTGACGGATCGAGCCGCCGGTGTCGGTCGCCGTGGCGCCCAGGACCAGATCGGCCGCCACCGCCGCGGCGGAACCGCCGGAGGAGCCTCCCGGCGTGAGCTGCTGGTTGGATCCTGCGGAGCGCCACGGATTGATCACCGGTCCGAAGGCGCTGGTCTCATTGGACGACCCCATGGCGAACTCGTCCATGTTGAGCTTGCCCAGCATCACCGCGCCGTCGCGCCAGAGGTTGGCGGTGACCGTTGATTCATACGGCGGGATGAAGTTGCCGAGGACGCGGGACGCCGCCGTGGATCGCACGCCCCGGGTGCAGAACAGGTCTTTGACCCCGATGGGAGCGCCCTCGAGGGCGCCGGCGTCTCCGGCGGCGATCCGCGCGTCTGAGGCGCGGGCCATGTCCAGCGCTTTGTCGGGCGTTTCGAGCACGAAGGCGTTGAGCGCCCTCGCCGACTCGATCGCATCGAGATGGGCGCGCGTGATTTCCTCGGCGGAGAACCGGCGGCTGCGCAGCCCCTCGAGAGCCGCCTTCAGGGTCAGGCCGGTCAGCGCGTTCATTCCACCACCTTCGGCACGACGAAGAAACCGCCTCGCGCGCCCGGCGCGTTGGCCAGAACGGGCCCCGAGTCCCCGCCGGCGGTAACCACGTCTTCCCGCAGAGGCAGGGAAACGGCCACCGCCGAAGCCATCGGGTCGACGCCGGCGGTGTCAACCTCGTTGAGTTGTTCGATCCACTGCATGATCGAGGACAACTCTGCCGCCAGCGGCGCGAGACGGTCATCGCTTTCGCGGATGTGGGCGAGCTTGGCGACCTTGCGTACGGTCGCGGCGTCGATGGTCATGGAGGTCTCCGAAACGGAAGAGCGGCACGGGTTATGCGCAGCCTCCCCCTTTGACAATAGCGCGCTTCGCGTCGAAAGCCCCTGCATGCCCGTCGTCCCCCTGACCGAATTGCCTGCAACGCTCCCCGAACGCGCGCCGCTCGTCGGCCTTGACCTGGGAACAAAGACCATTGGCGTGGCGGTCTCCGACACCAGCCTGATGATCGCCAGTCCCCTGGCGCTTATCCGACGGACCAAGTTCACCGAGGATGCGACGGTCCTGTTCACACTGATGTCCAAGCGCGGGGCGTCAGGACTGGTCATCGGCCTGCCCGTGAACATGGACGGCTCGGAAGGACCCAAGTGCCAGTCGGTCAGGGCCTTTGGCCGACACCTGCTGCGTCTGCGCGACCTTCCGATCGCCTTCTGGGACGAGCGGCTGTCCAGCGCCGCGGTCAACCGGGTGCTGATAGGCGAGGCGGACGCCACGCGGGGCAGGCGGGCCGAGGTGGTCGACAAGATGGCGGCCGCCTGGATCCTGCAGGGCGCGCTGGACCGCTTGGCGTCGGCCGGCCGCGCGGGATGACGCCCCGCAGCTTTCCCGAATCCCCGATAGCGCCTAGAACCGTCGCTCGATGACCCTCCCGGCGCCCGGCATTGACGAGATTCGCTCCAAGGCGTCGCCCTTTCCCCGCCGGCATTTCCTCTCGGTCACGGATCTCGACCCGGTCCAGGTGGCCGCGGTGCTCGATCTCGCCGATCTTTTCGTCGCGCTGAACAGGCAGAAGAGCAAGAAGATCGACCTGTTGAAGGGGCGCACTCTGGTGAACCTGTTCTTCGAGTCGTCCACCCGAACGCAGAGTTCCTTCGAACTCGCCGGCAAGCGGCTGGGCGCCGATGTAGTCAACATGAGCCCCCGCTCGTCGTCGATCTCCAAGGGCGAGACGCTGATCGATACAGCCGTGACCCTCAACGCCATGCAGCCGGACATCCTGATCATCCGCCACGCCTCTTCCGGCGCCGCCTCCCTCTTGTCCCAGAAAGTGGACTGCAGCGTCGTCAACGCCGGCGACGGTCAGCATGAACACCCCTCGCAGGCTCTCCTGGACGCGCTGAGCATGCGCCGGGCGTTCGGCCGCATCGGGGGCCTGACCGTGGCTATCTGTGGCGACGTTCTGCACAGCCGGGTGGCGCGCTCCAACGTCGCCCTTCTGACCATGCTGGGCGCCCATGTCCGCCTGGTCGGCCCGGCGACGCTGATGCCGACGGATGCGGCGAGATGGGGCGCGGAGGTCTGCCACGACCTGCGGACCGGCGTCGCCGGCGCCGACGTGGTCATGATGCTTCGGCTCCAGCTCGAGCGCATGCAGGGCGCGCTGGTGCCGTCCATGCGGGAGTACTTTCGCCTCTGGGGCCTGGATCGCGAGAAACTGGCCCTGGCGGCGCTCGGCGCCAAGGTCATGCATCCCGGTCCGATGAACCGGGGGGTCGAGATCGACTCCGATGTGGCCGACGACCTGTCGGTGAGCCTCATACAGGATCAGGTGGAGATGGGCGTCGCAGTCCGAATGGCCGTGCTGGCCTCCATCGCGGCGCGCCTGGACAACCGATGACTCACGCCCCCTCCTCTGGACCTGTCGCCATCCAGGGCGCCAGACTCGTCGATCCGGCAAGCGGCTATGACGGTCGCGGCGCCCTGCTGGTGGCCGAGGGCCTGATCGCGCGGGTCAGTCACGGGCGGGATCTGGATAATCTACCGGCGGGCACCCGTGTCATCCAGGCGGACGGCGCCCTGCTCTGCCCCGGACTGATCGATCTGAGGGTCAAGACCGGGGAACCGGGCAACGAACCGAAGGAAACCCTCAAATCCGCGGCCCGGGCGGCTGCGGCCGGAGGGGTCACCTCGATCGTGGTCCAGCCCGACACAGATCCGGTGATCGATGATCCCGCCGTGGTTGATTTCATCCTGCGGCGCGCCAGGGACATCGAGCTGGTCCATGTCTATCCGGCCGGTGCCGCGACAAAGGGCGGCCTCGGCAAGGGGATGGCGGAGATCGGCCTGATGCATGAGGCCGGGTGCGTGTTCGTCACCGACGCGGATCGGCCGATTATCGATTCCCGGGTCATGCGCCGGCTCCTGGCCTACGCCGGCGGCCTGGGCGTGTTGGTCGCCCACCGGCCGGCGGATCCCTGGCTGACGGCTGGCGCCGTCGCCACGGAGAGCGAGTTCTCCGGTCGCATGGGGCTGGCGGCCGAGCCGGTCGCGGCAGAGACGATCATGCTGGAGCGCGACATCGCCCTTGTCGCCCTGACCGGCGCGCGCCTGATGGTCGACCAGATCAGCGCCGCCGCTCCGCTCGAAAGCCTTGCCCGGGCCAAGGCCAGGGGGCTGCCGATCATCGCCACAGCCTCCATCAATCACCTTACGTTCAACGAACTCGACATCGGCGACTACCGCACCTTCTGGAAGCTCACACCGCCCCTGCGCAGCGAGGACGACAGGCAGGCCTTGATCGAAGGCGTGGTTTCCGGCTTGGTCGATATAATTGTCTCGGCCCATTGCCCGGCCCCTCCGGAAGAAAAGCGTCTGCCGTTCGACGAGGCCGCCCCGGGCGCCATCGGCCTGGAGACGCTGCTTCCGGCCCTGTTGACCCTGCATCACGAAGGTCGGGCGCCGCTGCTGCGCCTGATCGAAACCGTGACTCTGGCGCCGTCGAGGGCCATAGGGCTGGACGCCGGGCGCCTGGCCGTCGGCGCACCGGCGGATCTGCTGCTCGCCGACATCGACGCGCCCCGGGTGATTGACGCCGCCGAGCTCATCTCGAAGTCGAAGAATTCCGCGTTCGACGGTCGACGCCTGCAGGGCCAGGTCCTCTGGACAATGGTGGACGGGCGAATTGTCTACCAGCGGCGGCAGATCTGAACTCGGCGCGCGCCCCGTATTTCCGACTTCGCTCCGCCAGTCTCCGGGTCTAGTCTCCCACCGATGACCGACTTCGCCAGTCCCGTCCTGCCACTCCTCGCCAGCCTCGCAGGCGGCTATCTGCTTGGGTCGGTGCCGTTCGGCCTGATCGCAACACGACTGGGCGGGGCTGGAGACATCCGCAAGGTCGGTTCCGGGAACATCGGCGCCACCAACGTCCTGCGCACCGGCCGCAGGGACCTGGCGGCGATCACCCTGCTGGGCGACGGCGGCAAGGGCGTCGTCGCCGTCCTGCTGTTCGGGACGTTGTTTTCTCCGACCGCGGCGGCTGTCGCCGGCGGCGGGGCCTTCCTGGGCCACATTTTCCCGGTCTGGCTCGGCTTCAAAGGCGGCAAAGGCGTCGCCACTTTCTTCGGTATTCTCCTCGCCATTTCCTGGCCCGTCGGGGTGGCGGCCGGCGCGACCTGGATTCTGACCGCCCTGGTCTTCCGGATCTCGTCGCTGGCCGCTCTGACAGCCGCGGCCCTCACCCCGGTTCTCTTTCTACTGCTGCACCAGGCGACGCTGCCGCGGTTGTGGCTGGCTCTGGGGATGGCCGTGCTGATCTTTGTGCGACACGACGCGAATATCCGCCGATTGCTGCGTGGCGAAGAGCCTCGTATCGGAGCGGGGAAGCCAGCGGACCCGGCGTGAGGCCCACGCGGCTCACCCCGGAAGAACAGCTCGACTGGCTCCGCCTGGCCAGAACCGAGGCGATCGGCCCGGTCACCTTCGCGCACCTGATCGCACGGTACGGAGGTCCGGCGGAAGCCCTGCGCGCCCTTCCCTCCCTGGCGCGCCGCGGCGGCGGCCATCAGCCGCCGCGAACCCCCAGTGTGACCGAAATTCAGGCCGAACTGCGCGCCGGGGCGGCTTGCGGCGCGCAACTCCTCGCATCGTGTGAGCCCGGTTATCCTGTCGGCCTGGCCGTGCTCGACGCCCCGCCGCCTGTCCTGTGGACCTTGGGCGATCAGCGGTTGCTGAGCGCCAGGACGGTGGCGATCGTCGGCGCACGCATCGCCTCGGCGGCAGGCCGTCGTTTCGCCCGGGAACTGGCCGCCGCGCTTGGCGAGGCTGGCTGGGTGGTGGCGTCCGGTATGGCCCGTGGAGTCGACGCGGCCGCTCACCTGGGCGCTTTGAAGACCGGCACCGTGGCCGTCCTCGCCGGCGGGGTGAACGACGTCTATCCGCCCGAAAACGCCGACCTGCACGATTCGCTCCGCCGTCAGGGTTGCATCGTTTCCGAGCGGGAGATCGGGGCCGGCGTCAAGGCGGTGGACTTCCCCAGGCGCAATCGGATTATTTCGGGACTGTCGCGCGGTGTCGTCGTCGTCGAGGCGGAATTGCGCTCCGGCTCGTTGATTACCGCCCGACTCGCCGGTGAGCAGGGCCGGGAGGTTTTCGCCGTCCCTGGCTCGCCGATGGACCCCCGGTCGCGTGGAACGAACGACCTGCTGCGCCAGGGCGCCACTCTGGTGGAGGACGCACAGGATGTGCTGCGGGTGCTCGACGCGCTGCCTGGGTTCTCGGAGACCGGGCCGAGCGGCGCCGATCCTCCCGGGGGCTCTGATGACGATGAGATCGCGCCCCTGCGGGCCGAACTGGAAGGCTTGCTTTCCCCGACCCCGACGCCCATCAACCTGCTGGCTCGAGAAACCGGTGCGCCGATGTCGGCGATCCTGGCCGCTCTCACTGAACTCGTTCTGGCGGGCCGCGCCGAAATCGCGCCCGGAAACCTCGTCGTCAGGCTCTGAAATGCGGTCGGACCTGCGTCCGCGAAACGTCTCCACGCGGAGGGCACGTTGACAGAGACCGGCCCCCGCCCCCACTTTCCCCCCGCGCCGCCGTCCTGGACGGCGCTCATCACAGAAGCCTGGCGCCCAATCCCCGCATGAACGTCGTCGTCGTCGAAAGTCCGGCCAAGGCCAAGACCATCAACAAGTATCTGGGCCCGGGCTATACGGTGCTCGCGTCGTATGGCCACGTTCGGGACCTTCCATCGAAGGACGGATCGGTCAGGCCGGACGACGACTTCGCCATGAGTTGGGAGGTTGACGGCAAGTCGGCCAAGCGTCTTTCGGATATCGCCGCCGCGCTGAAGGGGGCCGACAGGTTGATCCTGGCCACCGACCCCGACCGCGAGGGCGAGGCGATCAGCTGGCACGTGCTTGAAGACCTGACCCGCCGCAAGGCCGTGAAAGGCGCAGCCGTCGAGCGCGTGGTTTTCAACGCCATCACCAAGTCGGCGGTCACCGAGGCGATGAAGCATCCCCGTGCCATCGATATGGAACTGGTAGAGGCCTATCTGGCGCGAAGGGCCCTCGACTACCTGGTGGGTTTCACCCTCTCGCCGGTGCTGTGGCGGAAATTGCCCGGCTCGCGATCGGCCGGCAGGGTGCAGTCCGTAGCGCTTCGGCTCATCGTTGATCGCGAGATCGAGATCGAGGCCTTCAGGACCCAGGAGTACTGGACGGTCGAGGCTGACGTCTCCGCCGGGGGCGATGCCTTCATCGCCCGCCTGGTCAAGCACCGCGCCAGACGCCTGGGTCGCTTCGATCTGGCCGACGAAGCTATCGCAACCGCAGCGCGGATTGCCGTGCAGGCCGGTGATTTCGCGATAACGTCGGTTGAAAAGAAGCCCGCCAGGCGAAGCCCGCCGCCACCGTTCACCACCTCGACCCTGCAGCAGGAGGCATCGCGCAAACTGGGGTTCTCGGCGCAACGCACCATGCAGGCGGCGCAGAAGCTCTACGAAGGCGTCGACATCGGCGGGGAAACGGTCGGCCTGATCACCTATATGAGAACCGACGGCGTGCAGTCGGCCCCCGAAGCCCTTGCAGAGACGCGGACGGTTATCTCCGCGCTCTACGGACGCGACTATGTTCCCGAGAGCCCGCGCCTCTACAAGACCAAGGCCAAGAACGCCCAGGAGGCGCACGAAGCGATCCGGCCGACGAGCATGGACCGCAACCCCGGTCGCCTGCGTCTCGAATCCGATCTTGGACGGCTCTACGAGCTGATCTGGAAGCGCATGCTCGCCTCGCAGATGGAATCGGCGCGAATCGAGCGCACGGCCATCGACCTGGACAGCGCAGATGGCCAGACCGGCCTGCGCGCGACCGGTCAGGTGGTGCTGTTTCCGGGTTACCTCGCCGTCTACGAGGAAGGGCGCGATGACGCCGCCGACGAGGACGGCGGGCGCCTGCCGCCGGTGTCGGACGGCGCCCGGGCAAAGGTGCTGGAGGCTCGGGCCGACCAGCATTTCACCGAACCGCCGCCGCGATACTCCGAGGCCAGCCTGGTTAAGAAGATGGAGGAGCTGGGAATCGGCAGGCCGTCGACCTACGCTTCGATCCTCACTGTGCTCCGCGACCGCGGCTATGTCCGGATGGACAAGAACCGCTTCGTCCCCGAGGACGCCGGTCGTCTGGTGACAGCCTTCCTCGAGCAGTTCTTCAAACGCTATGTCGAGTATGATTTCACCGCCGGCCTGGAAGAAAAGCTTGATCTGGTTTCTGCCGGAGATCTGAACTGGAAGGCCCTGCTACGGGAGTTCTGGACGGATTTCCACGCCGCGGTCGGTGAAATCGGCGAACTGCGCACGACGCAGATTCTCGACGCGCTCAACGAAGCCCTCGGACCTCACATTTTCCCCCAAAAGGCGGACGGCTCTGATCCGCGGGGCTGCCCCAGCTGCGCCGCCGGGCGCCTGTCGCTGAAGACGGGACGCTACGGCGCTTTCATCGGCTGCTCCAACTATCCGGAATGTCGCTTCACGCGCCCCATCGCGGCCTCGGAAGGCGACGAAAGCGAACCCCCCGGCGATCGCGAGCTCGGGATCGATCCTGCCACCGGAGCGACCATCTGGTTGAAGAACGGTCGTTTCGGCCCCTATGTGGAACAGGCCGGAGACAAGCCCAAAAGGGCCAGCCTGCCCAAGGACTGGCCGGCCGCGGGAATGGATCTCGACAAGGCGTTGCGTCTGCTGAGCCTGCCCAGGGAGGTCGGCGCCCACCCGGAGGACGGAGGCATGATCCTTGCCGGCATCGGACGGTACGGGCCCTATGTCCAGCATGGCTCCGCCTACGCCAATCTCGCATCCGCCGACGAAGTGTTCGAGGTCGGCCTGAACCGGGCGGTGGTGGTGCTGGCGGAAAAGAAGGCCGGCGGCGGCCGCGGTCGCAACGGCGCGTCCACCGCGGCGTTGAAGGATCTGGGCGAACATCCGGTCAGCGGAAAGCCTGTCCGCATTCTGGCGGGGCGGTTCGGTCCCTACATCAAACACGAGGCGACCAATGCCAATGTGCCGAAGGGTTCGGATCCCCAAAATCTGACTCTGGACGAAGCGGTCGCGCTCCTGGCGGCGCGGGAAAGCCAGCCAGGCGGCAAGAAGAAGCCGGTCAGGCGGACCGCGACGGCGAAACCGGCGCCGCCCGCCAAGACCAAGGCGGCGACCCCGAAAACCACCGCCGCCAAGCCCAAGGCGAAACCGAAAGCGAAATCCGCGACAGCCAAGGGCAAGGCGGCCGTCGGCCGGAAAAAAGCCTCATGACGCCTGCGACGCCGATCTCCTCGACCGGCCCCGTTCACTAGGGATGGCCAGGCCTCGCTTCACCCGCCACCGAGGCGCCCCCGCAGCGCGGAAGACCCGCTTCGCCGGCGAGGCCCTGCCCCCCGTCGGCGTTGTCGATGTCGTCGAGAAGGATACCGACGGCGACCTTTTTGTCCGTCTGGTCAAGGCGGCGACGGAGTCGCCGAGCATCCGTCTGGCGCCCGGCGCGGACGAGACCAGGGCCGGCGCGCCCGGTCTGGGCGACAGACTTCTGGTCCGCTTCGAGGCGCTCGAAAACGGCGACCGCGAAGCCCGGCTGATCAAGCGGCTGGGCCAGAGCGCGCACCGGATTCTGGGCGTCGTCCGCAAGGCCCGCCGGGAAACACGCGTGGAGCCGGTTGACCGACGCAGCCGCGAGAGCCTGTTGCTGAATGAGGTTGAGGCCAGGGACCTTCGCGACGGAGACCTCGTCCTGGCCCAGATCGGTGGCGCAGCCGACCGGCCGCACGGCCCCAAGCGCGGCAAGGTGCTCGAAGTGGTCGGGCGTGAGGACGATCCGCGCGCGGCCTCGCTTGTCGCGATCCACACCCACGGCATACCGACAGGGTTCTCGGACGCCGTCGAAGCCGAATCGCTCGCCGCCGAGGCGCCCACCCTGAAGGCCAGGACCGACCTTCGCGATCTGCCGCTGATCACCATCGACCCGGTTGACGCGCGCGATCACGACGATGCGGTCTATGCGGAACCCGACGCCGAGGCCACGAACCCGGGGGGCTGGGTGGCGTGGGTGGCTATCGCCGATGTAGCCGCCTACGTGCGCGCCGGCTCGGCGCTGGACCGCGAAGCCCGCGAGAAGGGCAACAGCGTGTACTTCCCCGACCGGGTCGAGCCTATGCTTCCTGAACGCCTGTCCGCTGGTCTCTGCTCCCTGCGGCAGGGCGAAGCCCGAGCCTGCATGGCCGTGCGCATGGTGTTCGACAGCGCCGGCCGGAAGCTCTCGCACGCCTTTGTCCGCGGGCTGATGCGGTCAGCCGCCAAGCTGTCCTATGAGCAGGCGCAGGCGGCTATCGACGGCGAGACCGATGAGGCGACCACACACCTGCTGGAGCCGGTTCTCCGTCCCCTGTGGGCCGCCTATGCGGTGCTGAAGGCCGGCCGCGACCGACGCTCTCCACTCGACATCGAATCCGTCGAGCGCCGCATCCTGATGAACCCCGATGGCGGGGTGGCGGCGATCACCCCGCGCAAGGCTCTGGATGCGCACAAGCTGATCGAAGAATTCATGATCCAGGCCAACGTCAGCTCGGCGGAGACTCTCGAGCAGCGCCGGACGTCGTTGATCTACCGCGTGCACGATGCGCCCAGCGCCGAGAAGTTGCAGTCACTTGCGGACTTCCTCGCCACACTGGGCCTTCCATGGACAAAGGGCGAGCCGGCCCGAACCGACCGGTTCAACCGGCTTCTGGATCAGACCCGCGGCGGCCCCCATGGCGAGATTGTCAATGAGGTCGTGCTGCGCACGCAGATGCAGGCCATCTATTCGTCTGAGAACATCGGCCACTTCGGCCTGAACCTCGATCGCTACGCCCATTTCACCTCTCCCATCCGGCGCTACGCCGATCTCATCGTGCATCGCGCCCTGATCCGGGCGCTGGGACTTGGCGATGACGGCCTCAGCGATTCCGACATCGCCCACCTGAAGGACACCGCCGAACATATCACTGTCGCCGAACGCCGGGCGATGGCGGCGGAACGTGACGCCACTGACCGCTATGTCGCGGCGTTTCTCGAGGACAAGGTCGGCGCCACATTCGACGGGCGGATCACCGGCGTCACCCGTTTCGGTCTCTTCGTGCGTCTGACGGAGACTGGAGCGGACGGTCTCGTGCCGGTCTCAAGTCTCGGCGATGACTATTTCATCCACGATGATCAGGCTCATGCTCTGGTGGGTGAGCGGACCGGCGTCAGGTGGCGCCTGGGTCGTCTGGTCTCGGTCCGGCTGAGGGAGGCCACGCCGATAACGGGCGGTCTGCTCCTTGAGATGCTCAGCGAACCCGAGGCCGCAGACAAGGTCGGACCGAAACCGCGACTGGGTTTGCGCGCCCGGGCACGGCCCGGACGGCGGCCCGGCCCGCCGGGTCGACGACGCTGACTCTCGCCGCGGACACCACACCCACCGGCCTTCCCCGTGGACCTGACGCTAGGGCAGACTTTCATCTTCCACGGTACGCCGTCTAAGGTCGCCCCATGACCGATGATGCTTTCGAAGACCTTGGCCCCACCTCGCCGTCCAAGTCGGGCGCGCGACCCCGTCCGGTGAAGCCTAGGGATGCGGCGACCCTGATCATCATCAACCGCACCACGGCGAATCCGAGCGTTCTAATGGGCCGCCGTCATGGCGGCCACAACTTCATGCCGGGCAAATGGGTGTTTCCGGGCGGTCGCATTGACCGCTCCGACTTCCATGCCCCCTATGCGACGGATCTGCGCCCCGACGTCGCCGCCCGCCTCGGCAAAACCGCGACGCCAGCCCGAAGCCGGGCCCTGGCCCTGGCCGCGGTGCGCGAAACCTTCGAGGAGGTGGGCCTACTGCTCGCCCGCCCGGTGTCGCCGCGTCCCGGAAACGGCCCTTGGCGTGAGTTCCTGTCGCAGGGCGCGCTTCCCGATCTCGCCGCCCTGGACTTCGTGGCGCGGGCAGTGACCCCGCCCGTATCGCCCAAGCGTTTCGACGCCAGATTCTTCATGGCCGAAGCCGATCGGTTGATCAGTCTCGAGCGCCAGGCGGACTGCGGGGAACTCGACGAGATCGCCTGGTTCGAACTCGAGGCGGCGCTGGGGCTGGATCTGCCCAGCGTCACCCGGTTCGTGCTTCGGGAGATCCCGTTGCGCCTGGCCGATCCGACGCGACCGGCGCCTTCCCTGCGCTTCGCCCGGGGGCGCCAGCAGCTGATCCACCTCTGACACCCAAGCGGCGCGACGTCGGGTTACCACCGAGATTGACATCGGGGCTGCGATCCGTATGTTCCGCCGCTCTTTGATTTCCAGCCGCGGCGCCGCGTGCTCTTAAGGTCCCACCTGCCATGGCCAAACCGGCTTCCATCAAGATCCGCCTGAACTCGACGGCGGACACAGGTTTCTTCTACGTCACCAAGAAGAACGCCCGCACCATGACCGAGAAGATGGTCGTGAAGAAGTACGATCCGGTGGTCCGCAAGCATGTGGACTTCCGTGAAGGCAAGATCAAATAGGCTCGGGGCGCGCCGTCGAACCGCGCCGGCCCTTTCTTGCGCCGACGCTTCAAGGCAGGAAGCGGCGTATCGTCTCCAGAAACCGCGTCACTGAGATCGGCTTGGCGATATAGGCCGCACAGCCGCCCTCGCGGATTCGTTCCTCGTCGCCCTTCATGGCGAAGGCCGTAATCGCGACGACAGGAATCTGCGCGACAGTCTGTTCCTCCTTCAGCCATCGGGTCACTTCCAGTCCGGAAATAGCCGGCAGCTGGATGTCCATCAGGATCAGGTCGGGCCGGTGCGCCTTGGCGAGCGCGAACGCCGCCACGCCCTCGCCGGTCCGCAGGGTTTGATGCCCAAGGGACTCGATCAGGTCGCGAAAGAGCTTCATGTTGAGCTCGTTATCCTCGACAATGAGGACAGTCTTGGCCATGCGGGTCCCACGTTGCCCAGGAACTGACGCCCGCCCATGCGATTCGTCCGATCCGGCTTCCAGCCCGTTAAACAGCGCAATATCCTTAAGTCCACGTTAGCCTCAGGGAGTCGAAATTGACCGACACACCGCTCCCTCCCGAGGTTTTCGCCCTTCGCATCCATCCCGATCGCCCCTTGGTGGTGGTCGACGTGGACGAGGTGCTCGGTCTGTTCATGCGCGGTTTCGAGGCCTTCGTCGGCGGTCACGGCCTTGAGATGCGCATCGACCGCTTCGCGCTCTTCCAGAATATCTACCGGCCTGGCGATGACACTCACCTGGATATTCGCCACGGAAAGCGGCTGTTCGACGCCTTTTTCGAGTGCGATCCGCAGCAGATGGACGTGGCGCCCGGAGCCGCCGAGTCTCTGGCGCGACTCGCCCAGGAGGCGACAGTGGTCATTCTCACCAACGCCCCGGCCTACAGTCGGCCGGCCCGGGCACGCTGGCTGATCGACAACGGGCTGCCCTACCCGCTGGTCATCGGGGCCGGTCCGAAGGGGAAGCCCGTCGCGGCGCTGGCCGCCCGCACCCGGCGCGCCACAGCCTTCGTCGACGATCTCCTGCCCAACCTGGATTCCGTTGAGAAGGAGGCGCCGGGAGTCCATCGCTTCCAGTCCGTCGCCGACGAACGCCTTCGGCCCTACGCGCCGAGCGCCCCGGAGCGCCACCCCCGATTCGACACCTGGCCTGATCTCGCCGAGGCGATCGCGCGGACCCTCAGGCTGAATTCCCGGTGACCAAACCACCGCCGATGACCGGCATGCCCAGGTCCCGCAGGCCGTGGTCGGCGGGCTGAAAGCGTTTTGCCGGGACTGTTTCTGGCGCGGAGACGCGCCGACCCGGCGCTGCCCGGCCTGCGGCTCGCCCCGGGTCGTCATCCATGCCGAACTGGCGACCCTGAACATCGCCCATCTGGACTGCGACGCCTTCTACGCCTCGGTGGAAAAGCGGGACCGGCCGGAACTTCGTGATCGGCCGCTCATTGTCGGCGGGGGCCGGCGTGGCGTGGTGACCACCGCCTGTTACATCGCCCGACTTTCCGGCGTGCGCTCCGCCATGCCGATGTTCAAGGCGCTCAGGCTTTGTCCGGAGGCGGAGGTCATCGCCCCGGCGTTCGCCAAGTACCGGACCGAGAGCAAGCGAATCCTCGACCGGGTGCGCGAGCGGACTCCGCTCGTGCAGGCCCTGTCGCTGGATGAAGCGTGGATCGACCTGTCGGGCACCGAACGGTTGCACGGGGCGCCGCCGGCGATCACCCTGGCGCGACTGCAGGCCGAGATAGAGCGGGACATTGGCCTGACCGTCTCTGTGGGACTCGCACCGAACAAGTTCCTGGCCAAACTGGGCTCGGAGATGGACAAGCCGCGGGGCTTCGGAGTGATCGGCCTTGCAGAGGCCCGCGCGGTCCTGGCGCCCCAACCCGTGTCGGTGCTGCCCGGTGTCGGGCCAGTGCTCGCCAAGGCGCTGCGGGACAGGGGGCGACGGACGATCGGCGACATCGCCAACGCCGACCCGCGCGACCTCGCCAGGGATCATGGCGCGCAAGGCGTCCGGCTGGCCTCCCTTGCGCTTGGGAAGGATGACCGTCCGGTCGACCCCAGCCAGCCGCGCAAGAGTCTCAGCGCCGAGACGACGTTCGATGTCGACCTTCGCGATCCGCAGGGTCTGGAAGGGCGGCTGTGGCCGCTTTGCGAACGGGTTGCGCGGCAGGCGCGGGCGGAGGGCATCGCCGGGCGCACCGTCACCCTCAAACTCCGCACGGCCGATTTCCGCATTGTCACGCGCCGCCGCGCTCTGCCCGCCGCCTCCCAGACGGCCCGCACGCTCTTCTCGGCAGGCCAGTCCCTGCTCAGGCGCGAAATCACCGGAGAGCCCTACCGACTGATCGGCGTGGGGCTCAGCGACCTCACCCCCCAGGCGGGGTCCGATGATCTGTTCGCGGCCGACGAGAGCCGGGCTCTGCGAGAGGAAACGGTGGTCGACGGTCTGCGACAGCGGTTCGGCGACAAGGCGATCGTCAAGGGGCGCGCCCTGCGACCGTGACCAAACCGGCCGGCCCCTATCAATCCACCCCCGCATTAACCCAATCGGCCGCTCGAAATGCGATCTTTCGTCAGGAGAAGCCGCGTGGCTGCGAATCGGGCCTTCCAATGCGCGTAAGTTTCCATATCTAATCAGATTGCGGGTGATCGCCCCCGCGTTGGAGAGCTGTCGTGGCGGACAAGCAGCAAGGAAACTCGACCATAGGCGTGGGTACGGCCGTCGTCACACAGACGAAGACCAAGACCCAGAAGCCCTCAATGTACCGCGTGTTGATTCTCAACGATGACTACACGCCTATGGAATTCGTGACCTATGTTCTTGAACGTTTTTTCAACAAGTCGCGCGAGACCGCGCTGAGAATCATGCTGCATGTTCACCAGAACGGTGTCGGCGTGTGCGGGGTCTTTACCTACGAAGTTGCCGAGACGAAGGTGGCTCAGGTCATCGAGACCGCCCGCCGTCATCAACACCCCCTCCAATGCACCATGGAAAAGGATTGAGAGGCCCTCATTGCCATCGTTCTCCCGTAACCTGGAAGAGTCCCTGCACCGCGCGGTGGCGTTTGCGAACCAGCGCAAGCACGAGTACGCCACGCTTGAGCACCTGCTCTTGTCGCTGATCGAGGACACCGACGCGGCAGCCGTCATGCGCGCCTGCGACGTCGATCTGGCCGCCTTGAAGAAGAGCCTGACCCAGTATGTCGACAACGACCTCAAGTCGCTGGTGGTTGAGGACGGTGAGGACGCAAAGCCTACGGCCGGCTTCCAACGCGTCATACAGCGTGCGGTGATCCATGTGCAGTCGTCGGGACGGGATGACGTGACAGGCGCCAACGTGCTGGTGGCGATCTTCTCCGAACGCGAGAGTCATGCGGCCTACTTCCTTCAGCAGCAGGAAATGACCCGCTACGACGCGGTCAATTTCATCGCCCACGGCATCGCCAAGAAGGCTGGCGCATCTGAAGCCCGGCCGACCAAGGGCGCCGCGGAAGAAGAGGAAAAGCCGCCGGTCAAGACCGGCGGAGAAGCGCTAGAGGCCTACTGCATCAACCTCAATGAGAAGGCGCGCCAGGGCAAGGTCGACCCGCTCATCGGCCGCACCAATGAAGTCGAACGCTGCATCCAGATCCTGTGCCGGCGGAACAAGAACAATCCCCTGCTCGTCGGCGATCCAGGGGTCGGCAAGACGGCCATCGCCGAAGGCCTGGCCAGGAAAATCGTCACGCACCAGGTGCCGGAGGTGCTCGCCAAGGCGACCATTTTCAGCCTCGATATGGGGTCCCTGCTCGCCGGAACCCGGTATCGCGGCGACTTCGAGGAGCGGGTCAAACAGGTCATCAAGGAACTTGAGAACCACGACAACGCCATCCTCTTCATCGATGAGATTCACACAGTCATCGGCGCCGGCGCGACTAGCGGCGGGGCGATGGACGCCTCCAACCTGCTCAAGCCCGCCCTGGCGTCCGGCAGCCTGCGCTGCATGGGATCAACGACCTACAAGGAGTTCCGCCAGCACTTCGAGAAGGATCGCGCCCTGGTGCGGCGCTTCCAGAAGATCGATGTCAATGAGCCGTCTGTCGAGGACACCATCAAGATTCTGAAGGGGCTCAAGAGCTACTACGAGGACTTCCACAAGCTGAAATACACCGCCGAAGCGATCAGGGCGGCCGTCGAGCTGGCGGACAAGTACATCACCGACCGCAAGCTCCCCGACAAGGCGATCGATGTCATCGATGAGGCCGGCGCCTCGCAGATGCTGCTGCCTGAAGGTCGCCGGAAAAAGGTTATCGGGCTCAAGGAGGTCGAACTCGTCGTTTCCAAGATCGCGCGCATTCCGCCCAAATCGGTGTCCAAGTCCGATACCGAGTCCCTGCGGCAACTGGAAACGGATCTCAAGGGCGCCGTGTTCGGCCAGGAGGACGCCATCCACCAACTCGCCTCCGCCATGAAGATGGCGCGGGCGGGCTTGCGGGAGCCAAACAAGCCGATCGGCTGCTACCTGTTCTCCGGTCCGACCGGCACCGGCAAGACAGAGACCGTCCGCCAGCTCGCCTCCACGCTCGGCATTGAACTCCTGCGCTTCGACATGAGCGAGTACATGGAGCGACACACGGTAAGCCGGCTGATCGGCGCGCCTCCTGGCTACGTCGGCTTCGACCAGGGCGGTCTGCTGACCGACGCGGTCGACCAGCACCCCCACGCCGTCGTGCTGCTCGATGAGATCGAGAAGGCCCACCAGGACGTCTACAATATCCTGTTGCAGGTCATGGACCACGGCACCCTGACCGACGCCAACGGCAAGAAGGTGGACTTCCGGAATGTGGTTCTGATCATGACCACCAATGCCGGCGCCTCGGACGCCCAGCGCAATTCCATCGGCTTCGGGCGCGGCAAGATGGAGGGCCAGGACGAGGAAGCGATCAAGAAGCTGTTCACGCCGGAATTCCGCAACCGCCTTGACGCGATTGTCGCGTTCAAGCCGCTCACCCCCGAGGTGATCCGCATGGTGGTGCAGAAATTCATCCTGCAACTTGAAGCCCAGCTCGCCGACCGGCACGTCACCATCGAGACTTCCGAGGAGGCGATCGACTGGCTGGCCAAGAACGGCTTCGACGAGCTGTACGGCGCCCGCCCGCTGGGTCGCGTGATCCAGGAACAGATCAAGCGTCCGCTTGCTGACGACATCCTGTTCGGCCGTCTGGCAAAGGGCGGCCACGTCAAGGTCATCCTCGTCGACGGCAAGCTCGCCTTCGAATTCGACACCAAGAGCGCGCCACCGGAAAAGGCCGCCCTGAGCGACTCCACAGACGCCCAGGAGCCCGCCCTGGCCAACTGACGCAGCCCACCCCCACTCGGCCGGCGCGGCCGGCGGAGTGGGGGTGTCCGGGGATCAGGAATCCAGGCGTGAGGCGATGCGCGTCGCCAGGTCTTTCAGCTCCGCGAAATCGGCCATGCCCCCGCCGCCATGCCGACCCAGAGGGCGATCGCTCCAGCGCGGGATGATGTGGACGTGGAGATGGAACACCGTCTGGCCCGCCGCCGCACCGTTGAACTGGCTGATGATGATCCCCTCCGGAGCCAGAGCCCGGCGCACGGCCAGCGTCACCCTCTGCACCGAGGACATCACCGCCGCCAGGGCTTCGGGCCTGACCTCAAGCAGATTTCGGGCGGTGGAAACGCGGTGAATGACGAGGCAATGCCCCCGCGACTGCGGAAAGGCGTCCATGAACGCCAGAGTCTGGTCGTCTTCAACGATGCGCGCGGCGGGGATCTCACCGCGCAGGATCCGGGCGAAGATGTTGCCGTCATCATAGACGCCGTCGAGACTCATCGGTTGTGACCTTCCTGTGCTAGAATTGGTCCCTATCAAAACGGCTCGGGGGGAGCCATGGCGCCATCAAATCTGACCCTTCGCCAGCAGAAATGGTTCGCGACCGTGCGCGCGGGCCTGGAGCGGGACACCGGCAGGTCCATGGCCGAATGGGTCATCATCGCCCGGGCCTGCCCGGAAACGACGCCGCGGGCCCGGCTGAAATGGTTCAAGGAGACCCACGGCCTGTTGCAGAATCGTGCGTCGATGGTCCTGGCAGAGGCGTTCGGGGCTGAAATGCGCTGGGAGGATCCGCAGGCGCTGACCGACCGCCTGTGGTCGGACCCGGGGTCGCGCGCGATCTTTGAGGCGGTGCGCCTTCAGGCGCTTGCCCTCCCCGCGGTCGTCGAGACCGCCCGCAAGGGGTACTCAGCCTGGTCCCATAGGGTGCAGTTCGCGGCGCTGCGCCCCGTCCGGGGTGGGGCCGCCCGGCTCGGTCTGGGCCTGATGGCCAAGGTCAGCACTCGCCTGGCCAGTACGGCGCGGGAGTCCTGGTCCGAACGATTGAAAGCCGGCCTGACCATTGCCTCGCCCGACGAGGTCGACGCTGAACTGCAGGCGCTTCTTCGGCTGGCGTGGGAAGGCGCCTGAGGCCGGCGACTTTGACGGTCACCCGCCGGAGAGGTCGTGGGCCCCGTCAAGCCGCCAGTCCAGGTGTCGGCGCACCGTTGGCCATTCACTGACGATGATCGAATAGACGCAGGTGTCCCGCAGCAATCCGTCCCGGGTCCGGGTGTGGTTCCGCAGGACGCCATCGAGCCTGGCGCCGAGGCGCTCGATCGCCCGCCGACTCTGGAAATTCAGCGCGTGAGTGCGGATCTCCACGGCGATACAGTCCAGGACCTCAAAGGCGTGGCCGAGCAGAAGGCGCTTGCATTCAGTGTTCAGCGCCGTCCGTTGCGCCGCCCGCCGGTACCAGGTCGATCCGATCTCCAAACGGCGGTTTTCCGCGTCGATGTTCAGATAGCTGGTCATGCCCACAGCGACGCCTGTGGCCTGGGAGACAACGGCGAAGGGAAGCCATGCGCCCTTGGCCCTCAGCGCGAGCCGTTCGGCGATGTTGGCGTCCATGTCCTCCGGCGCTGGCACCGAAGTATACCAGAGCTTCCAGAGCTCCCCGTCACAAACGGCTTCCCGGAGCGCCGCCGCATGGGAAGGCTGAAGCGGGGTGATCACCGCGTGCCGGCCAACCAGCTCCACAGCCGGCGGCCAGGGATGATCGGCTTGGGCAAGGGTCATGGCGAGCTCTGACGGAACGGCGAGTATTCTTCGGCCAGCCAATCCATCTCCCCCTGAACCGCCTGTCGCTCCTGATCGAGGAAACGCGCCACCGGCCCTCGCAGAGCAGGATCGGCGATGTAGTGGGCCGAATAGACCGGGGTGGGCAGATACCCCCTGGCGATCTTGTGCTGCCCCTGCGCGCCGGCCTCGACACGGGCGAGCCCCCTTCCGATGGCGAACTCGATCGCCTGATAGTAGCAGAGCTCGAAGTGCAGAAACGGCACATCCTCCACGCACCCCCAGTTTCGACCATAGAGGCAGTCCCCCCCGATCAGGTTGAGGGCTCCGGCAATCCAGCGCTCGCCTCGCCGGGCCATGACCAATAGGACCCGGTCGGCCATCCGCTCGCCGAGTAGAGAGAAGAATCGCCGATTGAGGTAGGGCTGCCCCCATTTTCGAGACCCGGTGTCCATGTAGAAACCGAAGAAGGCGTCCCAGTGCGCCTCGGTCAGAGCCCGCCCGGTCAGACATTCGATCTGCAGGCCCGCCACGGCGTCCCGCCGCTCGCGGCGGATGGTCTTGCGTCGTCCGGACGACAGCGCGCCGAGAAAGTCGTCGAAGCCGACGTACCCGGCGTTAAGCCAGTGATATTGCTGGTTCTGCCGGAGCAGCAGGCCCTGGTCACCCAGAAAGCGCCATTCGTCGGCACGCAGGAAATTGACCCCCAGACTGCCCACGCCGCTACGCTCGCAGAGGGTGAGGGCGCCATCCAGCAACCTCGCGCATCCCTCCCGAAGATCGATGTCCTGGCGCACCATCAGTCTCGGCCCCGTCACCGGAGAGAACGGCGAAGCTGCGACGAGCTTGGGGTAGTAACGCCCCCCCGCCCGCTCATAGGCGTCCGCCCACGCGTGATCGAAGATATATTCACCCTGACTGTGGGACTTCAGATAAAGCGGCATGACAGCCGCCACGGACCCGTCCTCCGCGTGGACGGCAAGATGCCGGGGAGCCCATCCGGTGCGTTCGACCGCGCAGCCCGCCTCCTCTAGACAGTCCAGGAAGTCGAAGGCGACGAACGGGTTGGCGCCGAAATCATCCCTGGCGCCGCAGGACTCCCAGTCATGGCGGCCGATATCGGCGATTCTACGGTGGACGGTGACGGCGGCCCTAAGGCCTGTCACGCCGCGAAGCCCTCAAAGATAAGGTTGTCGCAGTGGTTCTTGACCGAATCCCATTGAGCCGGATTCCGCACGGTCCAAGCGATCACCGGCATGCCGGTCTTGCGGAAAGCGTCGGCCTTGGCGCTCGGAAGCATGTCCAGGCTCAACGCCAGGAAGTGCGGTCGGGCGATGGCGACGTGGCCCAGTTGCGCATAACGCTTTCGCACGTCCGGCGCGAGCTGCCGCGCGTCAGGGCCGTTGTAGCTGTAGCTGTCCAGCCCCCGGAGGATCTTCGGGTGGTGGTCGGCGAACCAGGCGTGGGAATAGGGGTTGAAACCGATCACGCACGTCGGACCGTTGTGGTCGATCAGGACCTCGTGAACGCGGCGCTCGAGCGGACCGACCTCCCCGTAGGGAATCTTGATCTCGATATGGACCATCGCCCGTCGACCGACTTCCGTGAGGGCCTCCGCCAGGGTGGGAATGGTTTCATCTGCGGCGCCCGCCAGCTTCATCCCGCGCAGATCGGCGGCAGTGTGGTCACATATGCGCCCCTCCCTGCCTGTCATCCGTTTCAGGTGCGTGTCGTGGAAGACCATCGCCTCACCGTCAGCGCTCAGCTGCACGTCCAGTTCGATCCCATAGCCGCCCGCGCAGGCGGCCTGGAACGCCCCCAGCGAGTTTTCCGGCGGGCCATCAGGCGACCATAGACCGCGATGGGCGATGGGGGGACCGAACAGGCGGTCCCAGGATTCGCCGAACACGTCTCTCATGGGGCCTCAATAATTGCGTCGATTTCGACGGCGAAATTCAGCGGGAGCCGGTAGACACCCACGGCGGAGCGCGCGTGGCGCCCGGCGTCTGCGAACACGTCCACCATCAGGTCGGATGCGCCGTTGACCACCTTGGGGATATCGAAAAACGTCGGGCCCGCCTGAACGAAACCGCCCAGCTTCACGACTCGGCGGACGCGCGAAAGGTCTCCTTCGCAGGCGAACTTCATCTGAGCGATCAGATTGAGACCGCAAAGACGCGCCGCCTTCAGGGCCGTGTCGAGGTCGACATCCTCCCCGACCACCCCACGCACGCCGCCCGAGGCGTCCACCGACACCTGACCGGAAATGTGCACCAGATCCCCGCATCGAACGAACGGGACGTAATTCGCCACGGGCGCGATCGGGGTCGGAAGGACAATGCCGAGAGCGGCAAGGCGAGCGTCGGGCGTCAGCATGGAAAGGCT
>CAIXWN010000113.1 GCA_903923135.1 uncultured Caulobacteraceae bacterium | reverse complement strand
GGCGGCGGGCAGGGCGGAGGGATCGTCGGCCAGGGGGTGCAGGCGGGCGCCGGATGGCCGCTCGACGCCGGGTGCGAGGCGGCCGTCCCCCAGGGCCGCGAACAGCGCCCGATCAAAGGCGACAGCGGCGTCTGCGTCGTCGAACACTCCCAGGGCCAGGCCCCAGGCGGCGGTGCGGCGGGCATGGCGGGCGGGTCCGCCGCCGAGCAGCGGATCGACAGGGGCGTCCGGCCTGAGGGCCGCGGGCAGGTCGATGGGGGGATAGTCGGCCGGCAGGCCGGCGGCCCAGTCCAGCCAGGATTCGACGCGGGGGGAGGTCCAGGCGATAGGGGCCAGGACCTCGATCTCGCCGCCGGCGCGTTCGATCTTCCGCCTGCCGGCGACTGGCCCGGAGGCGTTCAGGGGTGCGGGACCTGCGAAACGCATGCAATTCCTCTCCGTCAGCCGGCGAAGGCTAGGCCGCCTGCGGGGTGCGCGCAATAGATGTGGGGACTGGCGGCCGGTTACCCACAACATGTTGACGAATCGGCCTCGGCCGACCGGGTTTTCGTTGACTGGACGCGCCCCGCGACGGCGCCTATAAGCCTGCCCAGACGCGCGCCATGCGGCCGCGAAGGCCTGCGGTTCGAGAACATCGTGCTCAAAGCAATTTTCACCTGGTGGAACGGGGCCACGATCGGCGCCCGCCTGCAGATCTCTCGCGGCAGCCGCCTCGTCGGCGAGGACGAGACCGGCAACAAATACTACGAGACGATCGACCGGAAGTACGACTACGACGGCCACAACCGTCGCTTCGTCATCTACAAGGGCTACGCCGACGCCTCCAAGGTGTCGCCCGACTGGCACGGCTGGCTGCATCACACCTTCGCCGAGCCGCCGACACGCGAGCCGCTGACGCGCCGCACCTGGGAAAAGGATCACCAGCCCAACCTTACCGGGACGATCTGGGCCTGGCGGCCCAAGGGCGCGATCAGCAAGGGTGGCACGCGAGCCGAGGCGGCCGGCGACTACGAACCGTGGACGCCCGAGTAGGCGTCGCGGGGCTCGGCGCCGCGGCGGCGGGCCTGATCTTCCTGCTGGCGAACCCGGCCCCCGCTCAGGTCACCGAACAGCCTGTCCGCGGCGGCAATCCGCCGGTGATCACCATTCCCGAGGTTTCCCCGCCCGCGGCGGCTCCCGCGAGCCTGGCGGAGCGTCCGAGGACCCCGTCAGGCGCGGTCGACGCGTCCACCGCCAACGCCCTCGCCGGCGACGGCGCCGATGACCGCCGCCCGCCGCCGCCCGCCGGTCCAGTCGCGCCGCCGACCCCGGCGCACGGCGCCTCGGCGGTGCTGCGCGTGCTCGACAAGGTCACCGCCGAGACGATGCTGTTCGAGGCGCCGATCGGCCGGCGGGTGCGGTACAAGAGCCTGGTGTTAGAGGTGAAGGTCTGCGTCGTGCGCGGCGGCGGCGAGGCGCGCCCCGAGCCCTCGGCCTATCTGACGGTCACCTCCGACGCCGGGGCGTCGAGCGGCGCGGCCCTGGGCCCGCGGCAGGTGTTCAAGGGCTGGATGTTCGCCACAGGGCCCGGACTGAACGCCCTGCGGCACCCCGTCTATGACGCCTGGCTGGTTTCCTGCAGCGCCGCCGCTCCAGCCACATAGTCGGGCAGGGCGTTGAAGTCGGCGCGGTGACGCAGGGCGGCGGCCAGCCGTTTGCGGTACTCGGCCTTGCTGATCTCGATCGCCCCGAAGCGTTCCAGGTGATCGGTGATGAACTGGGCGTCCAGCAGGGTGAAACCTCCCGCGCGCAGGCGCGCGACCAGATGGACGAGGGCCACTTTGCTGGCGTCGCGCTCCATGGAGAACATGCTCTCGCCGAAGAACGCCCCGCCGAGGGCGACGCCGTAGAGACCGCCGACCAGACGGCCGTCCCGCCAGGTCTCGACACTGTGGGCCTGGCCGCGGGTGAAGAGCTCCAGGCAGAGAGTCTCGATAGCGCCGTTGATCCAGGTCTCCATCCGACCGGGCCGGGGGGCGGCGCAGGCCGCGATCACCTGGGCGAAGGCGGTGTCTATGCGGGCCTCGAAACGATCCGAGCGCACGGTCCGCGCCAGCCGCCGGGAAATGTGCAGGCCCTCCAGCGGAATGACGCCGCGGCGCGCCGGTTCGACCAGGAAAACCTTCTCGTCATGGCGGGCGTCGGCCATGGGGAAGACGCCCTGACGATAGCACTGGATCAGGTCATCGGCGTCGAACCCGGCCACGGCCTCGCCTTTCCGTCAGGCCCGGTCAGCCCTGGTCCCGGATCCACCGTTCCAGCCAGTGGATGTCGTAACGGCCGGCGATGATGTCCGGATCGAGCAGCAGGTCCTGGAACAGGGGGATGGTGGTCTCGATGCCGCCGACGACCATCTCGGCCAGGGCGCGCTTCATGCGCACGATCGCCTCGGGTCGGTCACGGCCGTGGACGATCAGCTTGCCAGCCAGGCTGTCGTAATAGGGCGGGATCGAATAGCCGGCATAGAGGGCGGAATCCAGCCGCACGCCCAGGCCGCCCGGGGCGTGGAAGTCGGTCACCAGACCGGGCGACGGCATGAAGGTGCGCGGGTTCTCGGCGTTTATCCGGCACTCGATGGCATGGCCGCCGAACGTGACCTCCTCCTGGGTGAAGGACAGCGGCAGACCCGCGGCGATGCGGATCTGTTCGCGCACCAGGTCGATGCCGGTGATCATCTCGGTGACCGGGTGCTCCACCTGCAGGCGGGTGTTCATCTCGATGAAGAAAAACTCGCCGTTCTCGTAGAGGAACTCGATGGTGCCGACCCCCAGATAGCCGATCGCCTTGACCGCATCGACCACGACCTTGCCGATCCTGGCCCGGGCCTCGGGGTCGATGGCGGGGGAGGGAGCCTCCTCCATCATCTTCTGGTGGCGCCGCTGCAGGGAGCAGTCGCGTTCCCCCAGGTGGCAGACGGCGCCGAAGCTGTCGGCGACCACCTGCAGTTCGATGTGGCGTGGCCGGGCGAGGTAGCGCTCCATGTAGACCGCGTCGTCGCCAAAGGCGGCCTTCGCCTCGCCGCGGGCAGTGGCGTAGGCCTCGGCCACCTCCTCGGCGTTGTTGGCCACCTTCATGCCGCGTCCGCCGCCGCCGGCCGCCGCCTTGATCAATACCGGAAAGCCGATCGCCTCGGCCGCGGCCAGGGCCTCCGCCTCGTTGTTGAGGGCGCCCTCGGAACCCGGCACCACCGGGATTCCGGCGGCCTGAACAGCGCGCTTGGCGGCGATCTTGTCGCCCATGACCCGGATGTGCTCGGGGCGGGGGCCGATGAAGGTGTAGCCGTGGGCGGCGAGGATCTCGGCGAAGCGGGCGTTCTCGGACAGGAAGCCATAGCCCGGGTGAATGGCCTGGGCGCCGGTGATCTCGCAGGCCGAGACGATGGCCGGAATGTTGAGATAGCTCTTGGCGGCTGGCGCGGGGCCGATACAGACGCTCTCATCGGCCAGACGCACGTGCATGGCGCTGGCGTCGGCCTCCGAGTGCACCGCCACCGTCAGGATGCCCATTTCCTGGCAGGCGCGGTGGATCCGCAGGGCGATCTCGCCGCGGTTGGCGATGAGAATCTTGTCGAACATGGGTCTAGCCGATGACCGCGAGCGGTTCGCCGTACTCGACGGGCTGGCCGTCGGCCACCAGGATCTCGAGCACCACGCCATTTGCCGGCGCGCCGATGGGGTTCATTGTCTTCATGGCCTCGACCAGCAGCAGGGTCTGGCCCTGGTTGACGCGGTCGCCGACCTTGACGAACGGCGGGGCGCCGGGCTGGGGCTGCAGATAGACGGTGCCCACCATGGGCGACTTGACGGCGTTTCCGGCGGCCTTGGCCGGGGCTATGTCGGGGGCGGCCTCCGGCGCGGCGGCCGGGGCGTGCGGCGACGGCGCAGGGGCCATCACCGTGTGGCTGACGGCCTGCGTCCGGGCGACGCGGATCTTCAGGTCGCCGCGCTCGACCTCGATCTCGGTGAGGCCGGTCTCGTTGAGCACCGTGGCCAGTTCGCGCACCAGGCGCGCGTCCAGCGATTCGTCAGGGGTCGGCCGGGAGGCGGACTTGGGTTGTCTCATCGGGCGGGAGCCTTGTTCTTGACGGCCGGATCTCGTGTCCGGTCAGGGTTTGGCGGCTAGGCCGCAGACGGCCTCGATCGCCAGTTCATAGCCCGCCGGGCCGAAGCCGCAGACGACGCCGGTGGCGACGAGCGAGACGTAGGTGTGATGGCGAAAGGATTCCCGCGCCGCCGGGTTGGACAGATGACACTCGACGATGGGAATATCGAGGCTCTTGAGCGCGTCGAGCAGGGCGATGGAGGTGTGACCGTAGCCGGCGGGGTTGAGAACCAGGCCGCAGGCCTCGGTCCGCGCCGCCTGAACCCAGTCGATCAGGTCGCCCTCGTGGTTGCTCTGGCGGAACACGATGTCGTGTCCCAGCGCGCGCGCGCGCGACTCGCAGCGAACGCGAACATCCTCCAGGGTCTCGTGACCGTAGATGTGCGGCTCGCGGACACCCAGGAGATTGAGGTTGGGGCCGTTGAGCACAAAGATCGGTTTCGACATTCCGCTCCGTCGTCCCGCCAGTGCCATGATCCGATCGAAATCGCTGCCTTCGATCCGGTCGTGGCATCAGATTCAAACATTTAGGGCTCCGATTCAACAAACGAAAGTGAGCCTTGCGTTTGCATCGGAGCCCTGGGTCGGGATGGTTCGGGACGAGGTCGCCCCGGGCTTGATCCGGCTCCAGAAGCAAAGATGCAGAGCGTGATTCCGGCCCATTTGCGAAGCCATCACGCTCTGAGCGCCTTGTATCGTTGTGCGGGCGGGGTCACAAGCGGGGCTCATGACCCTGGAAAGCAAGGAGCGCGGCGCGGTGCGGTTGACGGTGAACGGCGAGATCCACGCCTTCGATTCCGTGCGCGATGTGGCCGAACTAGTGGCCCTGCTGGGTCTCGACAGCCGCAAGGTGGCCGTGGAGCTCAACCTGGCCATTGTTCCGCGGTCGTCCTATGCCTTGACCCCTGTCGCGGACGGCGACCGGGTCGAGATTGTGCATTTTATCGGAGGCGGTTGATGGACGGAGCGACACCCCTGGACGACGACAGCTGGACAGTGGCCGGCCGCACCTTCCATTCGCGGCTGATCGTCGGCACCGGCAAGTACAAGGACTACGCCCTGAACGCCGCCGCCGCCGAGGCCGCCGGGGCCGAGATCGTCACGGTGGCGCTGCGTCGAGTGAATCTGTCCGACCCCAGCCAGCCGATGCTGGTTGATCATGTGCGGCCCGACCGTTTCACCTATCTGCCGAACACCGCCGGGTGTTTCACCGGCGAGGACGCCGTGCGGACCCTGCGCCTTGCGCGCGAGGCCGGCGGCTGGGACCTGGTCAAACTCGAGGTGCTGTCCGACACAAAGACTCTCTACCCCGACATGGAGGAGACCCTCCGGGCCCTGAAGATGCTCGTCGCCGAAGGCTTCAAGGTGATGGTCTACTGCAGCGACGATCCGGTCTACGCGCGAAAGCTCGAGGACGCCGGCGCCGTGGCGATCATGCCCCTTGGGGCGCTGATCGGCTCGGGGCTGGGCATCCAGAACCGGTTGAACATCCACCTGATTGTCGACCAGGCCCGCGTGCCGGTTCTGGTGGATGCGGGCGTCGGCACCGCCTCCGACGCCACGGTGGCGATGGAGCTGGGCTGCGACGGGGTGCTGATGAACACCGCCATCGCCGAGGCGCGCGATCCGATCCGCATGGCCCGGGCGATGAAGCACGCGGTGATCGCCGGCCGCGAGGCTTTCCTCGCCGGCCGGATGCCCCGCCGCATGTACGCCGACGCGTCCTCGCCGCTCAGCGGCCTGATCTGACACCCGCCGACAGTCCACCCACGGGGACCCCTCATGCCGATCCGTAACCGCATCACCCAAATGCTCGGGGTGAAGTATCCGATCATCCAGGCGCCGATGGGCTGGATCGCCCGCGCGCCCCTGGCCTCGGCGGTGTCCAACGCCGGGGGACTGGGCATCATCGAGACCTCGTCCGGCGACCTCGAGGCCATCCGCGGCGAGGTCAAGGCGATGCGACGCCTCACCGACAAGCCATTCGGCGTCAACATCGCCCAGGCCTTCGTGCGCGATCCGGACATCGTTAGTTTCGTGGTCGACCAGGGGGTCAAGTTCGTCACCACCTCGGCGGGCGATCCGAACCGGTACTGCTCGGCGCTGAAGGCCGCTGGCCTGACGGTGTTTCACGTCGTGCCGTCGCTGGATTCGGCGCTGAAGGCGATCGCCGCCGGGGTCGACGGCCTGGTGGTCGAGGGTGGCGAGGGCGGCGGTTTCAAGAACCCTCGCGAGGTCTCCACCATGGTCCTGCTGCCGCTGGTCTGCTCCAGGGTCGGCGTGCCTGTGGTGGCGGCCGGCGGAATCGTCGACGGCCGGACCATGGCCGCGGCCTTCGCCCTCGGCGCCGAGGCGGTGCAGATGGGCACCCGCATGGTCTCCGCCGCCGAGTCGCCGGTGCACCAGCACTGGAAGGACGCCATTCTGGCGGCCAAGGAGACCGACACGGTGTTCCTCAACCGCTTCGGCCCCGGCCCGGCGCTTCGGGCACTGCGCACCGAAAAGACCAGCCTGTTCGAGAAGACGCCGCCGGAAAACATCATGGCCGAGATGCGCAACGCCTTGGCGCTCTACTTCGGCGGCGACATGGAAGCCGCCATCGCCCTGACCGGCCAGGTGGCCGGGCGGATCGATTCGGTGAAGCCGGTCGCCCAGATCATCGCCGAGACGGTGGCCGAATTCGATGAGACCGTCGCCGAGATGTCGGCCCGCTACGGGGTGTTCGCCGACACCTAGGTGGCCTTCGCCAACGACGCAGACGGGCGGCTGGCGGCCTTCAGCCTGTCGACTATGGCCTGGACCTCGCCGCGGTCACGACCGCGCGCGATGGTCATCTGCTCGCCGCGCGAAACCGTCAGGGTGCTCACGAAATCGGGGTCGTCGTCGCTGTCCCTGATGCCCACGACCCTGAGCGCGGCGATCATGGGCTCGCTGACCTCCTGGATCTCTGACCCCATGAGCGTCGACCGTCTCAGGCGCCCCCGACCGGAATCCAGGATTTCCAAAGTAAACCAGGGCCGCCTGACGACCCACAGCCAGGCGCCCAGAGCCACAAGCCAGCAGGGCGGCAGGATGATCAATACCAGGAGTTTGCCCTCGTACGGTCCACTCACGGTCAGGCGCCATGTGATGAGCGAAAGGCCCGAGAGGGCGGCGCCCAACACACCGATCCGGTACAGGGCTTGCCAATCCCTGATGACAGGTCCCGAGGTCATGGGGTTTTTCCAGATTGACGCTCGGTCAGGATACCAGGACCCTGTTCCAGATTGGTGAACGGTGACGCGAGGCCGAAACCGGCGCCGCAGTCCCGTCTTCATTGGCCATCGTGCGCCCCTCGAGGCGATTCGCCTCCGCCGTGTCGCCGGCGTCACCAAGCAAGCTGTGCGCGGCCTAGGCCGGCAGATCTCCCGAAAGTCTCATCATCAGCCTCATGCACCTGTGGCCGAAGTCAACACCGGGCCCGTACATCATCGGGCAGGCGCCGGCGATTACGGTGATGGCGTTCTGACGGGCGAAGGCTACGGCGTCGGCCGAGACGCTGGAGCCCCTGGCGCCGGAGGCGTGCATCCACACGCGGCGCACGCCGGCCGCGACGCAGTCGCGGACGATCTGTTCGGTGATCTCGGGCCGGGTGACGATGACCACCGCATCCACGCCTCCGGGGATGGATCCCACGGCCGGCCAGCAAGGCCGGTCGTCAAACGTCTGAGCGTTCGGATTGACCGCAAATACCTCGTGTCCGGCGGCCTTCAGGCGGCGATGGATCGCATTGGCCGACGAACGCCCAGCCCCCTCCCTGGATACGCCAGCCACGGCGATGCGTTTCTGGGCCAGAAAGTCACGCACCTTCGTGTCGAGAGTGGGTTCGGTCATGGGTTGTGCTTCCCTTTTTGCGTTCCGCGTTGTGGCTTGGGGCAAACCGGCGTTCATCGCGCTGCCGGGGCGTCCGGTTTCGCTAGAGCAAAATCCGACCAGATGGAAACACTGGTCGGATATAATGTTCGCTAGAATCAAATATTTAGGGCCCTTCTGATCCGATCTGATTGTTGCAATCAGATCGCGAGGGGCTCTAGGTGCGTCATCTGGCCGGTCCGCGCGATGACCGGGGTCAATTCGCAAGCCCATGGACTGTCGGCCGTGGCCTCGATGGAAACACTGTTGGTTTCGAAGCCACGGGTCGGTCAGGGGCGCTCTACCTGGAGGACCTGGTCGTCACCTGATCAGCTAAACTAGGCTCATGCGCCGGAACGTCGTGACCATGTCGCTCGCGCCAGGCACACCCAGGCCCTCCAGCATCTTGCCGATCGCTCCTCTGTGCGAGGCGCCGTGGGTGATCACGTGTGCGAGCATGTCGGCCCTGGTCATGCGTCCCGGCGCGCCATCGTCGACGAAAGCGAAATCGACCGCGCTTTCCAGTTCGGCGGTCGTCACCCGGCGGACATAGTCCAGGTACCATGCATCGGTCTCGGCCATCGATGTGGTGAGGGCGGCGAGGTCGGGCCAGGTGGTTGCGACGGTCGATGTGACGCCGGGGTCCTCACCGAGAAGGCGCGCCTTGAACACCCGATCGACGATGGCGGTGTGGTCGAAGGTGAACAGGATCAGCGCCCATTGGCGTCGGCCCAGCGCTTCCGGCGCGGCGCTCAGGGCCTCGGCCAGGCGCGCATTGCACCAGGCCTTGTGTTCGAACAGCGAGACCAGAAGTCCGTCGGGCATTGTGATTGTCCTTCCCTGACGAAGGTCCGGAACCTAGATTCGCCCATTGCGACCGGCAAGCTGCGCAGGCAAGGCGGGGAAGGGGGCCATCCGCTCAGATCAACGGCGAGCCGGGCGGCATTCCCAGATACACCCGCCCGACGACCTCGAAGCGGGTTGACGCGATGGTGATGTGCTGTCGCAGGACGTGCACATCACGCCAGCAGCGACCGATGGCGCAGTCGTTGGCGGCCCCCGTGAGCCCGGCGGCGTCGTAGATCAGGTCGACGGCTCTGGCCGAGAGTTGAGCGGCCATCACCGACCCCAACCGTCGACGCGCCCGTTCCGTATCGTCCGGTGCGCGCCCGTCGCGGCGCATCGCCTCGGCCTCTTCCATCGTCTCGTAGAAGAAGCTCCGCGCGGCCTGAAGGAGCCCCTCGGCCTCGCCAAGCTGCGCCTGGGCCGTGGCCCGGTCGCAAAGCAGGTCGCGCCCGCCAGCAGGCTTCTTCGCCGACGCCAGCTCGACGAACGCCTCGAGCGCGTGCCGCGCGACGCCCAACGCCACCGGCGCGAGCGACGCGCCGAGGTTCGCCAGGGCGTCGGCCTGGCTGAACGTCAGGTCGTCCGGGACGAAGATGTCGTTGAATTCGACGTCATGGCTGCCGGTCCCGCGCATACCCAGGACGTTCCAGGTTTCCCGGATTGTGCAGGCCTTCATCGACAGCACACCGGCGCGGATGACCGGCGCGCCGTCGGCGGTCTTCACGGCGCCGTCCTCGACCACGA
This sequence comes from uncultured Caulobacteraceae bacterium, assembly GCA_903923135.1. Taxonomy (GTDB): domain Bacteria; phylum Pseudomonadota; class Alphaproteobacteria; order Caulobacterales; family Caulobacteraceae; genus Acaudatibacter; species Acaudatibacter lapponiensis. Next base: position 28,710 of record CAIXWN010000113.1, on the reverse strand, counting down.
TCCCGGCCGCCAGCATCCATGACGCGTGCGTGCAGCCGCTCACATAGCTGCCGCGCCCCGAATAGCGGTACCCTCCCTCGACCCTGATCGCGCGCGCGTGCGTCGGATTGAGAGAGCCGGCCATGCTAAGCTCCGGATCGGAGAAGACCTCGCGGAAGACCTCCGGCCTGACGAGTTGTCCGAGCAGTCCCTGCCCGAGCGCGAGCGTCCAGCCTGCCGATCCGTCGATCCTCGCCATGGCCTCGATGATCGGCCCGATCTCCCAAGGGCTGAGTGCGCCCCCGCCCATGTCTCCGGGGACGACCAGCCGGAACAGGCCGGTCTTGCGCAACGCGTCGACGAGCGGGTCCGCGGGACGTGAATGGGTCTCCGACCAGTCCGCCGTCAACCGCGCGATGGGCGCGACGTCGGAGACTTTTTCCAGCCAGGGCGCGACGCGCTCGGCGAGCCTTGTCCGCATACCAACGCTTCCTCCCGCCAGTTGGACCGCTGCGACCTGAACGGGAGGCGGGACCTGGCTGCCCATGCCGAGCCTCAACCATCGCGGGACATGGCGGGGCTGTCAAACCACCCGGGTCCGCGTCACCGACTGGAGCGCAAGGGACCGGCGGCGCCCCGGTCGGTGCGGATGCGTATCGGGCGCGACATGGCCTTGGCGTCCGGGCGGGCGTATCGTGACGACCTGATCACGCCCGGTCCGCCTGCGTTGCGCCGGACGGACGCCAAGGAGCCCCAGCTTGAAAGTCTTTCTCACCGGCGCGACCGGTTTCATTGGAACGGCCGTGGCGCGCGAGCTGATCGACGCCGGCCACACCGTGCTCGGCGTCGCCCGCACTCACGACGGTGCGCAGGCGCTGGTCAGGAACGGTGTCGAGCCGCATCTCGGCGATCTGACCGACCATGACAGTTTCATCTCCGGAGCGCGATTGTGCGATGCGGTGGTCCATTGCGCCTTCATCCACGACTTCTCGCGGTTCGCCGAGAACATCGAGATCGAGCAGAAAACGGTGACGGCGATGCTCGACGCGCTCGCCGGCTCGGAAACGGCGTTCATCGCCACCTCCGGCATAGCGATGCTGGCGCCCGGCCGGATGGCCACCGAGGACGACCAGCCGCAGCGCTGGGGGCGTGGCGCCACCGAGGCGATGGTTCTGGAGGCGGCGGAGCGCGGCCTGCGCACGGCGGTTATCCGCCTGCCGCCGATCACCCATGACAGCGGCAACGGCGGTTTCCTGGGGGCGCTTGTGGCCATCGCGCGACAGACGGGTGTGGCCGCCTTCATCGGCGACGGCGGCAACCGTTGGCCTGCCGGACACCGTCTTGACGCCGCGCGTCTTTACCGTCTGGCGCTGGAGCGGGGTGAGCCCGGCAAGGCCTATATGGCGGTCGGCGACGAAGGCCTGCCGATGCGTGACATCGCCGGCGCGATCGGCCGACGCCTCGGCCTGCCCACCGCGAGCGTGAGCGCGGAGGCCGCGGTGGATCACTTTGGCTGGCTGGGCATGTTCGCCGGGGTCGACATGCCGGCTTCCAGCCAGCTCACCGGGGAACGCCTGGGCTGGCTTCCGACACACGCCCGGCTGATCGAGGACATCGAAACCTGCGCCGCTCTGGGCGGCCCCCAGCCGCCTTCGTGATTGCCGGGGCGGCCGGGGACGGTTTCCGGCGCCGCCTCTTGGCGGTATCAATAACGTCTCCGCCTCGCAAATAGGGGCGCCTCTGCCAGGCTCGGCCTCGGCGCCGTTTCACGTGGCGATGACGGACGGCGTCCTGGCCGGGATCGAATCGACGCGGCGACCGTGTTTCCGAGCCTCGACCGTGCGTCCCAGGATATCTTGAGCATGACGTCCGTCCCTCCCCCCAGCCCGGCAGCGGACCCAAGGCACCGCCGTTTTTCCGAGAGCCTTGTCCTGGAGCAGATGGTCTTCATCGCCTGGGTCTCGGAACTCAGGGCAGGCCGGCGCGCGTCGGCGATCACCGAGGCCAGGCGCCTGCTTGAACGAGCCGTCTCCGCCGGGGCGGGCTTCGCTCTGTCCGAGCGGGGCGAGCGCCTGTTCGACCCGATCGAGGTGCGGAACTGCCTCGGCTGGCTGGCGCAGACCGGAAGGGACACCGAATGGCGCGATCGCGTGGCCGCCTCGAACACCGCGATCGTCAAGGGCGATCCAGGGGACGATGGCGCGCCACGCGAGATGGTCTTCTCGCACCGCCGCCGGTTCGACCTCGCCGCCTTCCCGGCCGGCGCGCGCATGCGGCTGCTGCTGCCCCTTCCGATCCCGTGCGAGTATCATCCGACGGTGTCGGTGACGCCGATCGTTCCCGACGGATTGAACGCTGACATCGTCCTGGCCTACGGACGTCTGGAAGTCCGTTTCAGTCTCGGGGCTGACCGCAGCGTGACGATCGGCGCCGACATCTCGCTCACGGCGGTCATTCCGGCTCCCCGGCCGGATGCGGCGCTGGACGATAGGCTGCGGGAGATTCATCTGCGCCCGAGCGAGGGTCTGATCCGCGTCACCCCGCGCGTTCGCGACCTTGCCGCCCGGCTGGGGGGTGAAGCGCCTGCGCTCGAGGCGGTGGCGCGGTTCACGCGCTGGCTTGCCGAGAGCTTTGCCTTCGCCTTCGTTCGATATGACGAGCTGGGCGGGCGGGCGCCGATCGACTGGGCGCTCGACGAGGGGCTCTTCGACTGCCAGCTCTGCGCCAGCATCCTCGTTGCGCTTTGCCGCGCCCGGAACATCCCGGCGCGTGTGGTCACCGGCCATTTCCTGCACAGGCTGTCGCCGACCAACCACAACTGGGTGGAGATCTGGATCGACGGCATGGGCTGGCGGCCCTTCGACCCGCTGCATTTGGCGTGTGACTCGCCGCGCCCCTATGGGGCTGATGAGTGGTGGTGCGACATGGCGCGGCGCGGCGACTACCGCCTCGCCCATCAGCGTCTGCCGCTCGTCTTCACCGGCCCGATGTCGGTGCGTTTTCCGGCGCGCTGGCAGATGTTCCAGACCCGATGGGGCGACGGGGCCGCCATGGACTTCTTCGACATAGACACTGGCGCCCTGATCTGGCGGGACGAGGTTTCGGTTCGCCGCATGGAGCACCAGGCCCGCGCCCCGTTGTCCGAGGGTGGCGGGGACGGACCTGTCGCCCTCAGACGGCCGTGCCCACCAGGCGGCCAATGCCGGCGGTGACGGCCATGGCCAGAACGCCCCAGAAGGTTACCCGGAGCGCCCCCTTCCAGGGCTTGGCGCCACCCGCCTGGGCGCCGGCCGCGCCGAGGATGGCGAGGAAGAGGGTCGTCGCGCCGCAAAGCACGGGTAACAGCGTCGCCGCCGGGGTCACGCCCGCCACGATGAGCGGCATGGCGCCCCCGCCGGCGAAGGTCGCGGCGGAGGTCAGGGCGGCCTGCACCGGCCGCGCCCGGCCGTGGTGGGAAATGCCCAGTTCGTCGCGGGCGTGGGCCTCGAGCGGGTCCCTGGCCATCAGCTGCCGGGCGACCTCCTCGGCGGTGTCGGGGCGCAGACCGCGTCCGACATAGATCGCCGCCAGTTCGCGGTGCTCGCCGTCGATGTCGGCTTTCTGTTCGGCCGTCTCGCGGGCCAGGTCGGCCCGTTCGGTGTCGGCCTGGGAACTGACCGAGACATATTCGCCGGCGGCCATGGACATTGATCCGGCCACCAGGCCCGCCGCGCCGGCGACCAGGATGTCGGCCGGCTTCGCAGCGGCGGCGGCCACGCCCAGGATCAGACTGGCGGTGGACAGCAGGCCGTCATTGGCCCCCAGAACGGCGGCGCGCAGCCAACCGACCCGCTGGATGAGATGTTTCTCGGGCGCCCTGCGCGGTGTGATCATCGTCGCGTCCTTCGATCAGATTGCTTCGCCCCGACGGGCTGAGTATCTTCCATCGGCATGGCCGGGCCTATCCGAACCGTCCACACGGGGAATTTTGACCATGGAAACCCAGACGAACCGCCGTTCCGCCCTGTTCGTCCCCATTTCCGCAGGTCTCCATGCTCCCCTACATCATTCTCGACTCCCTGAGCTTTCGTTCGCCTGACGGGCGAACGCTTTTCGACAGCCTGACCCTGGCCTTCGCCGGCGGGCGCACCGGTCTGGTGGGCGCGAACGGGGCGGGCAAGACCACCCTGCTGCGGCTGATGCTGGGAGAACTGACGCCGACCTCGGGGTCCGTAACCCGCCGTGGGCGTATCGGCGTGCTGCGCCAGAGCCTCAGCCCTCCGCCCGGCGCGCGCCTGGCCGAATTGCTCGAGGTCGGCGACGATGTCGCCCGTCTGACGCGTCTGGCGGCCGGAAAGGGGACGGCGCAGGACCTCGACCTGGCCCGCTGGGACCTGGAGGTCGATATCGAGACCGCCCTGGCCCAGGTGGGGCTGGCGGGGATGGACCTTAACCGTCCGGCGGCGGATCTCAGCGGCGGCGAGGCGACCCGCGCGGCGCTGGCGCGGCTGCTGGTCCAGCGGCCGGACATCATCCTGCTGGACGAGCCGACCAACAACCTCGACCAGGGCGCACGCGCCGTGGTGGCCCGCGTGCTCGAGACTTGGCCCGGCGGGGCGGTGGTGGTCAGCCATGACCGCGCGCTGTTGCGGCGGATGGACCGCATCGTCGAACTGAGCGGCCTTGGGGCGCGGGTCTATGGCGGGGGCTATGATCTCTACACGGTCCGGCGGGACGAGGAGGCGCAGGCGGCGGCCCGGGCGCTGGACACCGCGGCGCGGGAGGCCCGCCGTGTCGACCGGGAGATCCAGGCGACACGCGAGCGACAGGACCGGCGCGACGCCGCCGGGTTGCGGGCCAAGGCGCGGGGGGATGCGCCAAGAATCGTGCTGAACGCCCGGGGCGGACAGGCCGAGCACACCCGGGGCGGCCAGCAGCGCCTGGGCGACCGGCGTCGCGCCGGCGCGGCGGAGCAGCTGGACGCCGCCCGGGCGCAGGTGGAGATCCGCCAGACCCTGGCCTTTGACCTGCCCGGTTCCGCCCTGGCGGCGGGCAAGCTGGTGCTGGCCTTTGACGACGTCGACTTCGCCTGGCCAGACGGGTCGACGGTGTGTTCGGGCCTGTGTTTGCGGATCACCGGGCCGGCGCGGCTGGCGGTCACCGGAGCCAACGGCTCCGGCAAGACCACGCTGATCCGCCTGGCCATGGGCGAACTCGCGCCAGACGCCGGCAGGATCACCCGAGGCGTGGAGGCGCTGGTCCTGGACCAGGGGGCCGCCCTGCTGCACGACGAGGAGACCCTGATCGGGAACTACCGCCGGCTGAACCCGGAGGCGCCGGACCACATGGCCCACGCGGCCCTGGCCCGCTTGCTGTTCCGCAACAACGCGGCGTTGAAACGCGCCGGCGACCTGAGCGGCGGGGAGCGGCTGCGGGCGGCCTTGGCCTGCCGGCTGATGGCGCCGCGGCCGCCGCAACTGATCGTCCTCGACGAGCCGACCAACCATCTGGACCTCGCCTCGGTCGAGGCGATCGAGCAGGCCCTGGCCGGCTACGACGGCGCTCTGCTGGTGGTCAGCCACGACGAGGATTTTCTCGCTGCGATCGGCGTCGACAGCCGGATGCACCTGGGCAGCCGGGACTGACCGGCCTTGATGTCGTCAGACCACCGAACCGCCCCGGCCGGCCCTGACGATGAAGCTGATGATCAGCAGGACGACAAAGACCAGCAGCATGACCTTGGCGATGACGGCGGCGAGGCCGGCGAGGGCGAAGAAGCCCAGGGCCCCGGCGACGACGGCGAGAATGGCGAAACAGACGGCCCAACCGAGCATGGCGGCGACTCCTGCAGGTCGGGATTGGCGTGCGCGAAGGCGGCGTCAGACCTGCCGAGAGGGAACGGCCCGCGCCGTCGCCGGTTCCGCGCCCGCGGGGCGATCAGGCGGCGACGAGGCCTTGGATCACCGCCGCCAGGTGGCGCACGCGCTCGGGACCTCCCAGCCACTGGCGGTCGGCGCCAACACGCTTGAACCAGTAGTGCAGGCCCAGCAGGTCGGTGATGCCCATCCCGCCGTGCACCTCTGTCGCGGTGCGGGCGACGAACCGGCTGACCTCCGAAAGGTGGGCCTTGGCGTGAGCCGCGGTGAGCGATGCCTCGGCGGGCGCGGCGTCCTGGGCGTAGGCGGCGTACCAGACCAGGGCCCGACAGGGCTCGAGTTCGGCGGCCATCTCGGCGCACAGGTGCTTGACGGCCTGGAACGAGCCGATCACCCGGCCGAACTGCCGGCGTTCCTTGGCGTAGGCGACGGCCTTGGCGATCATCACCTCGCTGGCGCCGAGCATGTCGGCGGCCAGGAGGGTCCAGGCCACGTCGCGCAGGCGGGTAAGCAGGGGAGGTATGTCGCCCTGGGCCAGGGCGTCGGCCGGGGTGGCGTCGAAGCGGAGCTCGCTCAGCCGGCGGGTGAGGTCGATGTTGGTCAGCGGCGTGAGCGCGAGGCCGGGCGCGTCGCCGGCCACCAGCCAAAGGCCGCCGTCGGTGTCGGCCACGAGAATGACTCCCGCCTGTTCCGCGTCGAAGGCGAAGAGGGCCTTGCCGGTCAGCCGGCCGGCCTCGGCGCGCACGCCCGCGCCGTCGCGCGCGCCGCTGATCCCCTCGGCAATGGCCGCTCCGGCCAGGATTTCGCCGGCGGCCAAGGCGGGCAGCCAACGGGACTGCTGCTGCGCTGTTCCCGCCGCGAGGATGGCCAGGGGCGCCAGCACCGCCGACCCCAGGAACGGAGTCGGGGCCACGTGGGCGCCCAGGGTCTCGGCCACCAGGGCCGCGTCGAGCACGGCCAGACCCAGGCCGCCGTGCTCCTCGGGAATGAGCAGGCCGGGAACGCCCAGGTCGGTGAGGGCGGTCCAGACGTCCGTCGCCACCACCTCGCGATTTTCGGCGAAGGCGCGCACCCGCTCCAGCGGGCAGGCGCGGTCGAGCGTGCCGGCGAGGCTCGCCTGCATCAGTTTCTGGTCCTGCGAGAGGGCGAAATCCATGGCGATCAGCCTTCAACCGTCTTGGGTTCCCGGGGCATGCCCAGGCCGCGTTCGGAAATGATGTTCTTCTGGATCTGGGCGGTGCCCCCGCCGATGATCAGGCCCAGGTCGAACATGTAGCGATGCTGCCAGACGCCGTGGTCGCGCAGGTGGGGGCTGTCCTCATAGAGCACGCCCAGTTCGCCCAGCACGTCGATGGCCATGGCGGCCAGCTGGTGATTGATCTCGCAGCCCTGCAGCTTGACGATCAGGGCGGCCAGACCGGGCGACTCGTCGGCCAGCTGGCTGGTGATCAGCCTCAGGCCGTTGAACTTCATGGCCAGGACGCGGGCCTGCAGCTGCATGAGGCGGTCGCGCAGCACCGGATTGTCAATCAGCCGTTCGCCGCCGACCGTCTCGGCGCGCATCATGGCGATGATCGCCGCCAGGCGGGACTCGGCGGCGTTGGGATCGCCCAGCATGCCCCGTTCGTGCTTGAGGGTGGTGTTGGCCACCCGCCAGCCCTCGCCGCGGCCGCCGACGATCTGGCTGCGCGGAACGCGCACGTCGGTGAAGAACACCTCGTTGAACTCGGCCGCGCCGGTCATGGTCTTGAGGGGGCGCACCTCGATGCCGGGGGTGGACATCGAGAAGATCAGATAGCTGATGCCGGCATGCTTGGGCGCGGCGGGCTCGGTGCGAACCAGACAGAAGATCATGTCGGCCTGCTTGGCCGTGGAGGTCCAGATCTTCTGGCCGTTGATCAGGAAGTCGTCGCCGTCCTCCACCGCATGGGTGCGCAGGGAGGCCAGGTCGGAGCCGGCGCCGGGCTCCGAATAGCCCTGGCACCAGACGGTTTCGCCCGCGAGGGTGCTGGCGATCCAGCGCTGCTTCTGTTCCTCGGTGCCCACATCGAGCAGGGTGGGGACCAGCATGTTGATGCCCTGGCCGGCCAGGCCGCCGGGGGCTGCTGCGCGGGTGAAGGCCTCGGCGATGATCCGTGACTTGAGGATGTCCACCTCGGCGCCGTAGCCGCCGTAGGCCTTCGGGATAGTGCGCGCCGCATAGCCGTTGGCGATGAGGGTCTTCTGCCACGCGAGGACCTGCTCGCGCGTCGCGCCGACGGCCGGGGGCCAGCGGTCGCGATTGGCCTCTAGGAAGGCGGAGACTTCCGCCTCGAAGGCCTGATATTCCGGTCCGTATGCGAGATCCATGCCTGGAGCCTACATCCGCCGGGCGGCATGAGCTAGGCTGACCAAACGTCACACATTCATGAGGGCTGCATGACCGGACCGACAGAGACCCCCGCGATCCCCGAGGAGATCGCCCGCACCATCCTCACCCCGCGCGCCTATGCCGAGGATGCGCCGGTTCACGAGGCCTTCGCCTGGATCCGGGCCAATGCGCCGCTGGCGCAGGCGCATGTGGAGGGGACCTATCCGTTCTGGGTGGTCAGCCGGCACGCCGATATCCTTGAGATCAGCCGACAGAACGAGCTCTTCCGGTCCGGCGAGATGCCGACCACCTTCACCACCATCGAGGGCGACCAGATCGTCCGCAAGCTGACGGGCGGCAGCCCGCACCTGCTGCGCACCCTGGTGCAGATGGACGCCCCCGATCACGCCAAGTACCGGCTGCTGACCCAGGCCTGGTTCCTGCCCCAGAACATCCGCGGCCTCGAGGCGCGCATCCGCGAGATCGCCCGGGCGCATGTGGATCACATGGCCAGCCTCGGCGGCGAGTGCGATTTCGTCAGCGACGTGGCCCTGACCTATCCTCTACGGGTGATCATGGAGATCCTGGGCGTGCCGCCGACCGATGAGCCACGGATGCTCAAGCTGACCCAGGAGCTGTTCGGGGCCGCCGACCCGGAGCTCAACCGATCGCAGTCCGCCGAGGTGGGCGGGGCCGGCGGCCTGGACGACCTGCAGGGGGTGATCGCCGACTTCTTCATGTATTTCAAATCAATAACCGATGCGCGCAAGGCCCGTCCCGGGACCGACCTGGCCACGGTGATCGCCAACGGCCAGATCGACGGGGCGCCGATCAACGACTTCGAGGCGATGAGCTACTACGTAATCGTGGCCACCGCCGGCCACGACACCACCTCTTCATCGACCGCCGGCGCCGTCTGGGGGATGTGTCAGTTTCCCGAGGCTTTCGCCGCGGTGAAGGCCGACCCGTCGCTGATCCCCGGCCTGGTGGACGAGGCCATCCGCTGGGTGACGCCGGTGAAGCACTTCATGCGCTCGGCCACCGAGGACACCGAGATCGCCGGCCAGAAGATCGCCAGGGGCGACTGGCTGATGCTCTGCTATCCGTCGGGCAACCGCGACGAGGCGGTGTTCGACGCGCCGGAGGAATTCCGCCCGCAGCGCAGCCCCAACCGGCATCTGGCCTTCGGCTATGGCGCCCACCTCTGCCTGGGCCAGCACCTGGCCAAGATGGAGATGCGCATCCTGTTCGAGGAACTGATCCCCCGCCTGAAGTCGCTGCAGTTCAACGGCCCGGCGACCCGCGCCGCGGCCGCCTTTGTCGGCGGTCCCAAGCGACTGCCGATACGGTACGAGATGGTCTAGCGGCGGTGACTCCCACCGGCGCACCTTCGAAGCGGGACTTCCCCATCGTCTGTGTCGGCGGCTCGGCCGGCGGGCTGGACGCCTACACGCGCCTGCTGGAAAACCTGCCGGCCGACCTGGGCGTGGCCATCGTCATCGTCAATCACCTGCGGACGGTGGCGACGAGGTTGCACGAGATCCTGCCCCGCTACACGGCGATGCCGGTGGAGCTGATCACCGACCGGCTGGTCGTACGCCCCGATTGCGTGTTCATCATTCCGGAGAAACGCGACCTTCACGTGCGGGATGGCGAATTCCGGCTCAAGCCGATCTCGAAGCCGAGGGGGTGGCCGGATGTCATCACCGTCTTCCTGCGTTCGCTGACGGAGAACTGGGCCGGGCAGCTGATCGCGGTCATCGTTTCGGGCTATGACGGCGACGGGGCGGCCGCGCTTTGCGGCATCAGGGACGCCGGGGGCATCACGATCGCCCAGAGGCTGGATACAGCCGGTCAACCCGATATGCCGCAGAGCGCCATCGCCAGCGGCTGCATCGATTTCGTGCTTTCACCCGAAGGGATCGCCCGGGAAATCCGCCGGATCGCCGGCGGAGACCTGACCGTGCCCTGACGACGGTTCACGCAAAGCCGGCGGGGTGATCAGCGTCCTGAAGCCAGCCAATGGCCGGCTCCTGCGCCGGATGCCTCGGGCGGTCGCCGGCGGCGGGGCAATCGGCCGGCCATCCCGCCTTTTCAAAGCCCGTGCGTGGGGTGACACTGCGTCTCGCAGTCAGGCACAGGAGGGCGGGGCATGCCAATTCAAAAGACGCGCGGCGGGCTTCGCCCCGCCGTTCTGGCCGCGGCGCTGCTGGGAACCGCTCCCGTGGCGCACGCCCAGGCCTATATCGGCATTATCGCCGGCCAGATGGCGGCCCAGCAGCAGGCGGCCGCGGCAGAGGCGGCGTGCCGGGCGGGCAAGCCGGCGTCGGAGCGGGCGGTGACCACGCTGCTGGACCGGATGAACCGGGTGATGGCCGCCTACTTCGCCCTGACCCCGAAATCCGACGACCACGCGATCTGGCGCATCTTCTCCCGCAAGGTGACGGGCGTGCGCTGGCTGGACGCCGCGGACCCGATTCCGCCGGACCGTCTGGGTGACCACTTAGCCCCGCCAGCGTCGGCGCCTGTTGTGACGAGCGCCGTGGTTGGCGGCGACGCCATGTCCGGGCGCGGCGTGTGGTCTGTGACCGGCCCGGACGGCGCGCCGCTGGTCTATGCCCTGGATTTCTATTCCGAACCGCACGGTTGGGCTGACTTCGCCTCCGGTCTGCGGATCACGCGGCTGTCGGTGAGCTCGGCGTCCCCGCCCGCCCCCGGCGCGTTCTGCCATATCGACTCGGCTCACACGTCCTGACGCCGCGGGGCGACATGGGCAAGGCGGGTCGCCGGCGACGTCTCCTGACCGTCTGGCTCGGGACGGCGCTGCTCGCCGTGCCCTCGGTTGGCGCCGCCAACAGGCTGGCCTGTCTCCCCGGCGATGGGCGGCAGGTCTTTGCCGTCCGCTTTGTCCAGGTCCCGCCCCGAGGCGCCAACCTCCTTAACGCCGGACTGGAGATCTGGGCGACCGGGCACGGGCTGAGCTACGGCAGCGTCGGCGTGCCGCCCTACGATGGGCACACACGGGACTCCCTCACCGTGATCCTGCAGACGGCCCGGACGGTGGCGAACGCGATCACGATCGAAACCTCCAACCAGAGCCGGTGGGCGCGGATCACCATCGGCAACAACTGCTTCGCAAAGCCGGAAGACTGGCGGCCGGTGCGGCGGGCGTTGAACACCCATATCTCGCAGGCGTAGGGATCGGGGGCCTGACCTTCGCCCGACCAGGAGGCCCGGCGCGTGGTGCGCGATAGCCGGGCGGCCCCGAAGACTGGTCTACGGCGCACAAGGTCGCGGTCCTCACCCCGCCACGGCGAAGCGGATGGGGATGCGCACCGTGGCGCCGCCCACGGGTTGGCCGTTCTCGGTGCGCGGGTTCATGCGGAAGTAGCGGGTGAGGCTGAGGGCGGCCTTGCCGAAGCCGTAGCCCGTGGGGGACTCGCTGACCACGTCGCAGGTCGGCACCTCGCCGGCGGCGGTGACCTCGCAGTTCAGCAGCACCACGCCGCCGACGCCCTGGCGGGCCGCCAGTTCGGGATAGGCGCGGGCCACCTGGTCGGCGTTGGGGCGGGCGCGCCAGGCCGGGTTGGTGATCACCGTGGGCGACAGCAGGGTCGGCGGCGGCGCGGTGGTCAGGCCGTCCCCGAGCAGGTCCGTCCGCTGGGGCAGAAACTCGGGCGGCGGTGACTGGACCGGGCGGACGGGCAGGGTCTCGACCGTCGGCGGAACCGGGCCCTGCGTGGCCCGCACGTTGGCTCGCGGCGGCGGCGGCGTGGCCGGTCTCAGCGGCCGGTCAGGGACGAGGGTGATGGTCCGGGCGTCTATGGTCGAGGTCGGGGTGTTTTGCTCGGGCAGGCTGAAAGGGTGGAAGGTGGCGTTGAGCAGATAGCCGCCCACCGCCAGGTGAGCCGCCACCGAGGCGCCAACGGCCAGGGTGAGGCGGCGGCTGCGCCTGGGGCGGCGGACGCCGGCTGGCGCCTGCGGGGACACAAGGGTCTGGCGAACGATCATGGCGAACCTCCCAGTCCGGCGTTTTGGTTGCCGTAAGGTCAACCCGGATTCGGCGGACTGTAAAGGGGCGCAAGGCGCCGCAACGTCAAGTTATCGTCAATCACATTGAAAAAATTGAACTAAACGCCGTTCAGACGGCCGCGCCGCCGGCCAGAAGGGCGTCGATCGCCGCATCGTCATAGCCGGCCTCGGCCAAGACCTGGCGCGTGTGCTGGCCCAGTTTCGGGGCGGGACGCTTGGGGCCGTCGTCGGCGCCGGGGAAGCGGGCGGGGGCGGCGGGGGCGGCGTAGCGCAGACCGTCGGCGTCCTCGACCTCGACGAAACAGCCGGCGGCCTGGGCGAAGGGATCCTGGACCACCTCGCCGGGGGTCTGCACCGGGGCCCAGATGACGTCATTGGCGGCGAGCCGCTCGCCCGCCTCGGTCAGGCTGAAGGCGGCGAAGCCCTCGTCGAGGGCGGCGACGCAGGCTTCGGCGTTCTGGGATCGGGCCCGGGCGGTGGCGAAACGGGCGTCGCCCGCCAGGTCGTCGCGGCCGGCGGCGCGGGCGATGGCCACCCACTCATTGGCCGCCTGGCGAGGTACGATGCACAGCCAGTGACCGCCGGCGGTGGGAAAGAAGTTGTTGAGCGGGTCGTGCAGGTGGGTGCGTGTGCGGGTGGCCGAGACCTTGCCGTACTTCAGCTGGATCGACATGTCCCAGCCGATGGAGAACACCGCGGAGCGCATCAGCGAGCTTTCCACCAGCCGTCCCTTGCCGGTGCGGCTCTTTTCCACCACCGCCGCCAGGATGGCGGAGGCCGTGGCCAGGCCGCAGAAGGCGTCGCCCATGGCCGGGCGGCAGGGGAAGGGATCGACCCCGCGCGGGAAACTGGCCGAGCCCACGCCCGAGCGGGCCCAGAAGGCGGCGATGTCGAAGGCCGGGGCCTCGGCTCCGGGACCCTCCAGGCCGTAGCCTGAGACACTGCAATAGATCAGACCGGGCAGCCGCTCGTGGATCGATTCAAAGTCGAGTTTCGCCCGCTTCAGGGCGCTGGGCCGGACGTTGGTGAGAAAGACGTCGGCCGATTCCAGGATGCGCAGCAGGGCCTCGCGGCCCTCGGCGGTGGAGGTGTCGAGGACCACGCCGCGCTTGCCCCGGTTCTCGAACTCGAACACCGGATTGCCCTGCAGGTGGCCCTGGCTGCGGAAGAGATGGCGGGTCGGGTCTCCGGCCTTGCTCTCCACCTTGATCACCTCGGCGCCCCATTCGGCCATCACCATGCCGGCGACGGGGGCGGCCACATAGGTGGCGAGTTCGACGATCTTCAGGCCTTCGAGCACCGGCGGTTCTCCCTGGGGAAGCACGAATTCTTGCGCGAGCGCGCCATTGTGGCTGGCGCAAAGGCCGGTGAAAAGCGCTAGGCTTAGCCCATGTCCGACGAAAAGCCCCCCGTTCCGATCCTGCCTGCGGCGACCATCCTGCTGGTCCGCGACACCCCCACCTTCGAGGTGCTGATGGTCAAGCGCCATCACCAGATCGACTTCGCTTCCGGCGCCCTGGTGTTTCCGGGCGGCAAGACCCACGCCGGCGACCACGATCCGGCCTGGGAGGCGCGGGTGATCGGCTGGGAGCGCACGGCGCCGGAAAAGCGGGCCCTACGCATCGCCGCGATCCGCGAGGCCTATGAGGAGACCGGGATCCTGCTGGCGCGCCACGCCGACGGCGAGACCTTCCGCGGCGACGAACGCGCCGGAGCGGCGCGCGACGAGGTGGCCCACGACCGCCGCACCTTCCTGGATCTGGTCACCGAACTGGACGTCAGCCTCGACCTGGACGCCCTGAGCGTGTTCGCCCGCTGGATCACCCCGGCGATGATGCACAAGCGTTTCGACACCTGGTTCTATGTGGCCGCCGCTCCGGCCGACCAGCTGGCCAAGTGCGACGGCTGGGAGACGGTGGACGCGGAATGGATCGCCCCCTCGGAGGCCCTGCGGCTGGCGGCGACCGGCGAGCGGACGGTCATCTTTCCCACGCGGATGAACCTGCAACTGCTGGCCGAGGCCGACGACGCGCTCGACGCGGTGGTGCGCGCCCAGGGCCGCACCCTGGTGCCGGTTCTGCCGGTGGTCACCCAGACTCCGGACGGCCCGGTTCTGGCGATCCCGCCGGACGCCGGTTACGGGGCGGTGGTCGAGCCGTTGGCCCGGGTGAAATAGGCCAACGCCCCCGGTTCAGGAGGCGAACTGCTCGGCGAGCATGCGCTCTTCCAGGCTGCGTCCTGCGTCGAAGAGCACAGACAGGGTGATCGAACGGTCCTCGACCACGTCCACCCGGGTCACGTGGCGCACCTCGACGTTGTCGGCCACGGCGCTGATCGGCCGCTTGACCGCCTCGAGCACCTCGAAGGTGACGCGGGCGTGGTGCGAAAGCAGGGCGCCGCGCCAGCGCCGCGGGCGGAAGGCGCTGATCGGTGTCAGGGCCATCACCTGGGCGTTGAGCGGAATGATCGGCCCATGGGCCGAAAAGTTGTAGGCGGTGGATCCGGCCGGGGTCGAGACCAGGGCCCCGTCGCAGATCAGCTCCTCCATGCGCACGCGCCCGTCGATGAGGATGCGCAGCTTGCCCGCCTGGCGTGTCTCTCGCAGCAGGCTGACGTCGTTGATGGCCAGGGCATGGTGACGACGGCCTTCGGCGTCGACGGCCGTCATCCGCAGAGGATGGATGATCGCCTTCTCGGCGGCGGCGATGCGGGCGACGAGGCCGGTCTCATCGTAGTCGTTCATCAGGAAGCCCACTGAGCCGCGGTTCATCCCGTAGATCGGCCGGTTGGCGCCGAGGTTGCGGTGCAGCACCTCCAGCATGAATCCATCGCCGCCCAGGGCGACGACCACATCGGCCAGGTGTTCGGGGGTGTCGCCATAGGTGGCGGCAAGGCGGCGGCGCGCCTCCTGGGCTTCCGACCAGTCGCTGGCGACGAAGGCGAGGCGCAGGGGATCCGGCTTGAAGGGCTCTGTCATCGGTCGGCAAGAGACGCAGATGCTGTAGGCTTGTCAAACCCGCAGAGCGAAGAGATCGCGGATCAGTCGCATTTGTCCGCCGCCGATCCACCGGCCGATCCTCCATATGACATTTGTTTGCTTGTGGTTCAGCGGGGGCGGTGCTTCGTCGGCGCAGGACTGTGGGGACTCTCACAACAGAATGTTCGTCTTACCCTGGATCCCGATCGGCCTGGCCGCCACGGCGCTTGCTGGCTGGATTTTCCACGTCGAAACGTTGAAACGACTGTTCCTGCCCGGCGTGCCGATGAATTCGGCGACGGCCGTCGCCCTGCTCTTGCTGGGGGGCGGGGCGCTGATCGGTCGCAAATCGCATCCTCTGACCATGGCCCTTGCCGTGGCGGCCCTGGCCGGCGGCGGAGCGGTCGGGCTCCTGAAGCTGCTCGATCTTCTGGCGGGGACCCATCTGGGGATCGACAGCTGGCTGTTTGCCGATCAACTGGCCACCCAGACGAACGCTCCGAGCCAGATGGCCTCCAATACGGCGATTTGCCTGATCATATGCGCGGCGGCCATCGGTCTGGCCCGCGTCGGCGGCGAGCGACAGGCGGGCGCGGCGCAGATTCTGGCCGTGATGGCCTCTACGCCGCCGTTCTTGGCCCTGCTGGGCGCTCTCTACGGCGTGTCCACGTTCTACGCCCAGAGCCCGTTCACCGGAATGGCCCTCGTCACGGCCGCTTCGATCCTGCCGCTGGCGGGGCACGTGCAGCTGACCACCCGCCACAGCGCCCTGATGGCCCCGATCTTCGACGACGGCCCTGGGGGACGGACCGCCCGGCTGCTGATTCCCGTCGGCGTGCTGGCGCCGATCGCGATCGGCTGGCTCGAAGGGGCCGGCGGGCGAACCCACCTCTATCCGGAACAGATGGGCGACGCCCTGGCGGCGGTGGCCGATGTCATCGTGTTCACGGGGCTGGTGTGGTGGAACGCCCGGGCGCTGCGAGGGGCGGACCAGTCGCGCCGGCTGGCCGAGGAGCGGCTGGCCCACGCGGCCACCCATGACTTTCTCACCGGTCTGGCCAATCGCGAACAGTTCGGCCGCCAGCTCGATGCGCGCCTGGCGGCGTTCCAGCGCAGGCCCATGGAACGGTTCGGGGTCGTCTATCTCGATCTGGACGGGTTCAAGCAGGTCAACGACCGTCTGGGACACGAGGCCGGCGATGAGTTGCTGCGGCAGGTGGCCGGCATCCTGAAGGGGTGCCTGCGCGCCGAGGACCTGGTCGGCCGGCTCGGGGGCGACGAGTTCACCATCCTGCTGGACCGAATCGCCGGGCCGGATGACTTCGACGAGGTGGCGGCGCGGATCCTGGCCGGCGTGCCCCGCGCGGTCGGGCCGTCCGACCAGCGAATCCCCATGGGCGTGAGCCTGGGATTCGTCTGCGCCCGCCTTCGCCACGAGGTTGCCGACGACCTGCTGAAGGAGGCCGACGAGGCCCTGTTCGCCGCCAAAAAGGCCGGCAAGGGGCAGGCGTGGATGTTCGATGACACGATCCGCCGGATCGCCGGGCCGGAAGCCCATGGCGGCGGCATGGCGGGACCGGCGGGGGGAGCCGGTCCCGGGTCGGTGCTGATGAGGACCGGATAGGTTCAGGATCCGCCGGCGACCATACCGCCTCGGGCGGCGCCGGCTAACGGTCTACTCGTCGGGCGCGGCGTCGACTTCGCCCGGCGGGGGGCGCAGGTCGCGAGGGTCCTGGTATGGCCGTCCGACCGCTTCGGCCCAGGCGCGGCGTTTTGCGGCGTAGGCGGCCTGGCGGCGTTCGGCGTCCCTCAGGATTTTCGGGGCCTTCGGCGGGGCCGGGCCATCCATGGTTCCATCCTGGCGTTCAGCCCCGGTCCGGGGCGGCGACGACGCTCAGATAGGGGGCCGCGACCGTCTGTGACAGTCGCACGGGCTCCGGCGCCGCAAAAAAGCGCCAGTGACGTGGTCGAGTACGGGGCAAGGGCAGGTGGCCCTGACCCCGGGAGGCTCGGAACATGAAGGCATTGGCTCTGGCTCTGGCATTGGCGGGCGCCCTGACCGGCGCGGCCGGGACGGCGCAGGCGCGGGGCTGCGTTCGCGGCGCCATCGTCGGAGGCGTGGTGGGGCATCTGGCCGGCCATCACGCCCTGGTGGGGGCGGCGGCGGGCTGCGTCATCGGCCATCACATGGCGACACGCCCCCATCATCACTACCGGCGCTGACGCTTCGGCAACGATGGCGAGGCGGACTTGACGTCGGCCGCGGCGGCGAGTCTGATTGAGCCCGACTTTCATCTGGAGGAACCGCCATGGCGGACGGATCGCTGGCGGGCCTGAGCTCGCTGCAGGGCAAGGTTTCGGCCGAGGAATGGCAGGTCCGCGTTGACCTGGCCGCACTCTATCGTCTGGTTGCGCTCTTCGGGTGGGACGACATGATCTACACCCATATCTCGGCGCGCCTTCCCGGGCCCGAGCACAACTTCCTGATCAATCCCTACGGCATGTTCTTCGACGAAATCACCGCCTCGTCGCTGGTGAAGATCGATCTGGAGGGGAATATTCTCCAGGAGACCCCTTATTTCATCAATCCGGCGGGCTTCACCATACACTCGGCCATCCACGCCGCCAGGGACGACGCGCACTTTGTGATGCATCTGCACTCCGACCAGGGCGTGGCGGTGTCCGCTCAGAAAGAGGGCCTGCTGCCGCTCAGCCAGCACGCCCTGATCTGCCTGCCCAAGCTGGCCTACCATACCTATGAGGGCATCGCCCTCAATCCGGAGGAGAAGGAGCGTCTGGTGGCCGACATGGGCGACGCCATGATGATGCTCCTGCGCAACCACGGCACCCTGACCGTCGGCCGGACCGCCGCCGACTGCTGGACCCACATGTTCTACCTCGAGCGCGCCTGCAAGCAGCAGGTGATGGCCCTGAGCGTCGGCCGCGACAACGTGCTGATCGCCCCCCAGGCGAGCCAGGACGAGGTCAGGATGCAGGTCAGCCGCGGCGTCGGCGGGGCCCTGGCCTGGCCCGGCTGCCTTCGCCGACTGGACCGCCAGAGCCCCGGCTACGACGCCTGACCCGGTTCGCCGGCTATTTCGCCGGAGCGGTCGTGATGACCTTCAGATAGGCGACCACGTCGATGCGGTCCTTTGGGGATTCCATCCCGGCGTAGGTCATCTTGGTGCCCGGAACCATGGCCGAGGGCTTGCTGATCCAGGTGTTGATCCGATCGGCGTCCCAGGCGCCGCCCAAGGCCTTCATGCCGTCGGAATAGGCGAAGCCGGGCGCGCTGCCGGCCTTGCGTCCGAAGACACCCCACAGGTTGGGCCCGACCGCAGCCTCGCCGCCCTTGTTGAGGGTGTGGCATGCCTTGCATAGGGCGATCTTGCTCTGACCGTTGTCGAGATCGGCGCCCTGGTAGGCGGCGGGCAGGGTGGCGAGGATGGCCTTCCTGTCGGCGTCGGTGGGGGCGGAGGTGGCGGTTGGCGCGGCGCCGGACGCCGCGCCTTCAGCGCCCCCGGGGGCGGCGGGCCTGGAGCAGGCCGCCAGCAGAGACAGGGCGGCGAGGCCCGGTCCCAGTCCCAGTGAAATCGTGTTGCCGTTGCGCATGATCATGACCCTCCTCCGGTGCGGCATGTCCCTCTAGCGGGAACCGGCGCGGTTGCAACTCCCCCGGCCTGGATGACCTCGCGCTCCGGTCGGGGTATTGGGGAGGCGTCATGGATGCTCCCCGCCGACGCGACCCCTGGTGGCTTGCCGCCGCCGAGGGCGAAATCCTGGAAAAGGCCGCGCGCGCCAGCGGGCCCGGGGGGCAGCACGTCAACAAGACCAGCTCGGCCATCGAGCTGCGTTTCGATGTGCGCAACTCACCCAGCCTTCCCGATGACGTCAAGGCGCGGTTGGAGACCCTGGCCGGCAGCCGCCTGACCCAGGACGGCGTCCTGGTGTTGTTCGCCCAGGAGCATCGGTCGCAGGAACTCAACCGCCAGGCCGCGCGCGAACGGCTGGCCGAGTTGATGCGCCAGGCCGCGGTGCGGCCCAAGACCCGCCGTCCGACCCGCCCGACCCTGGCCTCGAAGATCCGCCGCCTGGACAGCAAGACCCGTCGCTCCGGGGTCAAGGGGCTGCGCGGTCGCCCGGCGCACGACGACTGATCCGGCGGCTTCAGGCCGGTTCCGCTGAACCGTCGTCCTTGCGCCAGAACACGCCCCAGCCGTCGATGTCCTGGAGCGGGGCGACGATGCCGCGGGCGGCGCGGAAATCGTCGACGGCGCGGCGGCAGGTGTCCTCGACGATGCCGTAGTCGTCGGCGATGACGAAGCCGCCGGGCGAGACCCGGTCGTAAAGAGCGGTGAGGGCGTCCATGGTGGAGGCGTAGAGGTCGCCGTCCAGTCGCAGCAGGGCGATGTGCTCGACGGGGGCGCCCGGCAGGGTGTCCTTGAACCAGCCCGGCAGGAAGCGGACGCGCTCGCCGAGCAGGTCGTAGCGGGCGAAATTGCGTTTCACCTCCTCGAGCGAGACCTGCAACGGCGCCATGGCGTGCCAGACCATGCCGATGTCCTGAGGATAGCGATCCAGGTCCGGCGGCGGCAGGCCGGCGAAGGAGTCTGCGCACCACACCCGTCGGTCCTGGTCGCCATAGGCCTCCAGGGCGGCGGTCATCAGGATGCTGGCGCCACCCCGCCAGACGCCCGTCTCCACCAGATCGCCGCGGACCGCCTCGCGGATCACCGTCCTGACCAGATCGCGGAGGTTCTCCAGCCGCCGGACGCCGATCATGGTGTCGGCGTGCACGGGCCAGTCGCGGCCGAGCCGGCGGGTCTCGGCGTCGAACGGGCGGCGGCGGACCAGTTCGAGGCCGCCCGCGGCGAGCAAGACGGTGATGGCCCTGTGCGCGGCCGCCTTCAACGGCGATCGGCGCGGATCGGGGGCGATGGGGATGAAGTCGTCGACGCCGTCGAAGCGGCAGAGGGCCCGGATCATCTGATCCAGATAGCGGTCGGCCACGTCCATGGGTCCGGAATCCCCGGTGTGCTCAGCCCCCGCCACGAGGTGCGACCTAGCCCGGCGGCGAAAGATGGGCCACTCCTTTCTGGCCTGCCGCGCCGTGGAACGCCTTGCCGCGGGGCCGCGGCCCGACCGCGCGGGCGCCATTGTCGCTGTTTTATCCTGGACGTTTTAATCAATTATCACGCAATGTTCGGGCGGTCCGGGGACGAGAGTCAGGTTCAGGGCGAGACGGGACGCAGTCCTCCGGTAGGGCGGGACTTCGTCATCGCCCGCCTTGTTCATCGCTTCGCGGCCTGCTCTGCTGGGCCTGATCGCTTCTGATCACGGGTGGGGAGGACTTCGTGCGAGCTTTGTTTGTCTTGGCTGGCGGCGTCATGGCGCTGTCGACCCTTGTCGCCTCGGGGGTGTCGGCCCAGGCGGTTCCGCGCAACTATGATCGCGGGCCGGTGACCATGATCCAGGAAGTGGAGGTGAAGCCCGGCCAGTTGAACGCCTATATGCAGGACCTTCAGAAGGGCTGGCGCGTGTCGATGGAGGAGGGCAAGCGGGCCGGGGCGATTCTCGGCTGCAGCATACAGCGCCCGGTCGATCCCCGGGCCGGCGAGCCGGATCTCTATCTTATCACGGTGTTCAAGGACCTCGCGTCCGTGGACCGTCCCCTGGCCGATTCGGAAAAGTCGGCCGTGGCGCAATATGGTTCGCTCGACCTGGCCCGCGAGGCCGCCATGAAGCGCAACGCCTGGCGCACCAATAAGGGATCCATGCTTCTCGAGAGCCTGGAATTCATGAAATAGCGCAAACGCGCGGGCGCCGGCTCCGGAGGGCGTCCGCGCGATCTAGCGCCGTTTGCGCATCTCCCGGTTGATCGCCTCGTCGAGGGCCTGGAGAAAGCGTGAACGGTCGGCCTTGCCGAAGGGCGGCGGGCCGCCTGTGACGACGCCGGTGGAG
Organism: uncultured Caulobacteraceae bacterium; assembly: GCA_903923135.1. GTDB lineage: Bacteria > Pseudomonadota > Alphaproteobacteria > Caulobacterales > Caulobacteraceae > Acaudatibacter > Acaudatibacter lapponiensis. The sequence continues at coordinate 7,556 of CAIXWN010000113.1, read as the reverse complement.
CGGATCTGTTCCATGATGGCCCGCTGGGCGATGGCCGAGCCAATGGAATCGCGGGTGAAGGGGCGGCCATTGGCGCCGATGGCGGCCGCGCCGGCGGCGAGGGCGCGTTCGGCCAGGGGAATGTCGTTGGTTACCACCACATCGCCCGGCCGAGCGTTGTCCGCGATCCAGTCGTCGGCGATGTCCGGTCCGGCGTCGACGACCACGCGCTCGATGCGCGGATGGGCGGGAATCATCATGTAGCTGTTGGCGACGACGAAGACGTGGAGGCCGTAACGTTGCGCCACACGATAGGTCTCGTCCTTCACCGGGCAAGCGTCGGCGTCGATGAAGATGCGGATCGCGTCGTCGTGCTGGGTCATCGCCTCGCCGTTCCCCGGGTCCGGGACATCATAGCGCAATCGCGGACCGGCGCGCGGCATCGACCTCGCCGCGCCGTTGATATAGAGCAATGCCTCCGGCGCCGGGGATGGCGGCGCGCGGCCCTCCCAGACCCGAAAGCGCATCCTTGCTCTCCTCCGCGGAACTTCAGGCCCTCACCGCCGCCACCAGGGGCAGCCTCGTCGCCGCTTTTCGCCGGGCGCACGCGGCGGATGACCCCTACCGGCACTGGCTTCTGACCGACGTCCTGCCAGCCGGCATGACCCAGGTGCTGCGCGGCCTGCCGTTTCCCGCCCCGGACCTGGGCGGTGTGTCGGGCAAACGCGAACTGCACAATGACCAGAGACACTATTTCGACGCCGCCAACATCGCCCGTTTCGGCGAGTGCGCGGCCGTGGCGGACGCCTTTCAGTCCGCCGAGGTCGTGGCGGTGATCGAATCCACCACCGGGGCCGACCTTTCCGGCAGTTTTGTGCGGCTGGAGTACGCCCAGGACACCGACGGATTCTGGCTGGAACCGCACACCGACCTGGGGGTGAAGCGGTTCACCATGTTGATCTATCTGCCGGAGTCGCCCGCACAGGCGGACCTGGGCACCGACATCTATCGCGATCCCGGCGCCTGGTTCGCCCGTCCGGACTTCACCGACAACGCCGCCCTGGTCTTCGTGCCAGGTTCGAACACCTGGCACGGCCTGGCCAGGCGGCCAATCCCCGGCGTGCGGCGGTCGGTGATCATGAACTATGTGACCAGCGACTGGCGGGCCCGAGAGCAGCTGGCCTATCCGACCACGCCCGTCCGGGCCTGAAGCAGGCCGCGGACGCGGGCGGCGGCCTCGTCCGTGGCGTTCACCGGTCCGCCCTGGCGCGCCGGAGGGTCGGCGGCGCCGTCGAAACGCCGCGCCAGCCCCTGATCGACCAGCCGCTGGACAAAGGCGGCGTGACGAGGAAAGCCCAGGTCGAAGATTTCCACCGGGTGCGGTGTGGCGAGCGCCTCGGAAACCATCGAGACGCTGTCGCTGGTGACGACCAGCCGGTCGCACAGGGCGAGGATGCCGCGGTAGGGATTGTCGCCCTCCAGGGTCCACAGGAACACCCCTGGATCGCCGGCGAAGGCCTCGGCCAGCAGGGCCAGGATCGCCGGCGGGGTCCTTCGCGAGGGCGTGATGGCAAGGCCAGCCCCCGTCGCCGCGCGGATGGCCTGCAAGCCTGCGAGGAGGCGTCGGGCGTCGGTCAGCGTGAACGGCCTGCCCTTCAGGTCGCCGCCGATGACCACGCCCAGCAGCGGCCGGCCCAGCGGGGCCAGGCGACCGGCCCACGACCGCCCCGCCTCAGCGAGGTTGTCGGGCGTCAGGTCGTGCAGGGCGGTGGCCACCTTGATCACATGGCCGCCGGGGGGGATACGGTCGTGGGCCATGGCGACCACCAGGTCGAAATCGGCGGCGCGGCTGCGGGGATCCTGGACGTGCACGGTGAGGGTTCGCCCGCCGCTGGCCTTGCGGATGGTCAGGGCGCGGGAGACCGAGCGGCGGCCACAGGTGATCAGGATGTCTGGCCAGGGCGGATGCAACCGTTCCGACGACGGCGGCGTGCGCCAGGGCCAGTGGAATGGGGGGGGCACGGTCTTCTCGAGGACCACATCGGCCACCGCCCTGGCGAGCCCCCGCGCCTGGGTGCGCATGCCCGCCTCGCCGGTGGTGAGCGCCCAGGCAGTGAGGGACATGAAGGCGGAACCCTGGGACGAGAGGATATGGCGCCGGCTGCAGGACTCGAACCCGCGACCTTCGCTTTACAAAAGCGCTGCTCTACCAACTGAGCTAAGCCGGCCGTCCGCCGCAGCTTATGCCGCACGGGCAGGGCGGGTGGCAACGGCTCTTGGGAAAACCGGCCGGTCCGTCCTATATGCGCCGCTCCGAAGACTGACGCGTCTCACCCGAGGCGCGGGAAACCGACCGACATGTCCCGCATCCTGATCACCTCCGCCCTGCCGTACATCAACGGGATCAAGCACCTGGGCAATCTGGCGGGATCGATGCTGCCGGCGGACGTCTATGCGCGGTTCCAGCGGTCGCGGGGCCGCGAGGTGCTGTTCGTCTGCGCCACCGACGAGCACGGCACGCCCGCCGAGCTGGCCGCGGCGGCCGCCGGACAGGATGTCGTGACCTACTGCCGCGAACAGCACGACCTTCAGCGCACGGTGGCCGAGGGCTTCGGCCTGTCCTGGGACTGGTTCGGGCGATCCTCCTCACCGCAGAACGCCCGGCTGACGCAGCATTTCGCGGGCGTTCTGGAGGACAACGGCTACATCGAGGAGCGGACGGACCGGCTGGTCTATTCGATCGACGACGCCCGGTTCCTCCCCGACCGCTACATCGAGGGCACCTGCCCGATCTGCGGCTCGCCTGGCGCGCGGGGCGACCAGTGCGACAGCTGCAACTCCCTGCTTGATCCCATCGACCTGATCGACCCGGTTTCGGTGATCTCCAGGTCGCGCAACCTCGAGGTCCGCGAAACCCGTCACCTCTATCTGCTGCAGTCACGGTTGCAGGAGCAGATCCGCGCCTGGGTCGATTCCCGGCCCGAGTTTCCCGCCCTGGCGCGCTCGATCGCCAACAAGCACCTCGACGAGGGTCTGATCGACCGTGGCATCACCCGCGACCTGGTCTGGGGCGTCCCCGTGGCCCGCGACGGCAAGCCCCGAGCGGGCTTCGAAAACAAGGTGTTCTATGTCTGGTTCGACGCGCCGATCGAATACGTCGCCGCCACCGAGGAATGGGCGGACGCGCTGGGCGGCGACTGGCGGCGGTGGTGGCGCACCGACGCCGGGGCCGATGACGTCCGCTATGTGGAGTTCATGGGCAAGGACAACGTCGCCTTCCACACGGTGAGCTTTCCGGCGACGATCCTGGGCTCGGGCGAGCCCTGGAAGACGGTGGACCTTCTCAAGGCGTTCAACTGGCTCAACTGGTACGGCGGCAAGTTCTCGACCTCGCAGCAGCGGGGGGTGTTCATGGACACCGCCCTGGAGATCCTCCCGCCTGACGCCTGGCGCTGGTATCTGACAGCCAACAGCCCCGAACACTCGGACAGCGCCTTCACCTGGGAGCAGCTGACCGCGGCGGTGAACCGCGACCTGGCCGACGTGCTGGGCAACTTCGTCAACCGCATCCTGAAGTTCAACGAGACGCGATTCGGCGGCGTGGTTCCGGAGGGCGGCGAGACGGGGCCGCTGGAGGTGGCCCTTCAGGCCCAGGTGGCGGCGCGCATCGGCGACCTGACGGACCAGTTCGAGGCCATTGAGGTGCGCAAGAGCGCCCAGGCCCTGCGCGCGCTCTGGGTGCTGGGCAACGAGTACCTCCAGGAAGCCGCTCCGTGGACCGCGATCAAGACCGATCCGGCCCGGGCCGCGGTGATCGTGCGCACGGCGATCAATCTCGTGGGGCTCTACGCCCGGGTGAGCGCGCCGGTCATCCCGTTCGCCGCCGAGGCTATGGCCGCCGCGGTCGGCGAGGCGTGGCCGCCGGTGTGGCCGACGGCCGATTCGCCGGCCGAACTGGCGCGCATCCCCGCCGGGCGGGCCGTGGCCGCGCCGCCTGTCCTGTTCCGCAAGATCGAGGAGGCCGACGTGGCGGCCTGGACGGCGCGGTTCGGCGGCGCCGCCTGAACTGCTACCTCGGTCGGCTGGCCTCGTAGAGCGCCACCGCCGCGGCGGCCGAGACGTTGAGGCTCTCGAAGCCCCCCGGCATGGGGATATTGGCCAGGGCGTCGCAGTGCTCGCGCACCAGCCGCCGCACGCCCTCGCCCTCGGCCCCCAGAACCAGGACCGTGGGCGTGCCGTCGAGAACATCGGCCAGGGCGTCAGGCGCCTCGCCGTCGAGGGCCACGGCCCGCCAGCCCATCTGCTCGAGCCGTTCAAGGGCGCGTGAGAGATTGACCTCGCGGGCGTGGGGGATGCGGTCGACGGCCCCGGCGGCGGCCTTGGCGAGGGCGCCGGTCAGCAGAGGGGCGTGACGGTCCTGCAGGATTACCCCGCGCGCGCCGAAGGCGGCGGCGCTACGGAAAATCGCCCCGACATTCTGCGGATCAGTGACCTGGTCGAGCATGATCAGGAAGCCCCTCGCCGGGCTGGCCAGGTCATCAAGGCTGACCGGATCGAGAGGGGGTATGCGCAGACCGACGCCCTGGTGCACGGCCCCGGGGGGCAGGATCTGGGTGATGGCCGGATTTTCGGCCACCTCGACGGTGATCGCGCCGCCCAGGCGGGCCTGCAGGGTTCGCGCCCGGTCGGGCGTGGCCAGCAGGCGTTTGGGCCGGGGGCGGGCGGGATTGTCCAGCGCCGCCAGCACCGTATGCCAGCCCCACAGCCATTCGGCGCGGCTCTCCTCGAGGCGTTTGCGATGCCCCGGGCCGGCGGCGTGTTCGGGGCCGGACGCGGCGTGTCGCCGATCTGCTCCGCGGTCGTTGCGTTGGGGATTGGACGCCACTATAAGACGCGCTCCGATTTTTGGGGCCCGGATCGGGCTTCCCTTGAGGTCCTCTAGCACTGCTTGAGGGCCTGACCGGAAGGCTTTTCACGGATCGTTCGGGCCAGCCCCGATTTGTCCGCGGGCTCCAAGGCCGGTCGTTATCGAGAGCGCGTCGGGGGAATGTCCCGAGTGGCAAAGGGGGCGGACTGTAAATCCGCTGGCGTACGCCTTCGTAGGTTCGAGTCCTACTTCCCCCACCACGCGCTCTCGACACTACCCTCCACCCTGGCTCCGGCCGGGGCGCCGGAGGTCTGGATCGCGGCGGTTTCACCCCCGGTGGGGGTGTGCGGGTATAGCACAGAGGTAGTGCAGCAGCCTTCCAAGCTGAGGACGCGGGTTCGATTCCCGCTACCCGCTCCACGCCGTCGCCCGGGCTGACGGCGATTCTGGCTGTGTCGCCCTTCGTCCTCGGCTAGTCTGGCCGGGTCCTCGCGTGGAGATCGACATGCGCCTCCGGCTCATTCTGTGCGTGACGGGGCTGTGCGTGATGGGGGCCGCGGTGGCCGGCGCGTCGGCGGCCGCGGCCGCGCCGTCCGTGGAGATTCGCGGCGCGGCGGCGCGGGTGACCGTGATCCCCGAATCGCGCGGTGACATCGTCGTCACCCTGGCCCACGCCAACCCGAATCTGCCCCTGCGAATCCGCAAGCTGGGCGATCGGCTCTATGTGACCGGCGACGTGGGGCGCCGCACGCATGGGTGCCGGACGGCGGACGGGCGTCGCGTTGTGGCCATCTTCGGTCGCAGCGCCGTGGCCTATGAGCAGTTGCCAGAACTGTTGATTCGCGCGCCGCGGGCGGTGCGGATCCTGGCGGGGGAGGCGGTGTTCGGCGAGATCGGCCGCAGCGGCAGCGTCGACTTCACCAACGAGGGCTGCGGCGACTGGACCATCGACGAAGTGCAGGGGCGTCTTCGCCTGAACCAGGCCGGCGCCGGCGATTCGCGCGCCCGTTCGGCGGGCCCGACGGACCTCAGCGTCTCCGGCTCGGGTGGGATCTGGACCGGCGACATCCGAGGCGGCCTCAAGGCGGTGTCGACCGGCTCCGGCGGCATCGTTGTGGCCTCGGTGAACGGGCCCCTGGACGCCCGCATAGCGGGGACCGGCGACATCACGGTCTCGGCCGGGGCGGTGACGGCGATGACGGCCTCGATCGCCGGTTCGGGGGCCGTGCGCCTGCGCGGCGTCGCCAGGACCCTGAACGCCTCCATCGCCGGCGCCGGGGACGTTTCGGTGACCCGGGTGACCGGCGCCATCACCAAGCAGGTGTTCGGGGCGGGCTCGGTGAACGTCGGCCGCTGAGGTCGGCGTCGTCTGACCGTTGACGCGGGGGCCCTTCACGGGTATCAGGCCCGCTCGTTTCGAGGCCCAGATCAGATCGGCCCCGGTGAACGCGAAGTCCCGCGGGCGGATGGCCCGCCGCGCCGAGATCGCCCGCAGCGTTTCGGCGCTGTTTCGTGTTTATGGGGCTATCGGCGTTGAAGTCCCCGAAAGTCTAAGAGCAAGCCGACCCTTGTGTCCTCCGGTTGGAGGGCGCGCCTGTTAGTCCAACGAAAGAAACAATGCCGACAGTCAACCAGCTGATCCGCAAGCCCCGCGTCAACAAGGTGGCCCGCAACAAGGTTCCGGCCTTGAAGGGATCGCCGCAGCGGCGTGGCGTCTGCACGCGCGTCTACACGGTCACACCGAAGAAGCCGAACTCGGCTCTGCGGAAGGTGGCCAAGGTGCGCCTGACCTCCGGCATCGAAGCGGTGTGCTACATCCCGGGCGAGGGCCACAACCTGCAAGAGCACTCGGTGGTCCTGATCCGCGGCGGCCGCGTGAAGGATTTGCCCGGCGTGCGTTACCACATCCTCCGCGGCGTGCTCGACACCCAGGGGGTGAAGGACCGCAAGCAACGCCGTTCGCTTTATGGCGCCAAGCGCCCGAAATAAGGATTACACGATATGTCCCGCCGCCGCCGCGCAGAGAAGCGCGATGTTCTCCCCGACCCCAAGTTTGGCGATCTGGTGCTGACCAAGTTCATGAACTACGTCATGTACGAAGGTAAGAAGGCCGTTGCCGAAAACATCATCTATGGGGCTTTCGATCTGATCGAAGCCAAGCGGCGTGATCAGGGCCCGCTTGAAACCTTCCACGCCGCTCTGGAAAACGTGCAGCCGTCGGTGGAAGTGCGCTCCCGTCGGGTCGGCGGCGCCACCTATCAGGTTCCGGTCGAAGTGCGCCCCGATCGCCGTCGCGCCCTGGCGATCCGCTGGCTGGTGACCGCGGCGCGCAAGCGCGGCGAGAACACCATGACCGAAAAGCTCGCCGGAGAACTGCTCGACGCCTCGAACAACCGGGGTTCGGCCGTGAAGAAGCGGGAAGACACGCATAAGATGGCGGAAGCCAACCGGGCCTTCTCGCATTATCGCTGGTAGTCCCTATATCGGTTTCTTCCCCGGCAGACCCTTCTCGGCGCGGGCGGTTTGAGATAGACCGCGCGCGCCTTCGGCCGAGTCCCTGATCCAAACCCTTTTGCAGAACGCCGTCATGCCCCGCACCACCAAAATCGCCGACTACCGCAATTTCGGCATCATGGCCCACATCGATGCCGGCAAGACAACCACGACCGAACGGATTCTGTACTACACCGGCAAGAGCCATAAGATTGGC
>CAIXWN010000112.1 GCA_903923135.1 uncultured Caulobacteraceae bacterium | reverse complement strand
GCCGCCGACGCCGCCGGCGGGGCCCTGATCGCGCACTTCGCCCGCCTGCGCACCGGGCGCGGCCAGCATGTGGACATCTCGGCGCAGCAGGCCGTCACCCCGACGACCCTGTCCAACATCGTCGCCGCGGCCGTCGGCCACGAGAACTACAACCTCTTCCAGCAACCGCCGCGCGGCCCGCCCGGCCCGGACGGGGCGCAGCGACTTCGCGGCCCCAAATGGGCGGTAAGCGACGGGCTGGTGGAACTGATGATGGGCGGCGGGCCGGGCGGCCCCCGCTCCAACAGCCTGTTCGCCTGGATGGCCGAGGAAGGCGCCCTGCCCGCGCGGTTCGCCGGCTGGGACTGGCGAACCGTGCCCATGGGCCCGGCGGCCGGCACGCCCCTGGAGGACGACATCGAAGCCGCCCGCGACGCCGTCGCCGCCTTCCTCGCCCCGCGCCGCAAGGCCGACCTGGAGCGCGAGGCCATAGACCGCAAGCTGCTGCTGGCGCCGGTCAACACCATGGCCGACCTGCTGGCCAGCGCCCATCTGAAGGCCCGCGACTTCTTCGTCACCGTCGAGGAGGCGTCCGGCGCCCGCACCCTGCCCGGCCGCTTCGCCCACGGCCCCGCCGGCATGTTCGCCCCGCCCCGGCCGGCGCCGGCCCTGGGCGAGCACGACGACGAGGTCCTTGCCGGCCCGCCCCCACCCCCGGCCGCGGGCGGCGCGGCGGAAGTCGCTCCGACGGCCGAGGCGGCGGAGGAAGTCCGCCCGTTCGCCGGCCTGAAGGTGCTCGACCTGGCCTGGGTGGTGGCGGGCCCCGCCCTGGGCCGCGCCCTGGCCGACTTCGGCGCCACGGTGGTGCGGGTGGAATCCTCGGCGCGGATCGAGACGGCCCGGCTGATGGGCCCCTACCCCGGCGGCCAGGTCGATCCGCAGCGCTGCGCCCTTTATGACACCTACAACGTGGGCAAACTGGGCCTGACCCTCGACCTTGCCCTGCCGGAGGGCCAGGCTGTGGCCCGCGATCTGGCCCGCTGGGCCGACGTGGTGGTGGAGAGCTTCATCCCCGGCCAGATGGCCCGCTGGGGCCTGGCGCCGGAGACGCTGCGCGAGGCCAATCCCGGGCTGATCGTGCTGTCGACCTCGCTGATGGGGCAGACCGGCCCCGCCTCGGGCCTGTCGGGCTATGGCAATGTCGGGGCGGCCATGGCCGGGTATCAGGCCATCGTCGGGCGCTGCGGCGAGACGCCCATCGGCCCCTATGGTCCGTATACGGATTTCGTCGGCCCGCGTTTCGGGCTGGTCTCGCTGCTGGCCGCCCTCGACCGACGACGGCGGACCGGCGAGGGCTGCTGGCTGGACATCTCCCAGGCCGAGGCCGGCATCCAGTTCCTGGCCCCGCAGGTGGCCGACGCCGCCGCCACGGGACGCATCGCCCAGGCCATGGGCAACCGCGACGCGCAGTATGCCCCCCACGGCGTGTTTCCCTGCGCCGGCGACAACCGGTGGGTGGCCATCGTCGCCCGGGACGACGCCGAGTGGGCGCGGCTGGCCGGCCTGATCGGCGGGGCGTCGCTGGACGGGCGGTTCGCTACCTTGGACGGACGCCAGGCGGCGGAGGACGAGGTGGAGGCGCTGGTGGGCGCCTGGACGCGGGAGTGCACGGTGGAGGCGGTGGAGACGGCGTTGCAGGCCCTCGGCGTCGCCGCCCACAAGGCCGCCGTCAGCGCCGACATGGTCGCCGACCCGCAGCTGATCGCCCGCGGGCATTTCGTGCGCATGGCCCATCCGCTGGGCGGCGAGAGCGTCATCGAGGCCAGCCGCTTCTGCCTGTCGGACACGCCGCCGCGTTACGACCGCGCCGCGCCGCACTTCGGCCGCGACAACGGCGAGGTGCTCGGCCGGCTGCTCGGCTACGCCGACGATCGCATCGCCGCCCTGGAGGCGGCGGGGGTTCTCCGCTGATCCCGCCGGAGGTGTCGGGAACCGGAAGTTGATCTGGCCCAAGGCGACAAAGCCCTTGGCTTGCGAAGGCTGATCGTGCGACGCCGTGGCCAAACACGACAGCCGAACCGAGGAGACGACCATGACCACGCAGGATCCCCAATCCGATCTCAACAACCTGGCGATGTCGGCCAAGGCCGCGCCGCTCTATGAGGCGGTGAAACAGCACATCGTCGACAACGTCGAGCCGATCACCGAGGAATTCTTCCGCCTGGGCGAAGGCCGGGCCGACCGGTGGAGCTGGGCGCCCGGCCAGCTGGAGCTGCTCGACGGGGCAAAGGCCAAGGCCAAGGCCTCGGGCCTGTGGAACTTTTTTCTGCCCGACGCCGACACCGGCGAGGGCCTGAGCAACCTCGACTACGCCTATATCGCCGCCGAACTGGGCAAGAGCCCCCTGGCCTCGGAATCGCTCAACTGCTCGGCGCCCGACACCGGCAACATGGAAGTGCTGGAACGGGTCGGCACGCCCGAGCAGAAGGAGCGCTGGCTGAAGCCGCTGCTGAACGGCGAGATCCGCTCGGCCTACGCCATGACCGAGCCATACGTGGCCTCGTCGGACGCCAAGAACGTGTCGACCACCGCCGTGCTGGAGGGCGACGAGTGGGTGATCAACGGCGAGAAGTACTACATCTCGGGCGCCGGCGATCCGCGCTGCAAGATCATGATCACCATGGTCAAGACCAGCCCGAACGCGCCGCCGCACAAGCAGCAGTCGCAGATCCTGGTGCCCATGGACGCGCCCGGGGTGAAGATCCTGGGCGCCATGCAGGTGTTCGGCGAGGACCACGCCCCGCGCGGCCACATGCACCTGAAGTTCGACAATGTGCGGGTGCCCAAGACGAACATGCTGCTGGGCGAGGGC
>CAIXWN010000111.1 GCA_903923135.1 uncultured Caulobacteraceae bacterium | reverse complement strand
GCCCCGGCGGCGAAGGCGGCGGATGCGCCGAGGGCGACGACGATGGCGAGAGCGGAAACCCGAATCATGAAATCTCCCGGCGGGCCGCGGATGACGCCGCGGACGGTTATACGCAGGTGGCTCTAGGTTTGGACCGCGGCGAAGATAAGGTGGCCGGCGCAACGGCGATCAGAGAGGCGACGACCATGGCTGACGATCCGAAACCCGCCACGGCGGCGACACAGCGCGCCCATGCGGCCCTGGCGGCGCGGCTGCCGGCGGAGACCGGCGAGGATTTCGCCGACGCCCGCCGCGGCTTCATCGGCTCGGTCCCCGACGGCAAGATCGTCGACGCCGAGGGCCGGGTGTTCTGGAATATGGGCGCCTTCGCCTTCGAACAGGCGGGCGCCCCCTGCCCGCCCACGGTGAACCCCAGCCTGTGGCGCCAGGCGCAGCTGAACAGCCTGCACGGCCTCTTCGAGGTGACGCCCGGCCTCTATCAGGTGCGCGGCTTCGACATTTCCAACATCACCTTCATCGAGGGCGACGAGGGCTACATCGTCGTCGATCCGCTGATCTCGTCGGAGACGGCGGCGGCGGCCCTGGCCCTGCTGCGGCGGCATCGCGGCGACCGGCCGGTGAAGGCGGTGATCTACACTCACAGCCATGTGGACCACTACGGGGGCGTGCGCGGGGTGATCAGCGACGCCGACATCGCCGCGGGCCTGACCATCGTCGCCCCGGGGGGCTTCCTGGACGCGGCGGTGAGCGAGAACGTGCTGGCCGGCAATGTGATGAGCCGCCGGGCGACCTACATGTACGGCGCCCTGCTGCCGCGCGACGCCACCGGCCATGTGGACGCGGGCCTGGGCAAGACCGTCTCCATGGGCGCGATCAGCCTGGTCCCCCCGACGGTGAGCATCGCCCGCACGGGCGAGCGGCTGACCCTCGACGGGGTGGAGATCGTCTTCCAGGTCACGCCGGACACCGAGGCGCCCGCCGAGATGAACTTCTTCTTCCCGAAGTTCGGGGCCCTGTGCATGGCCGAGAACTGCTCGTGCCACCTGCACAACCTCTACACGCCGCGCGGGGCGCAGGTGCGCGACGCCAAGGCGTGGAGTTTCTATATCGACGAGGCCCGGCGGATGTTCGGCGCCGACACCCGCGTGCTGTTCGCCAGCCACCACTGGCCGCGCTGGGGCGCCGACAGGGCCGACGCCTTCCTGAGGAAACAGCGCGACCTCTACAAGTTCATCCACGACCAGACCCTGCGCCTGGCCAACCATGGCCTGACGCCGACCGAGATCGCCGAGGAGATCGCCCTGCCGCCGACCCTGGCGGCGGAGTGGCACACGCGCGACTACTACGGAACGCTGAACCACAACGCCAAGGCGGTCTATCAGCGCTATCTGGGCTGGTTCGACGGCAATCCGGCCAATCTGCACCGGCTGCCGCCGGTCGAGACGGGCCGGCGCTATGTGGCCCTGGCCGGCGGAGCCCAGGCCCTGCTGGACCAGGCGCGCGAGGCCTTCGACGCCGGCGACTATCGCTGGGTGGCCGAGCTGGTCAATCATCTGGTGTTCGCCGATCCGGCCAACGCCGAGGCCCGGGCGTTGCAGGCCGACGCCCTGGAGCAGCTGGGGTACCAGGCCGAATCCGGCCCCTGGCGGGCGTTCTACCTGACCGGGGCGATGGAGCTGCGTTATCCGCGGCCGCCGGCGGCGCAGCCGCGCCAGGGCGCCGCCGGACAGCTGCGCACCCTGCCCGCCGACTCCCTGCTCGATTCCCTTTCGGTGCGGCTGAACGGGCCGAAGGCCGGGGCGACGGCCCTCGGCCTCAATCTGGCGTTCAGCGACACCGGCGAGACCTTCGCGGTGAGCGTGGAGAACGCGGTGCTGCATCACCGGGCGGGCGCCGCGGCCGACGCGCCGACGGCCAGCCTCAGCCGCGCGACCCTGATCGACCTGGTGATCGGCCTGACCACCCTGGAGGCCGCCCTGGCCGACGGCGCGGTGACGGGGGCGCAGGGCGCGGTTGCGCTCCGGACCCTGCTCGCCCTGCTCGACCGCTTCGATTTCTGGTTCGAGATCATCGCGCCCTGAGGGCGGGAGGGCGGCGGCCTCACTCCAGCGGATCCGGCTCGGCGAGGTCGGCCAGGATGGGGCTGCGGCTGGGCCTGGCGAAGTGGGAACACAGCGGCCGGGTGAAGGGCGGGTTGGGCTTCCAGCCCTCGCCGGCCCAGCGGCGCCAGTCGGGTCTGAGCTCCACGTCGGCGCAGAGGCGCTCGAGGATGTCGCGCAGGGGCAGATCGTCGATGTCGGCATAGGCCTCGTCGCAGAGCAGACGCTCCTCGACCGCGTCCATGAGGATGTCGTGGTCCTCCGGGTCGGCGACCTCGCGATCGGCCGCCTCGCGCACCAGATCGAGCACCCGCGCCTTTCGGCCCGATTTCAGGGGGGCGAAGGGATCCTTGGCGACCTCCTCGCGGCGCTTCCGCGCCTCGGCGATGGCGCCGGCGAGACGGGAGCCCAGACCATCCTCGAGCTTCGCCTCCAGGGTGAGGGTAAGCCGCACGATGCGGGAGAGCGTGGCCAGGGTGTCGGCCGGGTCGTGGCGCGGCGCGGCGGCGGGGAGTGGTGGGGCGGTCGGGGTTTTGTTCGTGTTTTCAGGCGTGTGCGCCGCCTCCATGGCCTCGACGGCGTGGCGGACGGTGGCCCGCGACAGGGTCATGGCCAGTTCGGCCAGCTCGCGCAGCATGGCCTGACGTTCCTCGGCGCGGATAGCGCGGGGATCGGGCTCAGGCGTTTCGACGGGCTGGACGGCGGACATGGGGAGTATGTTGGAATATTGCATAATGCAAGTCCACGGGGCTGAATGGCTCTGCTCCATCGTTTTTCCGGTGCAAAACGCATAGGCGCATCAAATGGTGGGCCGGCTCGCTGCGGGCGCCATCGATGAACCGGACGCGGCGTCCGGGGTCTAGGCGATCATCGCCCGCCGCGATAACCTCCGGGCATGGCCGCCGCCGCAAGACGGGTGATCACGAACACTTCGGCCCGGGCGCCGCGAGGCTT
>CAIXWN010000110.1 GCA_903923135.1 uncultured Caulobacteraceae bacterium | reverse complement strand
CGCGGCGGGCCAGGACGGCGTCGATGTCGGCCCGGTCGCGGTCGGTCAGGCGCAGGGCGCCGATCGCCAGGGTGGCGGCCAGGTGGTCGCCGCCGCGGGCGCCGATGATCACCGCCGCGACGCCCGGACGGTCGAGGACATGGCGCGCGGCCACCGCCGGGATGGTCACCCCGTGGCGCGCGGCCACGGCGGCCAGGGCGCGCAGCAGATCCTGGAACAGAGCCCAGCCGCCGATGTCCTCGATGATCAGCCGGTACTTGATCAGCGAGCGGTTGGTCAGGGCCTCCGGCTCGGGCGCGCCCAGCCAGCGCTCGCTGAGGAAGCCGCCGGCCAGGGCGCCGTAGCAGAGCAGCCGCACCCCCAGCCGCCCGCAGGCGGCGACCATGGCCGCCTCGGGGCGGGTGTCGAGCAGGGAGTACTGCACCTGCAGGGTCTTCACCGGAACCCCGGCGGCGACGAGGGCCTCGAGGCGGGGCGTGTCGAAGTTGGTGCCGCCGATGAGGTCGATCTTGCCCTCGGCCTGCAGCTCGGCGAGCCACAGGGCCGTCTGCTCGCACCCCGGGACGGCGTAGTCCCACCAGTGGAACTGCACCAGGTCGAGCCGCTCGACGCGCAGGCGGCGCAGGGAGCGCTCGATGATCGAGCGCACATAGGCGCGGTCGATTGTCGGCAGGATGGCCAGGTCGGGGACGAACTTGGTGTGGACCTTCAGCCGGGCCAGGCGCCCCGCGCCGAAGCGGGCGGCGACGGCGGCGCGGAAGTCGCCGATGCGTTCCTCGACGCCGGTGTAGATGTCGGCGCAGTCGAAGGTGGTGACGCCGCCGTCATAGGCGGCCAGGAAATCGTCATCGAGGGCGGCGTGGTCCACCGGCCCGTGGTCGCCGGCCAGCTGCCAGCCGCCGCGGATCACCCGCGAGATCTCGTAACCCGGCGCCAGGACGGTGCGCTCGTCGAAGGTCACGCGGCGCCCTCCGGCGGCAGGGCCGTGGCGGTGGTGTCGGCGTGGCGGAAGCGCCGGCGGCCCAGGCGGGTGATGCGGAAACGCGAGGGGCAGTTGGGGTCGGGACAGGCCACCTCGGCGTCGGTGCTCATCCAGTCGGCCGGATCGCTGGGCCGCTGCTTGGCCGGCAGCAGGGGCAGCAGGGCGGCCAGGGAATAGATCGAGAAGGTCTGGCCGGGGGGCAGCCACAGGCTCTCGCCGCGCAGCTCGAAGTAGTCGCCGACCGTCGCCGAGCAGAAGAGCCGCGCGCCGGGCGGGGCGACCACCTCGACGCGCAGGTCCCAGAGCTCGAAGTCGCCCGCTTCGTGCGGGGAAGGATCGGTCATGCTCGCCTCGCTGTCGCCGGCCGCGTCATCGCCAGCCGGGCCGCCAGGGCCGCGGCCGCGGCCAGATAGGCCAGCGCCGCCACCAGGGCGATGCCCGGCCCCAGGCCGCCGTCGCCGCCGAACAGGCCGGCGCTGGCCAGGGTCACGGCGCTGGGGCCGAAGCCGGCGCCCACGGCGACGTTGAGAAAGAAGCTGATGGCCATGGCCACGCCGCGCACCCGGTTGGGGGTGGAATCGAGGATGGCCGACAGGCCCGACGCCGTGACCACCGCCGAGAGGGCGAAATAGAGCGGCACGCCCGCCATGGCCACGGCCTGGGAAGGGCTGTTGATCAGCAGCGAGGCCGGCAGGATGGCCAGGGCGGCGACGAGGCAGAGCTGGACCTTGCCGGCGGGCCCGCGCGCGGCGGCGGCGCGGTCGGCCAGGAAGCCGCCCAGCAGCATGCCCCCGCCATAGCCGGCCATCAGCAGCAGGCCGAGGTTCACCCCCACCTGACCGGGATCGGCGTGGAAGCGGCGGATGATCAGGCTGGGCGCCCAGGCCCCCACGGCGTTGTCGACCAGCGAGGCCACGGCCACGGCGACGAACAGCGGCGACAGGCGGACGGCGCCGGCGAGGTCGAGGCGCCCCCCCTGCCCCGTGTCCGGGTCGGCCTGCTGGCTGGCGACGCCCGCCGCCGCGTCGCCCCGGCGGACCGGTTCGCGGATGAGCAGGATGACCAGGCCCCACAGCAGGCTGGGCGCGCCGATGGCCAGCAGGACCAGACGCCAGGCCGGCCAGGCGGCCAGGGGCGTGGCGGCGAAGAGGCCCCCGGTTACCAGCCCCAGCAGGCCGCCGCCGATGAAGATCGAGCCGCCGACGCCGATGGCGATGCCGGTGAAATAGACCCCCACGGCGGCGCCCCGGCGCGAGGGCGGGAAGCAGTCGCTGATCAGGGAGATCGCCGCCGGCGACAGCACCGCCTCGCCCAGGCCCACGACGATGCGGGCGGCGAACAGTGTCTCGAAGCTGCCGGCGAGGCCGCACAGCAGGGTGCCGACGCCCCACACCGCCACCCCGGCGAGGATCAGGTTGCGCCGGGAGGTGCGGTCGGCCAGCCAGCCCAGGGGGATGCCGGCGACGCCGTAGACCACGGCGAAGGCCGTGCCCAGCAGCAGGCTCATGCGGGCGTCGTCGATGTGCAGGTCGGCGCGGATCGGATCGACCAGCAGGCTGAGCACCTGCCGGTCGGTGTAGGAGAGCACGGCGGTGCAGAACAGCAGGCCGACGACGGTCCAGGCGTAGGCCGGGCGCGGGTAGGCGGCGTCCGCCGCGGCGGCGTCAGCCATAGGCGGGGCCGCCCGCGGCGATCCAGCCGTCGATCTTGGCCTCCAGCGTGGCGAGCGGCATTGCGCCGGTCATCAGCACCTGGTCGTGGAAGTCGCGGAGGTTGAAGCGCCGCCCGAGCCTCGCCGCGGCGCGGTCCCTGAGCGCGTGCAGCTTCAGTTCGCCGACCTTGTAGGCGGTGGCCTGGCCCGGGTCGGCGATGTAGCGGTCGATCTCCACGGCGATGTCGTGCGCGGCCATGGAGGTGTTGTCGGTCATGTAGGCGATGGCCGCCTGGCGCGACCAGCCCTCGGCGTGCAGGCCGGTGTCGACCACCAGGCGCACGGCGCGCAGCATCTCGAAATCCAGGTGGCCGAACCACTGCCAGGGGTCGGTGAACATCCCCAGCGCCTTGCCCAGGGACTCCGAATAGAGGCCCCAGCCCTCGACATAGGCGGTGAACCCGCCGTGGCCGAAGCGCAGGATGTCCGGCAGGGCGGTGTTCTCCTGGGCCAGCGAGCCCTGGAAATGGTGGCCGGGGATGCCTTCGTGCAGGGTCAGGGTCTCAAGTGTGGGGATCGGCCGGGTGCCGAGCATGGCCATGTTGAAATAGAGCACCCCCGGCGAGGAGCCGTCCGGGGGGCCGAGGTTGTAGTAGCCGGTGCCCCTCGCCTCGCCCATGGACGGCAGGGGGCGCACCTCGAACGGGGCCCGGGGGCGGCGGTTGAACAGGCGGGGGATGCCCTGCCAGATGCGCGCCTCGATCTGCCTGAACCGGTCCAGCAGGTCGTCCGGCCTGGTGAAATAGAACGTCGGGTCGGTGCGGACGTGGTGGAACAGGGCGTGCAGATCGCCCCTGAACCCCGTGGCCGCGCGCGCCGCCTCCATCGCGCGGCGGATCCGCGCCACTTCCGACCGCCCCAGCCTGTGGATCTCCGCGGCGGTCATGTCGGTGGTGGTGTGGCGGCGCAGGGCCGCGGCGTAGACCTTCGGCCCGTCCTTCATCGCCCACAGGCCCGGCGCCTCGCGGGCGACGGGCAGATAGGTCTCGGTCAGGTATTGCTTCCACAGCCGGTAGCCGGGCAGGACCGCACTGGCGATGGCGGCCTCGTAGGCGCCGGTGAACCGCGCGCGGTCGGCGGGGCCGATCGCGCCGGGCATGGCGAGGACCGGCTTGAAGAAGGGGGTGTCGCGGGGCGCCAGGGCCAGCATGACGTCGACCTCGGCCAGGACGTTCTGCACCACGATGCGCGGCTGGACATAGCCCCTGGCCAGGCCCTGCTTCAGGCAGACGATGACATTGCCGAGATAGGCGGCGAAGTCGCCGAGACGGGTGAGACCGTTCTCATAGTCCTGCACGGTGACGAAGCGGGCGCCCGCGCCGGAGGCCGCGTCGGGGAACTCCACCTGGGGCCCGAAGGACGGATCGAGGGGGGTCAGCCGGGCGATCTCGGAGCGACCTGAGTCGAATTCGTCCAGATCCTCGGCGAGGCGATAGGCGAAGACGTCATGGGCCAGGCGCCCGACCGGGTCGAGGGCGTCCCGGTCGATGGCCTTCAGGCGGGCCTGTTCGGCGGTCCGGGCGGCGCGGCGGGCCTCGGCCCAGGCCGTGGACAGCGGATCGATGAAGCGGGCGGGATCGCCCTTTTCGGCCCTGGCGCTGTCGGCGATCAGGGCGTCGAGCGCCCCCCGCGCCGAGGCGGCGGCGCGGACGGAGGTGGTGGCGACGAGGCCCGCGAGGGCGAGGCCCCCGGCCAGGGTTCCGCGGCGGGTCGCGCCGTTCGTTTCGCGCCCGGCCAACGCTAGTCCATCGCCTCCAGCGGGGTGGACGCCGGAGCGGCCGGCGGCCGCAGGAACAGCAGCAGGGGGATCATGCAGATGACCATGGGGATCATCATGCCGAAGACCGAATCGTAGGCGATCATGCTGGCCTGACGGGTGACCTCGCCGTTGAGGATCTGGATGCCCAGGGCGCTGTCGGGGTTCATGAACGACGGGTTGACCGAGGTGAACACCGGACTGCTGGGCTGGACGTGCTCGGCGAGCACAGAGTGGGCCATGGCCGACTGGCTGATGATGCCGGCCTGGATCACCGAGATGCCGGCGCTGGAGCCCAGGCTGCGGGTCATGGTGGCGACGATGGTGCCCTCCGTGCGGTGGACCGGCGAGAGGGTGACATAGGCCAGGGTCGACAGGGGGGCGAACAGCAGGCCCGTGCCCAGGCCCTGGATCAGGCCCGACAGCAGGATCGGCCCGGAGGTCATCATCAGGTCGAAGCGGCTCATCTGCCAGAGGGCGAACATCGAGATCAGCAGGCCCGAGAGCAGCACCCGGCGGGGGCCGAAGCGCTGGAGCAGCATGGGCACCGACAGGAAGGCGACCAGCGAGCCCAGGCCGCGGGGCATGCTGGCCAGGCCGCTCTGCAGCACCGAGAAGCCGAGCAGGTTCTGCATCAGCGACGGCAGCAGGGCCGAGGAGGCGTAGAGCAGCGCCCCGGTGAGGAAGCCGAAGATGGTGGTGACGACGAAGTTGCGGTCGCGCGCCAGGTCGCGGTGGAAGAAGGGGTGCTGGGCGGTCATGGTCTGGATGACGAAGACCCACAGCCCCATGGCCGCCAGGGTGGCCTCGATCCAGATCTCGCGGGAGTCGAACCAGTCCTGGCCCGGGCCGCGGTCGAGCATCAGCTGGAAGCCGCCGATGAAGATGCTGAGGGCGCCGAAGCCGAGGAAGTCGAAGGGCCTCTCCCGACCGCCGTCGTCCCGGTCCATGAAGAAGTTCAGGCCGATGAAGGCGAGGATGCCGATGGGCAGGTTGATGAAGAACACCCAGCGCCAGGACAGGTTCTCGGTGAGCCAGCCGCCGAGGGCCGGCCCGAGGATGGGCCCGAGGATCACCGCCGCGCTCCAGATCGCCATCACCTGGGGGATCTGCTTGGGCGGGTAGAGATCGAGCATGACGCTCTGGGAGAGCGGCATCATCGAGGCCCCGGCGATGCCCTGGAGAAGGCGGAAGATGACGATCTCCGGCAGGCTGGTGGCGACGCCGCAGAGCATGGAGGCGACCACGAAGCCGAAGATCGACATCATGAACATCCGCTTGCGGCCGATCTTCTGGGCCAGCCAGCCGGACAGCGGCGTCATCATGCCGGCGGCGATGATGTAGGAGGTGAGCACCCAGGTGATCTGGTCCTGGGCCGCCGAGACGCTGCCCTGGATGTGCGGCAGGGCGACGTTGGCGATGGTCGAATCGAGGGTGTTCATCAGCGTCGCGAGCATCAGCGCCGCGGTGATCGGCCGCCGGTTCTCGATGTCCCGCGCTGAAACCATGCCGTCGCGCCGCTCCTGAGGGCTGCCGGCGGCGGCGGCCGACCGGAGGGACCCCGCGCCCCAAGGCCTTTCTTAAGGCCGGATCGGGCGGGCGGCGCAAGTGGGGCCCTTTGCCTGCGCCCCCGGAACCGTCGTATCCCGGGCCCCGGCAGGACGGCACAGGGAGCGGCGCATGGGAATCATCAGGCGGATCGTCATCGGGCTGGGCGCCGTGACGGGGCTGATCGTCCTCGCCCTGGCGGGGTTGATCCTGGCCGACCGGCTGGCCCAGCCGCCGGCGCCGGACCCGCGCGCCCTGATCGCCCGGGGCGAGGCCTATCACGCCCGCATCGTGCGCGACGATTTCGGCGTGCCGCACATCTTCGGCCCCACCGACGCCGACGTGGCCTATGGCCTGGCCTGGGCCCACGCCGAGGACGATTTCGCCACCATCCAGGACGTGACCCTGACCACGCGCGGGACCCTGGCCACCGAGCAGGGGCCCAAGGGGGCGGTGACCGACTATATCGTGCGGCTGCTGCGGGTCTGGCCGACGGTGAACGCCCGCTATGACCGCGACCTGCCGGCCGATCTGAAGCGGGTGCTGGAGGCCTATGCCGACGGGATCAACGCCTGGGGCGCGCGCCACCCGGACAAGGTGGTTCCCGGCCTGTTGCCGGTGAGCGGCCGCGACATCGCCGCCGGCTTCGTCTTCAAGACCCCGTTCTTCTATGGCCTGGACAACACCCTGAAGACCCTCAACACCCCCACCCACGGCAAGCCCATGGCGCCGGTGGGATCGAACGGGGTGGCCGTGGCGGCCTCGCGCTCGTCGGACGGGGCCACGCGGCTGCTGGTCAATTCGCACCAGCCCTATACCGGGCCGGTGGCCTGGTACGAGGCGGTGCTGCAGAGCGGCGAGGGCTGGCACGTGGCCGGGGGATTTTTCCCAGGATCGCCGTTCATGCTGCACGGCCATAACGAGCATCTGGGCTGGGCCAATACGGTCAATGACCCGGACCTGACCGACGTCTACCGGCTGACCATCAACCCCGCGAACGCCGGTCAGTACCGGCTGGACGGCCAGTGGCGGGATTTCGAGAAGACCGACGCGGCCATCAGGGTGAAGATCTGGGGGCCGCTGTTCTGGACCGTGCACAAGGCGGTGCTGTGGTCGGCCCACGGACCGGTGATGCAGACCGACCACGGGGTGTTCGCCATCCGCTTCGCCGGCATGGGCGAGGCGCGCCAGGCGCTGCAGTACTATCGGCTGGACAAGGCGCGGAACCTGGCCGAGTGGCGCGCGGCCATGGCCCTGCAGGCCCTGCCCAGCATCAACTACATCTACGCCGACGAGGCGGGGAACATCGGCTATGTCTACAACGGCCTGTTTCCCGACCGGAAGGCCGGCGTGGACTGGAAGGGCGTGCTGCCAGGCGACCGGTCCGACCTGATCTGGAGCCGCTATCTGCCCTTCGACCGGGTTCCGCAGATCTGGAACCCCAAGAGCGGCTATGTCTTCAACTCCAACAACACCCCGTTCGCCGCAACGGGGGCGGAAGACGCGCTGAAGCCGGCCGATTTCCCGGCGACCATGGGCATCCAGACAAACATGACCAACCGCGCCTGGCGGGCGCAGGAGACATTCGGCGCCGACACGAAGATCAGCGCCGAGGCGTTCCGCCGCTACAAGTTCGACATCGCCTACAGCGACCGGTCGGACGTGGCGCGGGTGGTGGACATGGTGCTGGCCCTGGACGCCGGGGGCGACAGCGACATCCTGGAGGCCCAGGCCCTGCTGGGGCGGTGGGACCGGCGGACCAACATCGGCAGCCGCGGCGCGGCCCTGGCCCTGGCCGTGGCCACGCCGATCGCCACGGCGTGGGCCCAGAAGCGCCCGGCGCCCGACACCCGCGCCACGGTGAAGGCGGCCGTGGCCGAGCTGAAGGCGCATTTCCACCGCATGGATCCCCTGTGGGGCCAGGTGAACCGGATCATCCGCGGCAAGGTGGATCTGGCCATCGACGGCGGGCCCGACACCTATCGCGCCGTCTATGGCGAGGCCCAGAAGACGGGGGTGCTGAAGGCCATGGCCGGCGACACCTTCATCATGTTCGTCACCTGGGACCGGGCGGGGCGGCTGGATTCCGAGAGCGTGCACCAGTTCGGCTCGGCCACGCTGGACGCGACTTCCCGCCACTATGCCGACCAGACGCCGCTGTTCGCGGCCATGGGAACCAAGCCGGTGCGCTTCACCGAGGCGGCGCTGAAGGGGCATGTGGAGGCGGACTACGCCCCGGGCCAGCCCCATTGAGGCGCGGCCCGGCCGGTTTCGCCGCGCCGCCGAGGCCGGGGAGAGTGAGGGGAGACCGCGCGGCGCTGCCCAGGAGATGGGCGGGCGCGCCCGGGGCGATCGCGGGGCGCTGTAGGGGCGCTGTCGGGGCGGCGGCGGGCGCCCGCGCGGGCGTCGGCTGGGGCGCTTTCGCTAGCGTTTTCGGGGGCGCCGGGGCGGCCT
>CAIXWN010000109.1 GCA_903923135.1 uncultured Caulobacteraceae bacterium | reverse complement strand
CCAGGTCCTTCACCGGATGGTTGGCCCCGTGGTGGCCCTGATCCATCTTGATCGTCGTGGCGCCCATGGCCAGGGCCAGCATCTGATGGCCCAGGCAGATTCCCATCACCGGCACGCCGCTCTCCACCAGGGCGCGGATCTGCGGCGCGGCGTAGACCGCCGTCGCCGCCGGATCGCCCGGGCCGTTGGACAGCACCACGCCGTCAGGCTCGCGGGCCAGGACGTCGGCGGCGCTTGTGGCGGCCGGAACCACGGTGACCCGCGCTCCTGACGACACCAGGGCGCGCAGGATGTTGCGCTTCACCCCGTAGTCGACGACCACCACATGATATTCGGCCGAACCGGCGGCCAGATAGCCGTCGGGCCAGGACCACAGGCCCTCGGTCCAGTCGAACGGCTGCAGGCACGAGGCGGGCAGGGCGAGGTCGAGGCCGTTCAGGCCCTCCCAGGCGGCGGCGCGGGCGGTCAGGGCCGCCAGATCGAAGCGGCCGCCCGGATCGTGGGCGATCACGCCGTGCGGCATGCCGGTCTCGCGGATGCGGCGGGTGAGGGCGCGGGTGTCGACGCCGGTCAGGCCGATCACCCCGCGGCGCTTCAGCCAGCCGTCGAGGTCCGAGCCGGCGCGCCAGTTGGCCGGCGGCGTCGGCGCGTCGCGGAAAATCGCCCCCCGCGCGGCTTCGCCGGCCCCGGCCAGCTGCTCGACGTCCTCGACATTGGTTCCGACGTTGCCGATGTGGGGGAAGGTGAAGGTGATGATCTGGGCCATGTAGGACGGGTCGGTCAGGATTTCCTGATAGCCGGTCATGGCGGTGTTGAAGCAGACCTCGCCCACAGCCTCGCCGACGTGGCCGCAGCCGAGGCCCTGGAACACGGTCCCGTCGGCCAGGGCCAGGACGGCGGTGACGCCGGGGTGCAGGTCAGTCGACAACGGCGTCTCCCTTTCGAGGCCGGAGGGGTAGGGCGGCGCGGTGGTAGTCGCGGGGGGACGCGGGGTCAACGCGGCTTGCCGGGAAATCCCAAGGCGCTAGAGAGGTCTCATGCTCCAACTCCGTCCCAACTGCGAGTGCTGCGACCGCGATCTGCCGCCGGACAGCCCTGACGCGCGCATCTGCACCTTCGAATGCACCTTCTGCGCCGAATGCGCCGCGGATCGATTCGGCGGGGTCTGTCCCAACTGCGGCGGCGAGCTTGTCCGCCGGCCGGTCCGCCCGGCGGCGGCCCTGGCGCGCTGGCCGGCGTCTGTCGAGCGGGTGCGCAAGGCCCACGCCGGATGCGCCTGACCACCGTCGGCGTCGACGCCGACGACACCCTCTGGCATCACGAGACGGTCTTCCGCCTCACCCAGGATCGCCTGGCCGAGCTGCTGTCGCCCTTCGCGGCCGAGGCCGACCTGCGCGCCCACCTGGCCGAGGTCGAGGCCCGCAATCTGCGATTCTACGGCTATGGCGTGAAGGCCTTCACCCTCTCCATGATCGAGACCGCCCTGGCCTTCGCCGGCGACAACTCCGGCGCGGTCATCCGCGAGATCCTGGCGGCGGGCCGGGAGATGCTCACCCACCCCATCGAGCCCCTGCCGGGGGTGGAGGCGACCCTGCGTACCCTGGCCGACCGCTACCGCCTGGTGGTGATCACCAAGGGCGACCTGCTCGACCAGGAGCGCAAGGTCGCCGCCTCGGGCCTGGGCGAGCTGTTCTCGGCGGTCGAGATCGTCAGCGAAAAGACCGCCGACACCTATCGGCGCCTGTTCGACCGCCACGGCGCCGGCGCGGCGCGCGCGGCGATGATCGGCAACTCCCTGCGCTCGGACATCCTTCCGGCCCTCGAGGCGGGCGCCTTCGCCGCCCACATCCCCTATCATCTCACCTGGGCGCACGAAGCGGCCGAAGCCCCCATCGGCCAACCCCGTTTTGCCGAACTGCCCTCGATCTGCGAGGTTCCGGCCTGGCTGGAGCGCTGCGACCCGGGCTGAAAGTTCCGCCGTTTCAGACGAAAGCCGCCTGCGTGGGGTTCGATCCCCGGCTGTCGCGTGAAAGGCCGTGGCGCGAACGGATCCTTGCGGCGGCCGCCTTTCGCCTGAGGCCCATGTCACAATCGATCGACCCCGATCGTCATGGCTGCGGACAGTGAGGAACCTGGCATGCGCGGGATCATCGGCGGACTGCTGGCGGCGGTGCTGGCGGGGAATGGCGCGGCCATGCTGGCGGCCGGCGCCTGGTGGTACGCCACCGTGCCGGGAGTGACGCAGACCGGACCCTACAACCCGCATTTCGTGAAGGACATCGGGGCGGCCTATCTGGTCTGCGCCGCGGCGGTGGTCTGGCGGATCGCCTGGCCGGCGACGGCCTGGAGCGCCAGCGTCGCCGTGGCGGCGTTCCTGGGCCTGCACGGTGTGATCCACCTGGCCGACAGCCTGGGCGATCCCGCCCCGCTGGCCGACCTGCTGCGCGACGCGCCGGGGGTGTTCATCCCGGCCCTGCTGGCCGCCTGGATCGCCTGGCCCTCGAACCGCAGTCCGGCGGGAGGCCGAACCGATGCTTAAGGCGATCCTGGATCGACAGATCCGAGCCCTCGAACGCACCTTCGACTATGATGCGTCCTACATGCGCGAGATCCTCTCCGTCAGGCCGTGGAGCCTGTTGAAGTTCGGCCTGGTCAGCTCGGTCGGCCGGGGGCGTGGCGCGCCGCCCGCGGCGATGGCGGCGGCGGCGATCGTCGGCACTCTGGCGGAGGACTGCGGGCCCTGCACCCAGATCACCGTCGACCTGGCGGCGCGCGGCGGGGTCCCGCCGGAGATCCTGCGGGCGATCCTCGCGGGCGACGCGGCGGCGATGGGCGAGGCGGCGGCCCTGGCCTGGCGGTTCTGCCGGGCGAGCCTGGCGCGCGACCTGCTCGCCTGCGATCCGCTGCGGGCCGAGATCGTGCGCCTCTGGGGCCGGGGAGCCCTGGTGGACATCGCCATGGCGTTGATGGCGGCGCGCACCTATCCGACCCTGAAGTACGCCCTGGGCCACGGCCAGACCTGCTCGCGGGTGACCGTGGCGGGCGCGCCGGCCATAATCGACCACGCGTCGATGGCGGCATGAACGCCGGGACGCTCTTCGCGGCGCAGCGCCCCAGGCTGGCCCGCCTGGCCTATCGCATGCTCGGCTCTCTGGCCGAGGCGGAGGACGTCGCCCAGGACGCCTGGCTGCGCTGGAGCGCCGCCGACCAGGCCGCGATCGCCGAGCCGGAGGCCTGGCTGACCCGGACGGTGACGCGGCTCTGTCTCGACCGCCTGAAGTCCGCCAGAGCGCGACGGGAAACCTATGTCGGGCCCTGGCTGCCGGAGCCGCTGATCGAGGAGGCGTGGACCGATCCCCTGGAGCGCGCCGAGGAGGTTTCGGTAGCCTTCCTCCTGGCCCTGCAGCGGCTCTCCCCCCTGGAGCGTGCCGCGTTCCTGCTGCACGACGTGTTCGAGACCGACCATGCGACGCTCGCCGGCGTGCTGGGGCGTTCGGAGGCGACCTGCCGCCAGCTGGTCAGCCGGGCGCGGGCGCACGTCCGGGAGGGGCGACCGCGGTTCGAGGTCCCGCACGACCAGGCCGAGCGGCTGGCCCGGGCCTTCATGACCGCCGCCGCCAGCGGCGACACCGCGGCGATGACCGCCCTGCTGGCCGAGGACTGTAGGCTGATCAGCGACGGCGGCGGCAAGCGACCCGCGGCCCTGCGGCCCCTGGTCGGGCCGGAGGACATCGTGCGGCTGATCCAGGGCCTGGCCTGGCGCCGGCCAGACTGGGTGGGCGACATCGTGCGGCGCGCGCGCATAAACGGGGCGCCTGGCCTGGTGCTGCGCGATCCCGAGGGCGTCCAGACCATCGCCTTCGAGCCGGGCCCCGACGGCCGGCTGGCGGCCATCTACATCGTGCGCAATCCCGACAAGCTGCGGCGCGTTGAGGCCGCCGGCGTCCGGGAGGCGGGCTGAGGGCGCGCACGGCGGCTTGACCGTGGAGGACGAACGGGGTTGGTCGGCGGCTCCGCTCCCGTCTCCGAGGCCCGCCATGTCCGAAACCCGACCCGTCGAGGCGCCCTACGGCGCCTGGGCCTCGCCGATCTCCGCGGCGAAGCTCTCCCGGGGCGCGGTCGGCGTCTCCGATCTGAACGTCGCCGACGGGCGGCTCTACTGGCTGGAGAACCGGCCGGAGGAGGGCGGGCGGATGGCGGTGGTGACCGGCGACGCCGCCGGCTTCCGCGTGCTGACCCCGCCGGGGTTCAATGTCCGCACCCGCGTGCACGAATACGGCGGGGCGGCCTATGCCCTGATCGCCGGACGGCTGATCTTCGCCAACTTCGCCGACCAGCGCCTTTACGCCCAGGTCGCCGACGGCGAGCCGGAGGCGATCACGCCGTCCGGCTATCGCTACGCCGACATGGTCGCCGCCCCGGACGGCGGGCTGATCGCCGTGCGCGAGGACCACACCGATCCCGCCGAGGTGCGCAACGCCATCGTCCGCCTGAGCGGCCGGCCGGGCGACGCCGGACGGGTGCTGTTCGGGGAGAGCGACTTTGTCGCCTATCCGCGGGTGAGCCCGGACGGAAAGCGGCTGGCCTGGATGGTCTGGAATCATCCCAACATGCCGTGGGACGACACGGCGCTGTGTGTCGCCGATCTGGGCGAGGACGGGCTCGGCCCGGTCGTCCAGGTCGCCGGCGGGACGGGCGAGTCGGCCACGGAGCCGCAATGGGGCCCGGACGGCGCGCTGTGGTTCATCTCGGACCGGTCCGGCTTCTGGAACCTCTACGTGCGTCGCGGCGAGACCACGACGCCGGCCGCGCCGCGCGAGGCGGAATTCGCCGGGCCGCTGTGGGGCCTGGGCCAGTCGAACTTTGTCCTGCTGGACGACGGCCGCGTCGTCGCGCGCTATTCGGATGGGTCGGGCGGCCACCTGATCGTCATCCAGCCGGCCTCCGGCGCCACGCGGGAAATCGCCACGCCGTTCACCTCTCTCGGCGCCCTTCACAGGCTGGACGGGCGTACCATCGCCCTGCTGGCCGGCTCGGCGGAGGTCGGCGGCGCGGTGGCCACGGTGGATCTGGAGAGCGGCGAGACCACCGTGGTGCGCCGGCCCTCGCCGGAGGCCATGGCCGCGCGCGACGTCTCGCGGGCCCGCGCCGTCACCTTCCCCGGCTCCGGCGGTCAGCCGGTCCACGCCCTCTACTACCCCCCGACCAACGGCGGTTTCGTCGCCCCCGCCGGCGAGACGCCGCCGCTGATCGTGCAGGTCCACGGCGGTCCCACCGCCCAGGCGTCCGGCGCCTTCAGCCTGGCCAACCAGTTCTGGACCAGCCGCGGCTTCGCCATCGTCGACGTCGACTACGGGGGTTCGTCCGGCTACGGCCGCGCCTATCGCCAGCGCCTGAACGGCCTGTGGGGCGTGGTCGACGTCGAGGACGTGGCGGCGGCCGTGCGTTATCTGGTCGGCCAGGGGCTGGCCGATCGGGCGCGCGTGGCCATCCACGGCGGCAGCGCCGGGGGTTTCACCGTCCTGGCGGCGCTGGCCAGGACCGACGTGTTCAGGGCGGGCGCCAGCTTCTACGGTGTCGCCGACCTCGGCGCCCTGGCCCGCGACACCCACAAGTTCGAGAGCCGCTATCTGGACAACCTCGTCGGACCCTGGCCGCAGGCGAGGGCGGTCTACGAGGAGCGCTCACCGCTGAGCCACCTGGAGGGCTTCTCCGCGCCCCTGATCATCTTCCAGGGGGCGGACGATCCGATCGTGCCGCCGAACCAGGCGCACATGATCCTGGACGCCCTGCGGTCGCGGGGTCAGCCGGTCGCCTATCTGGAGTTCGCCGGCGAGAGCCACGGGTTCCGCAAGGCCGAGACGCTCGTCGCCTCGAAGGAGGCGGAACTCTATTTCTACGGCCGGGTGTTCGGCTTCACCCCCGCCGACGATCTGCCGCCGATCGAGATCGAGAACCTCCCGGCGGGGTGAGACGGCGGTTTTTTTCGCCGCTCTTGCGATGCGCCCCCCGCAAGGCGCTATCATCGACCCGTGCGCTTCGACGACCGCTTCCTCGACGAGATCAAATCGCGCCTGCGGCTTTCCGACGTGATCGGCAAGACGGTGAAACTGCGCCGGCAGGGGCGCGAGTTCGTCGGCCTGTCGCCCTTCAACAAGGAGAAGTCGCCGTCGTTTTTCGTCAATGACGACAAGGGCTTCTACCACGACTTCTCGTCCGGCAAGCACGGCGACCTGATCAGCTTCCTGCAGGAGACCGAACGCCTGAGCTTCGTCGAGGCGGTGGAGCGGCTGGCGGGGGAGGCGGGCCTGGCCATGCCGGCGCCCGATCCGGAGGCCGCGGCCCAGGACCGGCGCCGGCAGTCGCTGGCCGACTGGCTCGACACCGCCGCCGCCTGGTTCGAGGCCGAGCTGCGCCGGCCCGCCGGGGCCGCGGCGCGCGACTACCTCTCGCGACGGGGGCTGCCGGAGAGCGATTGGTCGCGCTTCCGCATCGGCTTCAGTCCGCCCGGCCGTACGGCGCTGAAGGACTATCTGATCGCCAAGGGCGCCCTGCCGCGCGAGCTGGCCGCCGCCGGGGTGATGATCACGCCCGAGGACGGCGGCGAGGCCTATGACCGCTTCCGCGACCGCATCATCTTTCCCATCACCGACGCGCGCGGCCGGATCATCTCCTTCGGCGGCCGGGCGATGGACCCCAAGGCGCGGGCGAAATACCTCAACGGCCCCGACACCGAGCTCTTCGACAAGGGCCGGGTGCTCTACGGCCTGCCCGAGGCCCGCAAGCTGCTGCACGCCGGCGGCGACGGCGCGGCCCTGGTGGTGGTCGAGGGCTATATGGACGTCGTCGCCTGTCAGCGCGCCTCGATCGCGGCGGTGGCGGCCATGGGCACCTCCCTGACCGAGACCCAGATGGAGCTGCTCTGGCGGCTGCATCCCGAGCCCACCCTCTGCTTCGACGGCGACCGCGCCGGCCGGCAGGCCGCCTCGCGCGCCATCGACCGGGCCCTGCCGCACCTGGAGGCGGGCAAGAGCTTCAGATTCGCCATCGTCACCGGCGGCAAGGACCCGGACGACATCCTGCGCGAGCAGGGCGCCGCCGCCCTCAAGGCCCAGCTGGCCGCCACAACGCCGTTCATCGACGCCCTGTTCACCCGCGAGCGCGACCAGGGGCCGCTGGAGACGCCGGAGAGCCGCGCCGGGCTGAAACAGCGCCTGCGCGCCGCCGCCAAGACCATCGCCGAGCCCGATCTGGCCGCCGCCTACCGCGACGCCCTGATGTCGCGGCTGGACGCCCTGTTCGAGACCCCGCGACGATCCGCCTCACCCCAGGGCTTCCGCGCGGCCGGCGGCGGCGCGGACGGGGGCGCCGGGCGCCGGTGGTCGCGCAACGCGCCGGAGCCGCCGGGCCTGGCCCGGCCGATCACCCGGGTGGCCGCCGACACCCTGGCCCGCGACATCGATCCGGTCGCCGCGGCCCTGGCCAGCCAGGCCATCGTCGACCCGGGCGTGCTGGAGGATCATCTGGAGGCGGTGCAGTCGCGCGGCTTCGGCGATCCCGCGCTCGATGAATTGGCGAAAGAAATCATTCGCCTGCGGCTTGAGGCCGAGCACCTTGACAGCACCGCCCTTCGACGCCATCTGCACGAGGCTGGATTTAGCACGCTGTTGATTGACGTCGACCGGGCCGCCGCGTACGCGGGCGCGCCCTTCACCAAAGATGACGTCACCCTCACCGCGGCCAGGTCCCAGTGGTCGAACGCCTTCTCGGTCCTGCACCGCGTGGCTGCTCTGGAAGACGCCCTTGCGCTTGCCAAATCGGATTTGGCGGGGGGCGGCAGCGCATCCGTGCTCATGGCCCTGAAGAAGGAGCGCGACCGGCTGCGACGGGCGATCACAACGAGGACGATCTGGACAGATGAAGCGGCATCGTAGGGGAGCGCCCCTCGCGATCAGGCTTCATCATCACCATTTTCGCGGCGTCGCCCGGTCCAGGGCGATCCATGCCGCTGTCGGAGATTTTCGATGAGCACCACCGCCACCGCCGAAGCCCCGGAAGCCGAAGCCCCCGCCGTCACCGACGGTCCGCTGCTCGACCTGACCGACGCCGGGGTCAAGAAGTTCATCAAGCAGGCCAAGGCCCGCGGCTATGTGACCATGGATGAGCTGAACAAGGTCCTGCCCTCCGAGGAGGTCACCTCCGAGGCGATCGAGGACACCCTCGCCATGCTCTCGGAGATGGGCGTCAACGTCGTCGAGGCCGAGGAAGAGCCGGCCGAGGCCTCCGAGGTGGTGGTGCGCGAGGAGACCGCCGTCGCCGAGGCGGCCGACAAGCAGAGCGCCTTCGACCGCACCGATGATCCGGTGCGCATGTATCTGCGCGAGATGGGCTCGGTGGAGCTGCTCTCCCGCGAGGGCGAGATCGCCATCGCCAAGCGCATCGAGGCCGGCCGCGACACCATGATCCGGGGCCTGTGCGAAAGCGCCCTGACCTTCGAGGCGATCATGGTCTGGCGCGAGGAGCTCGGCCAGGGCCGCATCCTGCTGCGCGAGGTGATCGATCTCGAACAGACCTACGGCGGCCAGGTCGCCCAGGCCCTCTCCGACGCCGCCGCCGCCGACGAGGCGCTCGACGCCGCCGGTCCCGCCGAACCCCTCGACGACGAGGACGGCACCCGCGCCGCCGCCGCCGAGGCCGCCGACGAGGACGATTTCGACGACGGCGCCGGCCCGACCATCAGCGCCATGGAAAACGAACTGCGCGAGGGGGTGATGACCACCCTCAACGCCATCGCCGGCGAGTTCGAATCCTTCCGCCGCCTGCAGGAGCGCCTGGTCGAGCATCGCCTGCGCGGCGAGGACCTCGGCGACGACGAGCGCAAGTCCTATGAGACCGCCTCGGCGGCCATCGTCCAGCACCTGAAGACCCTGCGGCTGAACAACAACCGCATCGAGGCCCTGGTCGAGCAGCTCTACGCCATCAACAAGCGCCTGATGGGCCTCGAAGGGCGGCTGCTGCGCGTCGCCGACAGCTACGGCATTTCCCGCGGCGAGTTCGTCAAGGCCTACTTCGGTTCGGAAATGGACCCCAGCTGGGCCGACAAGGTCGCCTCCCTGGGCGTGCGCTGGAAGAAGTTCGTCGAGAACGACGCGGTCCAGGTCGCCGACATCCGCCGCGAGATCGCCGCCCTGGCCATGGAATCGGGCGTGCCCATCGACGACTACCGCCGCATCGTCCACACCGTCCAGAAGGGCGAGCGCGAGGCGCGTCAGGCCAAGAAGGAAATGGTCGAGGCCAACCTTCGCCTGGTCATCTCCATCGCCAAGAAATACACCAACCGCGGGCTGCAGTTCCTTGATCTCATTCAGGAGGGCAACATCGGCCTGATGAAGGCGGTCGACAAGTTCGAGTACCGGCGCGGCTACAAGTTCTCCACCTACGCCACCTGGTGG
>CAIXWN010000108.1 GCA_903923135.1 uncultured Caulobacteraceae bacterium | reverse complement strand
GTGCGGAAATCGAAGGCGCTGGTCAGATCGCCGCACACCGCCCGCCGCCATGGCGAGATGTTGGGCTCGAACACACCGAAGCGCCGCTCGAGGAACCGGATCACCGAGGTGTGGTCGAACACCTGCGAATTGGTCCAGCCACCCCGGCTCCAGGGTGAGATCACGATCATCGGCACCCGCGGCCCCAGGCCGTAGGGCCGCCCCATCAGTTCCGGCCGCTCGGCCGCCGCCTCGCTGGGCGTCGTGGCCAGGTGATACTCCCCCGTCGTCTCGATGCTGGAAGCGCCCAGTTCGGCCGACAGCTTTCCGGCCTTCAGCGACGGGGGCGCCGGCGGGGGGACGTGGTCGAAGAAGCCGTCGTTCTCGTCGTACATCAACAGCAGCACCGTGCGCGCCCACACCTTGGGGTCGGCGGTCAGGGCGTCGATCACCCGGGCGGTATAGTCGGCGCCCTGCGCCGGGCTGGAGGGGCCAGGATGCTCGGAATCCCCGGCCGGCGCCACGATCCACGACACCTTGGGCAGGGTCCCCGCCAGCACGTCCTCGCGCAGGCCGTCCAGCTTGCGCGTGCTCAGCGCCAGGCGCTTCAGGGCCGGGTCGGATCCAGGCTTGCCGGCGAAACTGTCGCGAAATGTGGCGAACCCGGCCGTGGGGTTGTCGGTGAAATTGTCGGCCATGTCCTGATAGATTCGCCAGCTCACCCCGGCCGCCGACAGGCGCTCGGCATAGGTGGTCCAGCGATAGGAATCTGGGTGGCCGCCAAGGCTGGCCAGATTGTCGTGCGAATTGCTCAGCGCCGGGCCGCCCTGGCGGCCGCCCGGGTCGTTCGTGCCGCTCCACAGGAACAGCCGGTTGGAGTTGGTGCCCGACTGGATCGAACAGTGATAGGCGTCGCAGATGGTGAACGCTTCGGCCAGGGCGTACTGGAACGGGGTGTCCTCGCCGCGATAGTGGCCCATCGAATGCTCGGTCTTTGCCGCGGGCCAGCGCCCCATCCGCCCCTCGTCCCAGGCGGCCTGGGCGTCGGACCAGTTGTGCGGCGTGCCCTCCACCCGCATCAGCCGGAAGTCCGTCACGGTGTTCAGGGCGAACGGCGCGATCACCGGCGGCCGACCCTCGCCAGGGGTGTTGGACTGGGTCCAGCAGGTGCGTCCCGTCCGGCCGGGCGCGTCGGCCACGGGAATGGGGAACCGGTCGGCGAACCCGCTCACTCCGGCCAGGGCCCCGAAATAGTGGTCGAAGGAGCGGTTCTCCTGCATCAGGATCACCACATGGTCGACATCGGCCAGAGAGCCGGCGCGCACGTCGGCGTCGATGCTCAGCGCCCGGGCGATGGCCGGCGGCGCCGCCGCCGCGCCCGCGGCGATCGACAGCATGCGGCGGCGGCTCACGTCCATCGTCGACTCCCACGAAATCCGCCCGCCCGGGCGACTCTCCAGATGCTACATTGCTGTCTTCGTGACAACGTTGTGTGACAAGGCGACGGGCCCGCGATTGTGCCAGGCGGCGCCCGGCGCTCTTGCCGCTCGCGGGAACGTGGGTCACCGTACCGCGTGCGATCGACCAGCACGTCGCCGGTCGGCCCCCGGGGCGAGGATCATGAATCGCGTTCCATCAGCCGCCGTCGGCGTGGTCCTGGCCGCGGCGTTGTGCGCGCCGGGGCCCGGCCATGCCGGGGTCTGCGTTCCGGAGGACAGCGGCCATGTGGTCCTCAGCCGGGGGGAAGTCTCCTGGCCGGGTCGGGGCGTTCCGCTCCGCGTCGTCGTGCGCGGCGATCTCGATGGTCGAAATCCTGAAGTCGTTCGCGCCGTGACGGTGACGTTCCTGGACGACGAGCTGGAACGCCGCGACTGCAGGGTCCTGCTGGAGGTCGCCGTGCCCGGCATGGACAGCGCCCGCGCCCGCCCGGGCCTGCTGGGCGCCCAGCCC
Organism: uncultured Caulobacteraceae bacterium; assembly: GCA_903923135.1. Lineage (GTDB taxonomy): Bacteria > Pseudomonadota > Alphaproteobacteria > Caulobacterales > Caulobacteraceae > Acaudatibacter > Acaudatibacter lapponiensis. Next base: position 46,538 of record CAIXWN010000108.1, on the reverse strand, counting down.
GTCATCCATCTGATTACCGAGCGTCACGGCGGGTCGGGCGACCATTTCGCCCACCGGCTGTTCGCGGTCGACGCCGCCGGCTTCAGGGCGATCCCGTCGCCGCCGCTGGAGCAAAGCAACATGGACGGCTTCTTCGTCGGCGAGCTGGGCGGGGGCCGCGGGCCCGGCGCCGCCCTGTGGAGCGCCGACAGGGAAACGCACTACGCTCTCCCTCGCGATACCGTGCCGTACTACCGATGGCGCGACGGCCGCCTCGAACCCGCGGGCCGGGTCGACTCGCGTCGCTGGATCGCCCCGGACCCGGACACCGCGGCCCGGGCCATGGGCCTGCCCTTCCGCGACCAGACCGGTCCTGACCTGATGCCCTTCGCGGGCTTCCGGCCATAGCCTGGAGAACAGGATGCGCGCCCGGCTTTTGGCATCGCTGTTCGTCATCCTCGCGCCGCTGACGGTCGCCACGTCGGCGCGGTCCGGGGCGCCGCTCGCGGCGGCGGCGGTGGACGCGCGCGTCATGCTGCCTGGCGGGATCAACCCCGGGGGCCATTACGTCAGGGTCTACGTCCTCAGGACGATACGGAGTGAAGCGGACCTTCCGTTCTCGAGCGAACCGGCGTTCCGCTTTCGCAAGCCGCGCGAGGTGTGGGCCGCCGTGTTCATACTGACCCCGAGCGTCTTCAGCACGGACAGTCCGGGCGTTCGTGTGATCGGGGACGTCCGCACCTTTCCCCGCGTGGTGCACGGCGGTTGTCTGGCGGTGAACGTCGTGGCGGACGCGCGCACAGGCGCGACGCTCGGCAGTTGGTGCAATGGCGCCGGTCGGCCGGGCCCGCGCCGGCCCATCCCCACCTACATACCGCGCGGCTCGCCGATCAAGGTCCGGTAGGAGGCGACCGGCTCGTGCCGTCGCCCTCGGGATCAGCGCGTGTGCTTTGACAACGGCGCGATGGCTGCCAGACTGAGACTCCCGATCGTCGGGCGGGCCGTTTGAATGGAGGCTGTCTTAGGGAACATGCCCGCAACGTTCGCTTCAGGCTGGTTCGGCCCGGACATCGATCTCGCGGCGCGGGATGGCCGCAAGGTGGTGCTGGCGAGGATCGTCGCGGGCTTCGGCTCCGCGGGGTTCCTGGCGGCCAACTTCGGTCTCGCTGCCGGCGGCCGCTGGCTGGTGGCCTATCTGGCGGCGGAGGGCTGCGTGTGGCTGGCCCGTCGCAGCGTCGAGACCGGGCAGGTCGGGGCCACCGGCGGTAGGATCGCCTATCTGTGCGCCGTCGCGCTCATGGCGTCGGTGTGGTCGCTCACCACCGTGCAATACTGGTTCTCGCCTCACGCCGGCCTTCGCACCATCGCCATACTCCTCGCCGCGGCGCTGCTGATCCATGCCCAGGCGTTCGCGTTCCGCTCCCGGGCGGTGCTTACGGTCATGGCCGGTTTTCCCGCGGCCACGGTCATCATCCTTCCTGTCGCCTACGGCGGCCTCAGCGGGCCCGCGCTCGCCTCGGCGATCTTCGCCATCGGCCTGATCCTCGGCTACGTCGGCGTCAGCGCGGCCGCCAACATCAGGGCCGCGCGAGACCTGGCCGACGCCCAGGTGGAACTGGAGAGCATCGCCTATTTCGACGCCCTCACCTCGGTGGCGAACCGCCGGATGTTTACCCAGGATATCCGCAAGCTCATCGCCTTCTCGCATCGGCGGGGCACAAGGTTCGCCCTGCTGCTGATCGACCTGGACCACTTCAAACAGGTGAACGACACCGCCGGGCACGACGCCGGCGACATCCTGCTGGTTGAGATGGCGACCCGGCTGAGAAGCATCATCCGCGGCTCGGACAGCCTCGCGCGCGTCGGCGGCGACGAGTTCGCCATCCTCATGTCCGACCTGACCGACGGCGCCGATGTCGAACAGTTCTGCGAACGGGTGAACACGGTGTTCCACGCGGCGATCGAGTTCCGCGGCGCGGCGCTGCAGACGACGTCGAGCGTCGGCGTCGCGATCTTCCCGGACCACGGCGCCGACGAGGTGGCGATCTACAAGGCCGCCGACGTGGCGCTCTACGAGGCCAAGCGGGGCGGCCGCAACACCTGGCGATTCTTCGAGCAGGTCGCGGAAGCCTGACCCGACGCTCCCCCGTTCACGCCGCCCCCTCCGGCAGCAACTCACCCGCCCGCTCGATCAGCATCGCCGCGCCGGCCGCTTCCAGTTCCTCGCGCCCGCCATAGCCCCACAGCACGCCGATCGTCGGAATGCCGTGCCGGGCCGCGGCGAGCACGTCGTGCCGGCGGTCGCCCACCATGCAGACGTCCTGCGGCTGCAGGGCGTCGGCCCGCAGGATGTGCGCGATCAGATCGCCCTTGTCCTCGAATCGGCCGTCCAGTTCGGCGCCGTAGAGACCCGACAACAGCGGCGCGAGCCCGAAGTGATCGACCACCCGGCGGGCGAACCCCCGCGCCTTGGCCGTGCAAAGCACCAGGCGGGTTCCCCGCGCGCGGTGGTGGGACAGGGCCCCGGCGACGCCGGGATAGACGGCCGCCTGATACAGGCCCCACGCCGAGTAGTGCTCGCGATAGAGCCGAACGGCCGCTTCGACGTCGCCGCGCCCGTCCAGCAGCCGGCGGAATGTCTCCCGGATCGGCGGCCCGATCACCCATCCCAGATCCTCGGCCTCGGCCGGAAAGACGCCGAACGCCGCCAGGGCGCGCCGCACACAGGCCAGGATGCCCGGGCCCGGGTCGACCAGCGTGCCATCGAGATCGAGCAGAAGCGTGGGGCGCCCCCGGATCGGCATGCTTCCGGCCTATCCGAAGCGGCGACGGCTGTCAGCAGGGGAGGTGGGGCTGGTTGAACGCGAACGTCGCGGCGACGTCATCAGGCGCGGCGGCGATGGCCTAGAAGAACAGCACGCCCAGTCGGCACCGCCGAGCCTCGTCTTCCGGAAGCTCGAGAGCATCGCCTCGATCTCCGCGGGTGTTCCGCCGGGCGCCAGCGCGACCGCCCGGATCGGCATGATCTCGTCCGCGTCGCGCGTGCGATGGGGGCGGGGCTCGGTCCGCGCCGCGGCGCCCGCGTCGTCCATCGCCGCTTCGATTGTGGGCGATCGAGGCGAGAGGGATCAGCAGACACCGGCGCGATGTCTCGATCAACCGGCGGCCTGACCGGTCGCCAGGGCCATGGCGCCGTAGCCAGCCCACAGCGCCGCGATCAGCAGGCAGACCGCCGCGGTGACGCGGGCGCCATAGGCGCGGTTGCCGGTCATGAACGCCGCCGGAATCTTGACGGCCATGTTGGTCGACAGGGTCAGCAGCACCCCCAGAAGCGCCGCCGGGGCCGCCAGCTTGCCGCCCGCCAGCAGGGTGGCCATCGACACCGAGGCCGCGTGAGCGTCGGCAAGTCCCATGATCGCCGCACCGGCCACGGCCGCGGGGGCGCCGAGCCAGCGCACCAACAGCTCCGAGGCGAGGCTGAAGCCGCTGACCAGGGCGACAAACAAGGCTACCCCCAGGCCGTTGAAGGCCCGGCCTCCGGTCGCCTCCGGGCCGGTTTCCTTCGGCGCTCCGTGAATCAGCCAGGCCGCCCAGGCCAGCAGCAGGAGGGCGGCCAGGGCGAGGGAGGGCGCGAGCCCCAGCAACAGGCGGGAACTGACCGCTCCGATCACCACCGACAGATAGCCCAGGCTGCCGATCAGCGAGGCGGTCGCGCCCGCGGCGCTTGCGGCGGTCAGCGTCGGGGCGGCGCGGGACCTCGCGCCCATGGTCACCACCGCTGCCGTGCTCGACACCAACCCCGCGGCCAGGCCGGCGAAGAGGAAACCATACCGGGCGCCGACCAGGCGCTGCGCGGCGTAGCCCGCGGAACTGAGCGCCATGGCGACCACCGCCAGCCGCCACAGGGTGAACGGATTGAGGAGGCCCAGGGGGTCGACCGGATGGTCGGGCAGCAGCGGCAGGATGACGATGGCGGCCACCGCGAAGATCATCGCATCGAGCAGTTCACGATCCGAAATCCGCTCCCGGACGAAGTCGTGCAGCTGGACCCGGAAGGCCAGCAGCGCCGCCACCACCACCCCGGCCTCCAGCGCCAGCAGGGGCTTCGACTGCGCCAGGACGCCCAGCACGAAGGTGAGGGCCAGGGCCGCCTCGCCGGTCAGTCCGGGGCTGCGCCGGTCTCCCAGCGCATAGGCGATCAGGGCGCCGGCCACCACGAAGGCGCCGGCGATCAGGACCAGGCCCTGATGACCGGTCGCCGCCGCCGCGCCGCCGAGCAGGCCGACGATGGCGAAGGTGCGCAAGCCCGCCGCCGACGGGGAGGCCTCCTCTCCGTTGTGCCGCTCGCGTTCCAGCCCGATCAGGAGGCCGATCGCCAGGGCGATCAGCAGGGGCCATTCAGGCTGCCCGTTCAATCCCGCTCACCGCCTTCACGGCCTTCGCCACCCTCACGGCCGCCGCCGCGGTGGCAGCGTACGCAGTTGTCGATATCGCCCAGGCCCTCGCGGCTGTGGCGTGCTCGGATGGCGTCCGGCTGGTGCTCGTGACAGCCGTAACAGGTGTAGCGGCTGTAATCGCGGGTGGTGTGACAGGTCGCGCAGTCGGTCGCATGGGGCCCGTCCAGGGGGAAGAAGCGCTGGTGGTCGAAGGCCGCGCCTTCCCAGCTGCGGGTGGTGTGGCATTGGGCGCAACCCAGGGTCAGCCCGCGGTGAACCGTCGTGTCGGGCGCCGCGTGGCAGGTCTGGCATCGCTGGCGCGACTCCGGGCGAAGCAGCGCGTGCGAGAACGCCTGCCGATCGGTCGGCCCCACCGCCCGGCCCCGGTGCAGGGTGTGACAGGCCAGGCAGTCGCCGGTGGTCAGCTGCTGGTGAAAGGCCGTCCTCGGCGTCGGCGCCTTCAACTGCGCGCCCTTCGTTGTCCGCAGCCCGATCGTCGCCAGGGCGTGGCAGGTCAGGCACCGGTCAGCCGCGGCGCCGCGCAGCGGCGCGTGGCAGGCGAAACAGTCCGTGGCGATCGCCTCGTGACCCCGGGCGAGCGGGCCCGGACTGACCATCAGCTGCGGATAGATGAACGCCAGGGCCACGAGCACGGCCAGGTTCAGGGCGACGACGGCGAGAATCCATGGGCGTTTCATGCCCAGCCCCAGAACAGGAAGATCGCGACGATGTGCGCCAGGGCCAGGACGGCGAAGGCCAGGGTGATTGGGAAATGCACCCTCCGCCACTGCTTGACGACGTCGAAGGTCTGGCCGTCCCAGTAGAGGCGGTCGGCGGCCTCCGCTTCGCTCAGGCCCCGCTCGCGCAGGGTCGCGCTGGCCGCGTCGAGGCGCCGCCGCGCGCGCTTCAGCAGGTGGCGACCGGTCAGGCCGCTGACCACATTGATCAGCATCGCGCCCACCGCGAGCCAGCCCAGAATGGCGTTGAAGTGAATGCCGGCGTGCACCAGCACCAGGAAGCAGCCGGCCCAGGCCATGGCCTCGTGCGCGCGCAGCAGGGTGGTCGGATCGCCTGTGGTGATCAGCTTGCGCTTGCGCAGCGAATAGCCGAACGAACCGACGATCAGCAGCACCCCGGGGATGCCGACGTAGCGCCCCACCCGGTCAGCGTTCAGCCAGTGCAGCAGGCCGTCGGCGAGCAGCGTCGCGGCGAAGAGGCCGATGATCGCCGCGTAGAAGGGCAGGACCTCACGGGTCAACAGGCGGGCTCGCATGGTCATCACGCCTCCAGCCGCAGCGGCGAGGCCGGCGCGCCCACGCACAGCAGGCAGTGGCCGGGGCTGACGTCGAACCCCGGCGTCTCGACATAACGGACCGTGCCGGCCAGGACCCTGGTCTCGCAGGCCCCGCAGGCGCCCGTGCGACAGCCAGACTCCACGGCGATCCCGTTGCGTTCGGCAAAGTCCAGCAGGTTGGCGTCGAGCCCGTCCCAGCTGAGGGTGCGGCCGGAGCTCCGGAACGCCACGTCGAGAGGCTCCGCGGCGAGGTCAGGCCGCTGAGCCGCGCCGGAGGGCGCCTGCCCCGTAGCGGGCCCGAAGGCCTCGAAATGCAGGTCGTCCTCGGCGACGCCCCGGGCCCGCAGCGCCGGAACCAGGGTCTCCATCATCGCCGGTGGCCCGCAGACATAGACCGCGCGCCGGCCTTCGCCCAGGGTTCCCTCCAGAAGCCCCATGTCGATCCGCCCGGCGTGCTGGAAGTCCACGCCCGGCCGGTCCCGCGGGCCGGGGCGGCTGTAGGCCACTGTCAGTCGGAACGCCGGATCCGCCGTGGCGATGGCCTCCAGGGCCGGCTTGAAGGCGTGTTCGCCGCCGTGACGGACGGCGTAGTAGACGTAAATCGGCCGGCCGGGCTGCGCGGTGCGGCTCCACTGCACCATGCTCATGACCGGCGTGATGCCGACCCCGCCGGCGATCAACACCGCCGGGGTGGCAATGTCGTCGTCCAGCACGAAGGCGCCCGCCGGGCATCTCAGCCGGATCTCCCCACCCACACAGCCTGCGTCGTGCAGGTGGTTGGAGACCACGCCCGGCGGCAGGTCCGGCCGGTCGGCTGGCGGGCCGACCCGCTTGACGGTGATCCGGTAGCGCGCCGGGTCGGGCCTGTCTGACAGGGAATAGCACCGCGTCAGGGTCCGCGGCCCCGGGGCGGCGGGCGGCCCCGGGCAGACTACTGAGACGGTCAGATACTGGCCGGGCCGAAAGGGTGGCAGGGGCTCGCCATCCACAGGCTCCAGATGGAACGAGACCTGGGTCTGGGCGATGTCCTCGACCTCGCGGCGCGCGATGCGGAAGGTCCGCCATCCGGTCCACGCCCCGGGCGGCGGACGCGGAGCGGCGTCAGGCCCGGGCGCCGCAGGCTCTCCCGCCGTCACACGCGCGCGCCAGACCGCGAAGCCGACGCCCACGCAGAGCTGCGCGAGCAGCGCGGCCAGGATAAGGGCAAGCAGGGTCGGCGCGGTCATGGCGGATAGGGCAACACACGCCGCCGCGCTCGGTTCCCGGGAACACGCGGCCTGGTCATGGCGATTCCACCATCATCGGACCGGGTTCGGCGTCCTTCGCGGCCGGCCGCGCGGCCGGTTCGCGAGGCCGTCGCCGCCAGGGCAATCGCCCGGGGGGATGGTCCCGGACAGGCGCTCGCTCGCCCAGGACGTCCTCGATGTAGAGCTGGTTGACGGTGAGGATCGCGACAACCGTGATCGGCGCGGCGAGGAACACGCCCACGGGCCCGAGCAGCAGCGCGAAAACCACGGTCGAGAAGATCGAGATCACGGGCGGCACATCGACCACCTCGTCCTGGACATAGGGAGTTATGAAGGTGCCTTCGACGAAGTGCACAGCCCAAAACACCAGAGCCACGACCACGGCCTTGATCGGTTCCTGCAGGAATCCGATCAGCATGCCTGGCAGGGCGGCCATGATCGCCCCCACATAGGGGATGAACGTCAGCACCGCGCCGGTGAGCCCCAGGGCGACCGGCGCATCGATGCCCAGGGCCCATAGTCCGAAACTGGACAGCACGCCGATGGCGAACATGACCACCAGCCGCCCCAGGAGCCAGAGACGCAGCCCTCGCGCAAGCGAGACCAGCACCACGGCGCAACGGCCGCGCCAGGCCAGGGGGATCAGGGCCAGAAAGTTGTTCCGGTAGCGGTCCGGGTCCATGGCGAGGAACACACCGCCGGCGATCATCACCAGGGCGTAGGTCAGGGCCTGGCCGGCGCCGGCCAGAAACCGACCGACAAATCGGGGTCCGGGTCCGAAGGCGGCGTTCTTCAGCGCGTCGCCGGATCGCCCGACTATCTCGCGGCCGAAGGGGCTGGCATTGAGCCAGTCGGTCAGGCGTTGAACGCTAAGCGGAAGTTTCAGCGCGAGGTCGTCGTATTGTGCGGCCATCAGTGACCCGAATATCTCGACCGCCAGCGCCAGCGCGCCCAGGGTGACAATGACCACCAGCGCCAGCGACCACGGTCTTGGTAGTCGGGTGCGTCTGCCGATGGCGTCCGAAAGCCCCGTGAAACCGACGGCCAGCATGATCGAGCCGAAGGCAATCGACAGGACGTCCTTCAGCCGCCAGAGCGCGAGCGCCAGGGCCGCGACGCCGACGACGATCAACACCCGGACGACGAATCCGCCAAGCGTCGCGGCGATCCGCGGCTCCGCGGCCCCGGTTGTCCCGTCCTCGGTCATCGGAATCCGTGTCGCCTTTCCGTTGCTGCCGGGCGCCAGGCGGCGCATGAAGCGCCGGCATGGCGTCGGTCGGTGTCATCCCGCCCTTCAGACAGCCGATTCGAGCTGACCAAACCCTGACGCGTGGAACCCCGGGCGTTCGTCAGGGTTCGGTCAGGGGCCGGCCCTAGTGCTCTTCCTCGTGTTGAGGTCCTCGACCCGGGTCCGGCTGGCGCACAACCGGGTCCGCGGCTCGATGACCGGCCGACCAAACGCGGGAACAAGAGCCCATGTCCGAATCCCTGGACTTCAACGAGCATCGCGAGCGGGCGGTGCATGCCGCCGAGGCGCGCGACCCGTTCATAACGCGGGTGTCGATCACCATCGCGATCCTCGCCGCGATCGCCGCCACGATCTCCAGCGTCGAGTCCCTCGGGACCGCCAGGGCCATTCTGGCCTCGAACAAGGCCACGCTGGCCCAGAGCAAGGCGAGCGATCAGTGGGCGTTCTATCAGGCCAGGGCGATCAAGAAGCGCCTCGACGAACATTCGGCCCAGACAAGCCCCGCCGATCGCGGCCAGTTCCTGGCCAAGGCCAGGGCGGCCGGTGATGAACAGGCGACCATCCAGAAAGGCGCCCGCGACTATGAGGCGGAGCGGGATCGACAGCAGGCGGTCGCCGAGCTGAATGAGGCCCGTCACCCGAAACTGACCCTGGCGGCGGCCGTCCTGCAGATTTCGATCGCCGTTTCCACCCTGGCCATCATCACCAGACGGCGCTGGCCTTGGTTCCTGGCGATGTCGGCCGGCCTGGCCGGCAGCCTGCTCGCCGCCTATGCGATGCTGACCTGAAGCGCCCCTTGATGTCATCGAGACGCTGCAGGCTGTGGACGGCCGACGCCGGCTTCAATTGACGGCGCCTGGCGGACGTGATGGCGGAGACTGCGCGCCACCCCGAACCACCCACCGCCCAGCACGGCCACGAGCAGGGCCAGCGCCAGAAGTGGCGGATGCGGCGGGCTTACCTTGAACACCGCGGCCAGGTACGGGACCATCAGCACCAGGGCCAGCACCCCTCCGGCGGCCGCCGAAATCATCCAGTAGATCCTGCGATGGGGCGCCAGGAGACGTCCGCCGGCCGAGGACGCGTCGGTCAGGGCCAGCACCAGGTTGCCTGTCACTAGGGCCAGGAAGGCCGCGCCGCGCGCCTCGGTCTCCGGAAAGTGGCCGAGCGACCAGACATAGATCCCCAGCACGCCGGCCAGAACGCCCAGGCCCTGCAGCAGCGCCAGGCCGAGCTGGGCCGGCCCGAACAGCGATTCGTCGCGCCGCCGCGGCGGGAGTTTCATGGCGCCCGTCGCCCCCGGTTCAGCCTCGAAAACCATGGCGCAGACCGGGTCGATGATCAGTTCGAGGAAGACGACATGCATGGGAAACAGCAGCTGAGGCAGGCCCAGGACGATGGGAATCAGCGCCAGGCCCGCGATCGGCACGTGAATCGCCGTGACATAGATCAGCGCCTTGCGCAGATTGACGAAGATCCGCCGTCCCAGCCGGACCCCGCCGACGATGGAGGCGAAGCTGTCGTCCATCAACACCAGGTCGGCCGCCTCGCGGGCGACGTCCGTGCCCTTCATGCCCATCGCTATGCCGATATGGGCCGCCTCCAGGGCGGGCGCGTCATTCACGCCGTCGCCGGTCATGGCGACGACCTCGCCAGCGGCTTTCAACCCCTGGACGATCAGCAGCTTCTGTTCCGGAACGATCCGGGCGAACACCCGCACAGCGCCCAGGCGCGCGGCGAGCGCGTCGGGGGCCAACGCGGCGATCTCCGAGCCCAGCATTACCCCGCCGGTGGTGTCGATGCCGGCGGCCCGGGCGATCGCCAGCGCCGTGGCCGGATGGTCGCCGGTGATCATCACCACCGAGATCCCCGCCGCCTGAGCCTCGGCGATCGCGGCGGGAACGTCACTGCGAACCGGGTCCAGAAATCCGACCAGCCCCGTGAAACGGAAAGGCGCCGACTCCGGACGTTCGGGGAACGCGCCGGTGACCCGGCTTGAGGCGACCCCCAGGACCCGCAGCCCCTGGTCGGCGAAGGCGGCGACCACGGCGGTCAACCGGGCCACCTCGGCGTCCGGCAATCTGCAGAGTTTGAGCACCGCTTCGGGGGCGCCCTTGGCGCCGGCCAGCCGCTCGTCTCCGGTCTGCCGCCAGACCTGGATCACCGCCATCAGATCCGGCCGCAGAGGCCAGGTCCGCTCCGGCTCGAGCTGGGTCGGCTCGGACGCGTCCTGCGACCGCGCGGTCAGCGCGCGTACAGCCTTGTCCATGGGATCGACCGGACGGACGGCCGAGGCCAGTCCCGCGATCCGCAGCAGGTCGGCGGCCGGGCCAGCGTCGGGCGTTGTGGCGCTCAGCGTCACATCGGCGGTCGGGGTCCACAGCCGCTCTATCCGCATCTGGTTTTCCGTCAGGGTGCCGGTCTTGTCGACGCAGAGCACCGTGGCGCCGCCGAGCGCCTCGATCACGGCGCTGCGCCGGACCAGAACCTTGTGGGTTGCCAGACGCCAGGCGCCCAGGGCCAGGAAGACCGCGAGAACCATGGGGAATTCTTCCGGGATCAGCGCAATGGCGACCGTTATCCCGGCCAGGGCGCCCCCGACCCAGTCGGCTCGCAGCAGGCCATAGAGGACGGCGACCACGAAGCAGAAGCCGATCGCCAGCACGCCGAGCCAGGTCACCAGTTTGCCGGCCGCCCTCTGCAGGGGTGTCGCCTCCTGGACGATGGCCGCCAGGGAGACCCCGATGCGCCCCAGCGCCGTGCCGGCGCCGGTGCGGCTGACCTGCGCCACCGCCTGGCCCCTGACCACCAGGGTTCCAGAGAACAGCGACGGCCCGGACCCGGCGCCTGGCGCGGCATCGCCGGCTTCGCCGGGCTCGCGCGGCCGCTTGGACACCGGCGCCGACTCTCCGGTCAGGGCGGATTCGTCGACGCTGAGTACGTCCCCGGCCACCAGGACGCCGTCGGCGGGCAGACGCTCGCCCTCGCCCACCAGGACAAGGTCGCCGGGCACAAGCTCGCGGGCCGCGACCGATCGTTCGACATCGTCGCGGATCACCCGGGCGTGAGGCTGGGAAAGATCGCGCAACGCCGCGAGGGCCTTTTCGCTACGCGACTCCTGCAGCACCACCAGGCCGATCGTGGCAAGGGCGCCGCCTAGCAGGAAGAGGCCCTCTCCGAGGTCGCCGAGCACCAGGTACAGTCCCGCGGCCCCGATCAGCAGCAGAAACATCGGTTCGCGCATGGTCTCCAGGGTGATGCGCAGAATGCCGCGCCCTGAGGAAACCGGCAGCTCGTTGGGGCCGTCGCGCCGCAGCCGTAGGGCCGCTTCAACCTGGGTCAGTCCCTGGGGGGCGAGGGCGGTCATCAGGTGGGGCCAGTGCGGGTTCCTGCCCGGCCTGGCCGCGGTCCCGGTCGGGGTCGCTGACCGGCATGGCCGTCTCCCTCGATTCAACGGCCCGGTGCTGCAACTGTTCCCAGCATTCGCTGGCTTCTGCCACCGGCGCACGATTGGCGCGTCCGTCCGGCCGTGCCATGTTCGGCCCGACGCAAACCGGCAGGGAGGCTGGTCCGATGATGGCGGCGATACTGGCCGCTGCGGCGATGGGGGCCTCGCCGCCGCCCAAAAAGTCCGCGCCCGCGCCCCAGCCCGAGGCGCCCGACACCCTGATGGGCGAGGTCAGGGTCACCGCCTATCAGCTCAACGGCTGGAGCTATCTGGACAGCGCCGAGGGCGTCATCCTGTTCTACATGGCCCCCATCCAGAGGCAGGGCGGCCTGCCCCGGATCACCACCCGCTGGGAATTCGCCCGCAAGTCGCCCCAGGCGGTGAAAGGCTACCTCTCGGTGCGCCAGGTGCAGGAGATGGACTGCATCCGCGGCCTCGCGCACACGGTGGAGCGCACCGCCCACAAGGCTGGCGCGCTCGAAGGCCCGGTCGTGCCTGAAGCCGCGCCAACGGCCGACGCCCCGCCCGCCGGCGACGCCGCCTGGCTCCCCCCGGCCCCCGGAACCCTCGAGGAGGTGGTGTTCAGAAAGGCCTGCGCGCCCCTCTAGCCGCCGGGCCCCCGCCTCACCCCGGAATGCGCACCGGCATCTTGGTGTAGCCAAGGATGAAGTTCGACACCGCCCGCTGCGGCTCGCCGGCCAGTTCGATGCGGTCGAAGCGCTCGAGGATCTCCTCCCACAGGATCTTCAGCTGCAGCTCGGCGGCGCGGTTGCCCATGCAGCGGTGAATGCCGAAGCCGAAGGCCACATGGTGGCGGGCTCGGGGGCGGTCGATGATGAAATCGTCGGGCCGCTCCACCACCTCGCCGTCGCGGTTGCCCGAGGCGTACCACATCACCACCCGATCGCCCTTTTTGATCTGTCTGCCGCGCAGCTCGAAATCGGCCAGGGCCGTACGCCGCATGTGCGCCACCGGCGACTGGAAACGGATGATCTCCGGCACCAGGCTCATGGTCAGGCCGGGGTTGGCCTTCAGCTTCGCCCACTCGCCGGGAAACTGGTTCATGAACAGCACCCCGCCGCTCATTGAGTTTCGCGTGGTGTCGTTGCCGCCGACGATCAGCAGCAGGATGTTGCCCAGGAACTCCATCGGGTCGTCCAGCATGTCGCGGGTGCCCGGGTTGTGGGCCAGCAGCGACAGGAAATCGAACTTCGGCGGCGCCGCGGCCCGCTCGGCCCACAGCCGGCTGAAATAGTCCAGGCACTCCATCAGGATGCGCTCGCGCTCCTCGGCGGGGAAGGTGACATTGCCGGCCTGTTCGTTGGCCGTGGTGATGTCCGACCAGAACGGCAGCAGCCGGCGGTCCTCCCAGGGAAAGTCGAACAGGGTGGCCAGGAACTGGGTGGTCAACTCGATCGACACCCGGTCGACCCAGTCGAAGGTCTCGTTACGGGGCAGGCCGTCCAGCACCGCCGCGGTGCGCTGGCGGATCAGCGCCTCCAGGTCGGCCAACCGGGCCGGCGCCACCGCCGGCGACACCGACTTGCGCTGCACGTCGTGCACCGGCGGGTCGGACTGGATGAAGTTCTTGATGGCGAAGCCTTCCGGCTGGTCGCCCACCACGATGTCGCGGTCGGAGGAGAACACCTGGTGGTTGCCGTCGATGGCGACGATGTCATCGAACTTGGTCACCGACCAGAACGGCCCCGAAGGCCCGGTGGGCGACCAGTGCACCGGGTCCTCCTCCCGCAGGCGGCGCAGATAGTCGTGCAGCACCCCGCGGCTCCACAGCGTCCCGTCGCTGGGATCGAGGCTCTCCAGCGGCTGCGTCCACGCCTCGCCGGTCCTGTCGGGCGCAAGGTCGCCGGATGTGTCGGCCATGCTTTGTCCTCCCCATTTGTCGTCTTAGGGTCGATCATGACGGGCGCGGGCCGATCCGGCAACGCGGGAGCGCGTCGGCGGCGGCCGTCAGCCCGGCGCCGTACTGAGTTCCCGGAGCACAACCGCGCAATCAGTCGATTCCACGCAGTACGCATTGAGACGGTATCGCCCGGGTCGCAACGGCAACATCAATCGGCCGGCCTCAGGAACGCCGCCGTTCTCCGTCGCATCAAAGAGGGCAATGGAGCCGGACGCCCCTGTGGCGAATTCCAGAACTTCCGCGGGGGCCCGCGCCGCGGCGTGCACGGTCGTGAGATCCTGCAGAACCCTCAGGACCGCGTCCTCGCTGTCATAGCCGAGCCAATGAACAAACACGCCGATCTCGCCTACGGAGACGTCGGAAAGCCAGGCGATGGGTCCAGCGTCGCCCCCGAATACAACGATGGCGCCACCCTGCGATGGAATGAGGCCCAGCCAGCCCTTCGACGCCCGACAGGCCCGCGCGTAGTCGCTCGGGTCGTCGGGGCGGTTGTCCAACCACCCTCCGGCGCCGCGCCAACGGGGAGGGCCTCGGCTGGCGCCAGGATATGGGGGTCGCCCAGAGTGTCGAGCCATCTGGACCCGTCCGCCATCCACATCGGATACCAGCGGGCCGTTGGCTGAGAAAGTGGGTCCTGGCGACAGGGCGCCACACCAGTCGGCCTTGAGGGCATGCCCCGGGACGCCGCCATCCCACCCGCCTCCGACCGTCCCGGGATCCACATCGCCGCGCTTCGGGTCGGTTTCGGTTTCCGGGCGTCAAGGCCAATCCCGGGTGCAACCCACGGCAGGAATCCCCGTGGCGTTCCGTGAGCTGAATTCCAAATTCGGGACCGGTCGGAACCGTGGCCAGGCAGGGGCGTTAGGACTTTGCTTTCGTCGTTTTTGGCGGGGCGAACCGAATTGGTTGTCCGTGACCCTCATCATCATCATCATCGTGTTGCTCCTGCTGTTCGGCGGGGGTGGCGGATACTACGCACACCGCAGCTACGGACTTCCCGGCCTGGGTGGTGTCGTCGGTCTGATCGTCGCGGTTCTGCTGGTGCTCTGGCTGTTCGGCGGCCTTCGCCTCGGTCACCTGTGAAGGCGGCGAGCCGACCTGGCGCAACGCCGCATATTCGGAGAGACCGGTCATGGTAAATCCTGCTCACAGGATCAGGGACATCGGGCCTCAGCCGCAGTCGTTCGACATTGAAAGCGCGACAAAGGAAAATACGGATTACCGTTCGGTCGCCTGGAGCGGGCGCTATCTGCAAGTGACGCTGATGTCGATTCCCGTCGGCGACGACATCGGTCTTGAAGCCCATCCGGAAACCGATCAGTTCCTGCGCCTCGACGCTGGCGACGGACGGGTGCAGATGGGAGCCGCGAAGGATCAACTGACGTTCGAACTGGACGTGTCAGATGGCTGGTGTGTGCTCGTTCCGGCGGGAACCTGGCACAACATCACCAACATCGGCGCGACGCCAATGCAGGTCTATACGATCTATGCGCCCGCCCATCACTCCCCCGACAAGGTGCAGGCGACGGCGGCGGCGGCTGAAGCCGACAAGGCCGACGAGCCGGCGGTCTGGTCAGTGCAGCCCGCACACGCCCCTGACAAACACGGGTGACCGCGAGGAACCCGGAAAACGGTTTCAATCCCTTCCGGCGGGGGATCGGGTGTTGGCGAGGGTTCCGCCTTCGAGTTTCGGCCCGTGGCTTCCGCTGCCTGGCGGCTGTTTGGGCGCTCTAATAGACTCGAAGGGGCTTTCTAGGCGCCGGCCAGTCCGCATTTTCCGGACACCTTGGGTGTAAGGCCGCACCGAACCCGTCCCGACGAGCGGTTGACGCCCCTGAGCGGAGCTTCAGGAGGGCCGCTGTGCGCGAGCTCAGGCGTTGCGCCAACCCTGCGGCCCCCCCTACAGGGGCCGCCACATCGATGCTTCGTCGGCATAGGCCTCGCCCCTCCGCACCGACGCCGGCTCGATTGCGTAGGTGCTGAAGCCGAGCGTTCGTGGAAGGCGCGCGCGGGCATTGTCAGCGATCACCGTGAGCAGAAGTTGACGCACGCAGCCGCCAGCCTGCTCAACGAGTGCGGCCATGATGCGGTCGGCGGCGCCCGCGCCGCGAGCCTCAGGCACGACCTACAAACCCCAGATCACGCCCTTGTGGTGCAGTCGCGTCCAGGCCGCCCGCCATCTCGAGTCGGCCGCCGATCGACCAGGTGAATGCTGAGTATGGCGCGGATGTGACAAGGACTCGGCTACCGTTTCGTTGGTCGGGATCGGTAAATCGAAAAAACGATCCCGTTTCCTATAACATCACGTTCGATTGACACGCGCGACACGTCAGCAAACGCCCGACATGAGACCAGCGTATCGGGGTGCGCCAGAGTCGGAAACTACCCATAGGCCCGGAACGCAGGACGCCAGGGCTCCCCCGTTCCTCCCCGGCGTCCGCGTTCCGACGCTCTGGGTCAGTTCCCGCTTGCCGGTGCGACCCCTGGCCGACAATGCCGCGATGGTCGGGATCTCAATGTCGATGGCGCCTGTTCGCGTAACCGGCGTAGCGTAGCCGCGGCAACGGGTCAGGGCATGGACGGGGCGGAACGATGGACGCACCTGAGCGACGTTCAGAAGGCTCCGCCAGACGGCTGTGGCGCCTCGACCCGGCCTCTCCGGGCCAGGTCGCCCTGCTTTGGGCGATAGCCACGCTCCTCGGCGTCGTCAACACGGTGGCGTTTCCGAACAACGATGGGCGCTTGGTCAGCTCGACCCTCTATCTCAGCGGCGCGACGATCTTCTCCGGCCTGCTTGCTGGGTGGGTCCTTCGCCTCGGGCCGGCGACGTTCCATCTCCTGAGCGCCCTGATGTCCTTGCGGCTGCTGGCGAGCCTGACGGCCATCGCGCTGAAGCTTGCGTTGCCCGCCGCATCCGACGGCTTCGTCAACGTGAGCATCGCCGTCCTGTTCCTGCTCGGCGCCGCCTTGATCATCGCCTTAGGCGACGGCGCGTCGCGCAGCCGGCCGCGCCGGGTCGCCGCCATCCTGCTGGCCTTGGGCATGAACCTCGGCGCGGCGGCCATGCTGAACCTGGACGGCGAGTTCTGGCGTCTGTCCACCCAGGTCGGGCCTCTGCTGGGCCGGCATGACGCGTCCAGCACCGTCGCCGAAAAAGAGCCGGACATCGATGACGATATCCTCTGGGGCGCCCAGGCGGCGTTGATCGACGCGGCGGGCGCGGCGCTTCGGCCCCACACGCCCGGCAGGACCAATGTCTACGCCATCGCGGTGGCCGGATCGGGAACCCAGTCGCTGTTCTCGCGCGAGGCGCACGAGGCGCTTCGTGTCGCCGCTCTGCATTTCGGGGACGACAGCCGGGGTGGCGCTCTGCTGTCGAATGGCGCGGTCGATCTGATGCATTCGCCCCTGGCCACCCGCGCCAATATCGCCGCCATCGCCCGGGCTGTCGGCGAGAAGGCCGACCACAGGCAGGACCTTCTGTTTCTCTACCTGGCTTCACATGGCAGCCGGACGGCCGAACTCTCGAGCGAGCTGGCCAGCTATCGTTCGGTGCAGCCGATTTCGTCGGCGTCGACCGCAGAGGCGTTGAAAGGGGTGGGCGTCGCCAGACGGGTCATCGTCGTCTCGGCCTGCTATGCAGCGACATGGATCCCCGCTCTGGCCGACGACAATACGATCGTGATCACCGCGGCGGCGAAGGACCGCACCTCTTTCGGATGCGATGACAGTCGCCGACTCACGGTCTTCGGCGAGGCCTTCCTCGGCAGCCTCGCGGCGAAAGACGTTTCCCTCCACGACGCCTTCGAGGACGCCAGGCGAAGGATTTCCGCCGAGGAGCGCAAGGACGGCGTGACGCCATCCCTGCCGCAGGCGTTTGTGGGGCGTAATATGGAGGCTCTGTGGCTGGGCCGGGAAAGCGGCCACCCCGGCGGGTGAGCGCGCACGCCGCGCTGGCCCCGTCAGGTCTAGCCGAAAGCCGCCCTGAACCGCCTCAGCGCCTGGCAGATCGCCTCGCGCTGCGACGCAACCCGGGCGCTTGGCCCTCCCGCTCCCACGGCCAGCGGGGCGGTTCCCATGGGCGAGGCGAAGGTCATGGCGATGGCGCCCAGGCCCGGGGTCACGTCGCCGTCGGTCTCGGCCCAGCCGCGCTCGCGCACGCCGTCGATCAGGCTGAGGAACGCCGTCTCATTGACCCGGAACCGCGCCTCGATGGCCTCGGCGTTGCAGCGCCGCACCCACGAGCGCACCTCGGCGTCGGGTTTCAGGCTGAGCAGGGCCCTGCCCATGGCCGAGAAGGTGAGCGACCGGTGGCCGCCGGAGACCACCTCCAGCCGGTCGGGGCTCTCGGCGTTCTGGGTCAGCACATACTGCGCCGAAGAGCCGTTCTGGATGCCGATGAAGGCGGTCAGCCGGGTCGCGCGCTGCACCTCGCCCAGCTTCTGGCCGATGGCGTCCGCCCGGCCGAATTTGCGATCGATCCAGCTGCCCAGCAGGGCCACCCGGATGCTCGGCGCATAGGTGCGCGAGGTCTGGTCGTATTCGAGATAGCCCAGGGTCTCGAGATTGTGCAGCAGCATGCTGACGCTCGGCTGGGGGATGTTCAGGGCCGTGGCGATCCGCCCGACGGTGAACGGGCGTTGCTCGCGCGAGAACAGCTCGAACAGGGCCAGCGTCCGTTCGGCCGACTTGATCCTGCGGGCGGGCGAGGCGCTCATGACGGTTTCATTGCATCTGTAATGATTGGCCCGCAAGGCGTTCGCCGCGTTGCGCGCCGGCCGTCCGGGCGGGCACACTCCGCCGCGGGAGAACGCCATGCCGACCGACGCCGATCCGCGCGCACGCGCCGTGCTCAGGCCCAGAGGCCGTCTGTTCGAGGATTTCGAGGTCGGCCAGACGTTCGACCACCATTGGGGGCGCACCATCCTGGAGAGCGACGCGACCCTGTTCTCGACCCTGACCCTGGCGTTCAACCCGCTCTACTTCAACCGGGCCTACGCCCGGGCCCACGACCACCCCGACATCGTCGTCAACCCCCAGCTGGTGTTCAACGTCACCCTCGGCCTCAGCGTCGAGGACCTCTCCGAGATCGGCGGACCGTTCCTGGGCGTGTGGGAGCTGGTCTACGACCGTCCCGTCTATCCGGGAACGACGATTACCGCCTCCAGCGAGACCCTCGAAAAGCGCCTTTCGGAGAGCAACCCTGCCAACGGCATCGTCACCTGGCGCACCGAGGGCCGCGACGAGACCGGCGGCCGCGTCTGCGCCTTCCGGCGCTCGAACCTCGTGCGCCGACGCAATCCGACGGGAGACGGGTGATGGACGACCTTTCCCGCCTGACGGGCGCCGACAGCTATTTCGAGGATTTCGCGGTCGGCCAGGTCATCCGCCACGCCCGCGGCAAGACCATCACCCCGCTGGAGAACGTGCTGATCACCAATCTGGTGATGAACACCGCCCAGGGGCACTTCAACGAGGATTCCATGTCGAAGTCGCCGTTCGGCGGCATCCTGGTCTACGGCGGGGTGAACTTCTCCATGGTGCTCGGTCTGGCCACCCAGGACTGCTGTGAGAACGCCCTGGCCGAGGTGGGGCTGGACAACATCCGGCTCGCCCGGCCGGTGCGCCATGGCGACACCCTCTATGCGGTCTCAGAAGTGCTGGACGTCGCCCCGGCCGAGCGCGAAGACGCCGGTTACGTCACCTTCCGGCACTACGGCTACAACCAGAAGGACGAACTGGTCGCCCAGGTCGACCGCAAGGCGCTGATCAAGCGCACGAGCCATTGGGCGAACCGGTGACCGCCTCGACGGCCGGGCGCGCCCCGTTCGGCGCGTTGTCCGACATCCGCGTCATCGACCTGACCCAGATGCTGGCCGGACCCTATGGCACCATGATGCTCGCCGATCACGGCGCCCAGGTGATCAAGGTCGAACCCCCCGAAGGCGACATGACCCGCCAGGCCGGCCCCTTTCGCCAGGACGACGCGCAGAAGGTGCTGGGCGGCTATTTCCAGAGCATCGACCGCAACAAGCTCAGCGTCTGCCTGGACCTGAAGACCGACGCCGGACGGGCGGCCCTCAAGGCTCTGGTCCGCGACGCCGACGCCGTCACCGAGAATTTCCGCGCCGGGGTGATGGAGCGCCTGGGGCTGGGCTGGGAGGTGCTCCGCGAGATCAACCCCCGCCTCGTCTACGGAGCCCTGCGCGGCTTCGGCGATCCGCGCACCGGCGCCTCGCCCTATGTCGATTGGCCCGCCTTCGACCCGGTCGCCCAGGCCATGGGCGGCATCATGGCCATCACCGGCCCCGACGCCAACACCCCGACCAAGGTTGGCCCGGGGGTCGGGGACATCATCCCCGGCATGATGCTGGCCTTCGGGGTGCTGGCGGCGGTTCACCACGCCCGCCGCACGGGCGAGGGCCAGTTCGTCGACGTCTCCATGGTCGACGCCGTCTTGGCCGTGTGCGAGCGCATGGTCTACCAGCACTCGATCCAGGGCGTCGTCTCCCGGCCCGAGGGCAACCACCACCCGTTCCTCACCCCCTTCGGCCTGCTCCCCGCCGCCGACGGCTGGATCGCCGTCGCCGCCCAGCAGGACCCGACCTTCGTCGCCCTGTGCGCCGCCGTCGACGCGCCCGCACTGGCGGCCGATCCCCGTTTCGCCACTCACGCCGCCCGCAACGCCAATCGGGCCGAGGTCCTCGCCGCGCTGGGCGAGCGGACGTCGCGGTTCACAAAGGCCGAGCTGAACCGCCGCCTGGGCGGACGGATTCCCTATGGCCCGGTGCTGAATATCGCCGAGATCGCGGCCGATCCCCATTTCGCCGCGCGGAGCATGCTGGCCGAGGTGGAGCAGCCCGGAGGGGATCCCGTCCGCGTCGCCGGCGTGCCGATCAAGATGACCGCCACCCCCGGCGGCGTGCGGACCCGGGCCCCTCTGCTGGGCGAGCACACCCGCGCCCAACTCAGGCTGGCCGGCCTCTCCGACGACGAGATCCAGAGCCTGATCGACCTTCGCGCCGCCAGGGCGCTCGACCACCCCCAGGGAGCCCCACAATGACCCAGAGACCCCGCCGCGCCCGCCGCTCACAGCTCTCCGTGCCCGGCAGCAGCGAGAAGATGCTGCAGAAGGGCGCCGAGTCCGCCGCCGACCACGTCTTCTGCGACCTGGAGGACGCCGTGGCGCCGAGCGTCAAGGTCGAGGCGCGCGACAAGATCGCCTGGGCGCTGAACAATCTCGACTGGACCGGCAAGACCCGCTGCGTGCGCATCAACGACGTGACCACCGAATGGTGCCACGGCGACATCATCACCGTGGTGGAGAAGGCCGGCGCCAATATCGACACCATCATGCTCACCAAGCCCTATTCGGCGGCCGACGTGGTGTTTCTCGACCGGATGCTGCTGCAGCTCGAGAAGCGCCTGAAGATGACCAACCGGATCGGCATCGAGGTGCTGATCGAGGAGGTTCAGGCGTTGCAGAACGTCGAGGAGATCTCGCGCAGCAGCGAGCGCCTGGAGTGCCTGATCTTCGGCATGGGCGACTACTCCGGCTCGCAGGGCATCGACACGCGCGATATCGGCGGCGACGGCGGCTATCCTGGCGACATCTTCCACTACGCCCGCTGGCGGATCACCATGGCCGCCCGCGCCGCCGGAATCGACGCCGTCGACGGCCCCTACGCCAACTTCAAGAACGAGGACGGCTTCCGGCAGGAGGCCAAGCGGGCCAAGGCTCTGGGCATGGTCGGCAAGTGGGCCATCCACCCCTCGCAGATCGCCCCGGCCCTGGAGGTGTTCTCGCCCAGCGAGGCCGAGGTCATCCGCGCCCGCCGGATGCGCGACGCCTATTACGAGGCCGAGGGGCGCGGGCTGGGCGCGGTCCAGGTCGACGGGGTGATGGTCGACGTCGCCGTCCTGCGCCTGGTCAGGAACACGCTCGACAAGGCCGAACTGTACGGGATGTGAGCCCGACCATCCCCATGTCCCACACCCCCGCGCCGGAGGCCTGAGCCGATGTCGTCCAACCCGTCCGCCCGATTCGCCGAGGCCTGCAACGCCGACGGCGAGTTCCGCCTGGCCGCGCGCCACTGGACCGGCGGGCTCAGGCTCGAGCGCCCGTCGGGCGACCTGGCGGTCCGTGTCGCGGACGGGGCCGTCTCGGCCGGGCCGGTCGACCGCGGCGGGGCCGGGGTCATCGCCCTGTGCGCGCCCGAGGCGACCTGGGAGAAGCTTCTGGCCGCCCGGCCGCCGCGCTTCTTCAAGGACATCTCGCAGCTCACCTCGGCCACCGACATGGCCGTCGACGCCGATCCGGTGCTGTTCGCCCAGTACTATCCGGCGGTGATGCGGGCGGTGGAGCTGCTGCGTCCGCCCCTGGCGGTTCCGGCGCCGGTCGAGCGGCGCCCGCACGGATCAATCGACGCCCCCGTGGGGCGCTACATCCACCTGGACCTGCAGGGCCAGGACTACCGCATCTATTTCGAGGAGGCGGGGCAGGGGATCCCGGTCCTGCTGCAGCACACCGCCGGCTGCCACGGCGTCCAATGGCGCCACCTCTTCGAGCGGCCGGAGATCACCAGCCGCTTCCGGCTGATCGCCTACGACCTGCCGTTCCACGGCAAGTCGCTGCCGCCCGTCGGACCGAAGTGGTGGGCCGAGGAATACCGGCTGGAGGCGGGCTTCCTGCGGTCAGTGCCGGTGACCCTGGCCCGCGCCCTGGATCTCGACCGGCCGGTCTATATGGGCTGCTCGGTCGGCGGCCTGCTGGCCCTCGACCTTGCGCTGCATCACCCCGACGTCTTCAGCGCGGTCATCGCGGTGGAGGGCGCCCTGAACATCGACGTGCCCTTCGAGGCCCTGGACGCGCTCTGGCATCCCCAGATCAGCAACGACTACAAGGCCCGGATGATGGACTCCCTGATGAGTCCGACCTCGCCGGAGGCCTACCGCAAGGAGACCAGCCAGGTCTATGCGGCGGGCTGGCCGCCGGCCTTCCGGGGAGACCTCTGGTACTACGTCGTAGACTGCGATCTTCGCGAGACCGCCTCCGGCATCGACACCTCCCGGGTCGCCGTGCACATCCTCAACGGCGAGTACGACACCAGCGGCGCCATGGAGCTGGGCCAGGCGGCCCACGCGGCCATCGCCGGATCGACCTGGCGGGGGATGGACGGTGTCGGCCACTTCCCGATGAGCGAGAACCCGGACGCCTTCATGGACTACCTGCTGCCGATCCTCGACCGGATCGTCACCGAACGGAGCGATGTCTGATGGACCCGACGACCGCGGCCTTCGGCCATTTGACCGAGGGCCGGATCCTGATTCGCGATCTCGCCCGGCGGTTCGCCGACGAGGAGGTTACCCCCGTCGCCAATCGCCTCGACCCGGTCAAGGGCGATATCCCGCGCGAGCTCATCGACAAGATGGGGGAACTGGGCTTCTTCGGCATCATGATCCCGCCGGAATACGGCGGGCTGGGCCTGGGGGCCTTCGAATACTGCCTCGTCGCCGAGGAGCTGGCGCGCGGCTGGATGAGCGTGGCCAGCATCATCGCCCGTGGCAACGGCTTCTATCGGTCGATCCACGGGCCCGAGACCGTGCGCCGGGCGAAGATCGAGGCCATGGTCCGCGGTCAGTTTCTCGGGGCGGCAGCCCTGTCAGAGCCACAGACCGGGTCTGATCTGTCGAGCGTGGCCTGCCGCGCCCGCCGTGACGGCGACGAGTGGGTGATCACCGGCAACAAGTACTGGTGCACCTTCGCCGACGGCGCCGACTTCATCAGCGTGCTGTGCCGAATTGACGATCCCGACGCTCCCGATGGCCGGGCGGGCACGGTGTCGGTGATCGTGGAAAAGCCCCGGGGCGAGCTTCCCGCCGGTTGCCACGGCAGCCCGATCCCGAAAATCGGCTATTTCGGCTGGAAGACCTGGGAGTTGCGCTTCGAGAGTGTGCGCACGCCCGTGGCCAGCGAGAGCTCAAGCCAGGGTCGGGCGTTCCAGGCGACGGCGGCCAGTCTGGAAGTGGCACGCGCCCACACCGCGGCGCGGTCAATCGGCCTGGCTCAGGCGGCTCTGGATCACGCCTCGGCCTATGCCCGTGAGCGCGTCCAGTTCGGCGTTCCGATTTCGGACTTTCAGGCCATCCGCTTCAAGATCGCGACCATGGCCACCGAGATCGAGGCGGCCCGGCAGTTGATGTATCACACCTGCGCCCTCATCGACGCGGGGCGTCCGGCCACCGTCGAAACCTCGATGGTGAAATATTTCGCCTCCGAGATGGCCGAGCGGGTGACCAGCGAGGCGCTGCAGATTCTGGGTGGAGCGGGCTACACGACCCTGCATCCGGTGGAGCGGTACTGGCGCGATGCGCGGCTCACGAAGATCTTCGAAGGCACCTCGGAGATCCAGCAGCGCATCATCTCCGACAAGCTGCTGGGCAAGCCCACCCGACGGTGATCTTCGGCCGTAATCCGCCAGGACGGTCGTCTCGACCCAGCCGCCGGTCAGGGTCGTGACCGCTCCCGCCGAAGGCCGTCCGACAGCCGGGCGAACAGGCCGCCCAGGTCCGACTGCCGGTCGAGGTCGGCGATCAGCCGCACCAGATCCTCCGCCGCCTGCGGCTGCAGCACATCGCCGGTCAGCAGGCGGAACTTGCGCTCCAGGCGGGCCTGCTGGGCCGGCAGGTCACGTTCGGGAACGGCCACGTCGGCCTCGCCGACCAGTTCGCGGCCGTCGGTCAGGCGCACGTTCACCCGCGTCGCCGGGCCCTTCGCCGTGGGTTCGACCCGGGTCCGTTCGCACAGGGCCGCCAGGTCGGCCCTGCCCGCGGTCTTGTCGCTGAACAGCGCGTCGTCGAAGGTGTCCTCGCCCGACAGCGCCAGGGCGCAGGTCATGCGAAGCGAGAACTTGCACTCCAGGCCGGTGCGCGGCGCGGCGATGTTGCACACCCCAAGATGGACGTTTCCCACCTCGATCAGCACCGCCTCCACGGCCGCCGGATCGATCCCGTGGGCGCATCGCAGCGCGTTGGCCGCCTCTATGGCGTTGTGCGTCAGATAGCAGGCGGCGTGATACTTGAAGAGCGCCTCCACCACCCAGGGCTGGTCCCGCTCCGCCTCCGCCGCGGCCCGGTCGACCGTCGAGGACTGGGTGTCGGCGAAGCCCTGGACGGCGCCCAGGATATCGGGGCAGCTGGTGAAGCCGCGCGCCGCCAGCCGGGCCGCCAGCAGGCCGTTCTGCGCCGCCTTGCCCGCATGCAGCGGCTTGGACATGGTCCCGAACACGCTCTTCAGCCCCGCCGCCTGGGTGCCGGCCACGCCCAGGGCGTGCAGCAGGCCAGTCTCGTCCAGGCCGAGCAGCTCGGCGCAAGCCGCCGCTGCGCCGAATGTCCCGAAGGTGGCCGTGGTGTGCCAGCCCTTCGCATAGTGCGACGGGCCCATCAGGGCCGAGATCCGGCACTCGGCCTCCAGCCCGGTGATGAAGGCGCGGACCAAGGCCTTGCCGGATGCGCCCAGCACCTCCGCCAGGGCCAGGACGGCGGGCGCCACCGGGGCGGTGGGGTGCCCCATGGGCGAGATCACGTCGTCGAAGTCCAGGGCGTGGCCGGCGGCGCCGTTGATCAACGCCGCGTCCAGCAGGCCGGCGCGGCGGCCCAGCCCGATCAGGGTGCAGTCGCCGGCGTTGTCGCCGGGCGCCAGTTCGTCGGCCAGGATGGCGACCAGGGGCTCGCGCCGCGCCGCCAGGGTTACCCCCAGCCAGTCGAGCAGGCATTGCCTGGCGACGGTGACGGCCCGCGGCGAAAGGGGCGCGCCGCGCAGGGCCACCAGGCGCCGCGCCAGCCGGGCGGTCACGGTCCCGCCGTCCGCCGTCGAGAGGGTCATGGGCGTCCTCCGTCTCCCGGCGGGGCGCCCCCGGCGCCTGCCGACGGCGCAGGATAGGCACGAAGCCGGGCCGTCAGGCCAGTCTATTCGCCGGGGGTCCGGAAGAGGTGATCGCTCTTCACGGTGCAGATGTCCTTGTGCCTGGCGCAAAAGATGTTTGAGATTCCGACGTAGATGAGCGCTGAATACTGGTGGCCGAGGGCCCCTATGTCCTCGGCCGCGGAATCCTGGGCGTTGGCGACCGCCTGCCCCTCCGGCGAACGGGCGAAGGTCAGGGCCGCCTGCAGATCCCCTTCCGAAAGCCGGGCGGCCAGAAGTTTCGCATAGTCGAGTTCATATTGGTCCATCAGCGGGGGAATGGTCCGGTCGATGGCGTCATCAAGGTCGGTCCTGCACCGGCTGTCCTTGCAGAAGTGCCAGGACAGTTTCATCTCTCTCTCATAGGCATGGGCAATGATCTCGCGGTGGTGACTGGTGGCGAGAAACAGCTGGGCCAGCCTGACCTTCGCCCCCGGGTCGGGGGGTGTCTGTGCGGAGGCCGCCTGCGCGAGCGCGGCCACGAGAACCGCGACCAGGACCCCGGTGAGTGTGCGCATCTCGAGGACCCGCCTACAGAATATACCCGTCGCCGGACGCGCGGATAGTGATGTCGCCCAGGGAGACGCCCCAGGGCTGGTTGATCGCGTGGATGACCTGATCGGCGATGTAGTCGGGGCTGAGGGCGGCGTATTCGACGCTGTCCGGGTTCGTCTTGGCGGCGGTCAGCCCGCCCGAGGCCATGGCCCCCATGGTGGCCAGATACGACTGGGTGTTCTGGCCCAGGATGCCGACGATCGCGGCGGGATTGACGATGCCCGCGCCCAGGCCCGTCGCGGGCACCCCCGTGGGCTTTATGGTTGTCACCTTGATCTTGCCCTGGGATTCCACCCGCAGGCATTCCGAGAGGAAATTCACCGCCGCCTTGGTCGCGCCATAGACCCCGGCCCCGGCGACCGGGAAGTTGCCGTAGATCGACGAGATATTGACGACGTGCCCGCGGCCCTGGGCGATCATCTGGTCGTGAACGGCCATGACGCCGTTCAGCACCCCCTTGATGTTGATGTCGATGCAGCGGGCCCACAGGGCGGCGGCCGCCGCATGATCGGCGAAGAAGGCCAGCGGCATGATCCCGGCGTTGTTGATCATCACGTCGATCCGCCCGAACCGCTCCACCGCCGCCTGGGCCAGAGCCGCCATGGCGGCGGCGTCGGTCACGTCGGTGGGCCGGCCGATGGCCTGGCCTCGGGAGCCCAGGATGGCCTGGACGGTGGCGTCCAGGACCGGCGCGTCGATGTCCGCGCAGACCATCCGCGCCCCCAGGGCCGCCGCCTTGACGCTGATCAGCCGACCGAAGCCCCCGCCGGCTCCGGTCACGACGATCACCTTGTCCCTGATATGGTCGCTCATTGGGCTTGCTCCGCGGAGGCGAACTCTAGCAGGCCTGACCCGGTCATCCGAGGCCTGTGGGGAAACGCAGTCGCGCCCCGTGCGGAGGTGTCGCGCCGGCGGGGCTGGACAGATGACCTCGCCAGGACCGATCGTCCGCCGGGTCCGCTTTCATGCCTGCGGGCTGAGGGCGCGCGCCGTTGACGCCGCCTCACACCAAGAACGCGTTCGGCGAGGAACAACTCATGACGTCGCCCACCCTGCCGCAGCCGCCGCCGAAGGGCGCGAGCGACGCCGACATCGCGACGGCCGTGGACGCCCTGATCGGCGCCATGACGCTGGCGGAGAAGGTCGGCATGATGTCCGGCCAGGGGTTTTTCGCCAGCTTTCAGGCCAGCAGGGGACGCCTCTTCGCCGACCCCTATCGGGCGGGTGGCGGCTGTGAACGGCTGGGGCTGGAGCCGCTCTATTTCACGGACGGACCGCGCGGGGTCGGCGCAGGGGAATCCACCTGTTTTCCCGTCACCATGGCGCGGGGCGCCAGTTTCGACGTCGATCTGGAACGGCGGATCGGCGAGGCGATGGGCGTCGAGATCCGGGCGCTCGGCCGCTCGATGACCGGCGCCGTCTGCGTCAACCTGCTGCGCCATCCTGCATGGGGACGGGCGCAGGAAACCTATGGCGAGGATCCGCACCTGCTGGGTGAGATGGGCGCGGCCCTGTCGCAGGGCATCCAGGCGCACAACGTCGTCGCCAGCGTGAAACACTTCGCCCTCAACAGCATGGAGAACGCCCGCTTCAAGGTGGACGTCCAGGTCGATGAACGCACCCTGCGCGAGGTCTATCTGCCGCACTTCAAGCGCATCCTCGACGCCGGCTGCGCCAGCGTGATGAGCGCCTATAATCAGGTGAACGGCGAATACTGCGGCCAGAACCGCGTGCTGCTCACCGATATCCTTCGCGGCGAGTGGGGTTTCAGCGGCTTCGTCCACTCCGACTGGGTGCGGGGCGTCTACAAGGTCTATGGAGCGAGCGCCGGACTGGACGTCGAGAACCCCGAACCCCTGGTTTTCGGCGCCGCCCTGGTTGCGGCAGTGGAAGGCGGCCAGGTCGAGCCGCAGGTCATCGACCAGGCCTGCGGACGCATTCTCCGCACGCAGTTCCGGATGGCCTGCGCGGAAGATCCTCTGCCGGCCTACCCCGAAGACCTCGTCGCCTGCGCCGCCCATCGCGAACTCGCCTATGAGGCGGCCTGCAAAGGCGCGGTGCTGCTGAAGAACCAGGGCGTGCTGCCGTTCGACCGTGACGCGGTCAAACGCATCGCCGTGCTCGGGCGTCTGGCCCGGCTCGAGAACACCGGCGACGGCGGGTCCTCCCGCGTCTGCCCACCCTATGTGATCACCGCCCTGGCCGGGATCGAACGCGCGCTGCCGCCGGCCGCGGAGGTGATTGTCGCCGACGAAACGGATCCGGCGGCGGCGGCCACGGCCGCCGCCCGATCGGACGTCTGCATCGTGGTGGTCGGCTATACGGCCGAGGATGAAGGGGAGTACATCCCCGGCGATATCCCGCTCGATGAGTCGGTGGAGCCGGCCGCGGGACGGCGGCGTGGCTTCGGCGGGGATCGCAGGTCGTTGCGGCTGCCGCCCGATCAGGTCGCCCTGATCCGCGCCGCGTCTGCGGCGAACCGGCGAACCGTGGTGGTCGTCGTCGCCGGTTCAGCGGTCATCACGCCCGAGTGGGACAACCAGGCGCCGGCGATATTGCAGAGTTTCTATAATGGCATGGAAGGCGGCCGGGCCTTGGCGGCCCTCCTCTTCGGCGACGTCTCGCCCTCGGGCAAGCTGCCGTTCACCGCGCCGTTCGACGAGGCCGACCTGCCGTTCTTCGACGCCGAGGCCGACACGATCCGCTACGGACCGCTGCATGGATACACCCTGCTGGAGGACAGGGGGGCGCCGGCGGCCTATCCCTTCGGATTTGGACTGTCCTACACGAGCTTCACCTACCGGAGCCTCAGGACGCGTCTGACCCCCACCGCGCTTGAGGTCGAGGTGGCCATTCGCAACGACGGCGCGGTCGGCGCCGACGAGGTCACGCAGCTCTATGTCGGCTTCCCCGGCGCCGAGGTGAAGCGGCCCCGCAAGCTGTTGAAGGCCTTCGCCCGGACGCCCCTGCAGCCCGGCCAGACCCGCATCGTCCGCCTGCGTGTCGCCCTCGACGATCTGCGATGGTGGGACCCTGCGACGCGACGCTGGCGTCTGGAGGCGGGCGCCCACACGGTCTTTGTGGGCGGCTCCTCCGCATCGGCGGAGGCGCTGCGGGCCACCGTGGTGATCGGGTGAGAAACGATCCCGCGGCCCGTGCCCCCCAGGCCCTACAGGCCGGCCAGCACGCCGCCGTCGACATAGAGAACCTGGCCGTTGACGAAGCTGGCGGCGTCGGAGGCGAGGAAGATAGCGGCGCCGACCAGCTCTTCCACATCGCCCCAGCGCCCCGCCGGGGTGCGGGCGCGGATCCAGGCGTCGAAGGTCGCGTCCGCGACCAGTTCCGCATTGAGTTCGGTGGCGAAGTAGCCCGGGCCGATGGCGTTGACGCTGATCCCGAACGGGGCCCACTCGACGCACATCGCTCGGGTCAGCATCTTCACCCCGCCCTTGGCCGCCGCATAGGGCCCGACACCGGGTCGGGCCACCTCGCTCATCAGCGAGGCGATGTTGATGATCCGGCCCTTGCCGCGTGGCGCCATGCGCCTGGCCACCTCGCGGCCGATACGGAAGACCGCCGTGAGATTGGTGTCGAGCACCTGGGCCCATATCTCCTCGGGCGCATCCAGCAACGGACCGCGCCGCTGGATGCCGGCGTTGTTGATCAGTATGTCGAGCCCGCCCGTCCGGCGCTCGCAGTCGGCTATGGCGTCGGCGACCTGGCCGGGGTCGGTCACGTCGAAGGCGCAGGCCTCGGCCTCGACGCCGTCGTTCCGCAGCGCCTGGGCGGCGGCCTGCGTCTGCGCGGGGTCGCGCGCGTTCAGCATCACCCGCGCCCCCGCCTCGCCCAGGCCGCGCGCCAGCGCCAGGCCGATGCCTCGGGACGAGCCGGTCACCAGCGCCGCCCGGCCGGCCAGATCGAAGCGTTTCAGGGACATGGGCAGGCGCTCCGCTGGTGATCGGCGGCGCGCCCGAAACGCCGACCCGGTGCGACCGAAGGGGTCACCACGCCATCGCCTGGGCGGCCTCGAGGGCGGCCAGCGACCCGGCGTCGAGTTCGACGGCTGTGCCAGCCCGGAGGTCAAGCTCAAGCGCCGGGGCCCGGTCCCTTAGGGCCACTGTGATGCGCGCCCGCGCCTGCGGGTTCAATGACACCCTCGCCAGCCGACCCTGTTCGATCGCCGCCGAGACCAGGATGGCGCCGTCGGCGCGCAAACCGTCGAACGACACCGTGCTCCAGTCCGCCGGCAGGGCGGGAAACAGCCGCAGTGTCCCCGGCGTACTCTGCAACAGCATGGTCTGGACCGCATCCGACGCGCCCATCGCCCCTTCCAGGGTGAACGCCCCGAAAGGCGCCTTGCCATAGCCCCGTCCACGCCAGTCACCGTTGGCGTGAAAGCCGTTGGGGAAGACGAAGGCCTCGGAGAAACCAACCAGCCGGCGGCGCGCTGTCTCGCCGTCGCCGATGCGGGCCGAGAGAGCCGCCGCCCAGGCGTGGCTGTATCCCATCCAGAAGTCGCCCGACGCCGCGTCGACCCCGGCGACCGTCGCCCGCGCGATCCGCCGCGCCGCGCCCGGACCGTCGATCCCGGCGAACGTCGCCAGCGGGTGAACGCCAAGGGCGTGGGAGAAGTGCCGGTGATGGCCCGGGTAGGCGACGTCCGCCGCCACCAGCAGCTCGCCCGTGTCCGACAGGCGGAAGGGCGGCAGTTCGCCCTGCACCCTGCGCCAGTGGCCGGCGTCCCCGGACAGGCGAAGCGCCTCGGCCATATCCGCCGCGGCGCCGAGGACCCAGTGAAACAGCGTCAGATCATAGTTCGTGAACTGCGCGAACCAGGCCTCCGGCCGGTTGTCTCCCACCTCGGGCGATGAGGACAGCGCCACCGAGCGAAAACCCTCGGTGTCGCGAACCTCGCTGATCGCCTCGACGAACCGGCAGACCGCGCTCAGATACGGATAGGCGCGGTCCGCGAGAAACCCGCCATCCTGACTGTAGCGCCAGTGCAGGTGGAAGTGATGGGCCAGCCAGGCCCCCGTCGACACCGAATGGGTGTACTGACGCCAGCCGCCGATCTGGCGGTTGGCGAGGTCGGCCGTCATCGGCGCGTTCAACCCGTCCACGCCGTAGAACCGCCGCGTCCAGTCCTCGCACGCCTCGCGGGTCAGCCAGAGCCAGTCCAGAAAGCCGAGGCCCGCTTCCAGCTGGTCGCCCGCATAGGCCGGCCAATAGGTCATCTGGGTGTTCAGGTCGTGGTGGTAGTCCCCCTTCCAGGGCGGCAACCGGCCGTCATCCGTGGTCCAGACCCCCTGCAACGCCGCCGGCGGGCGCCCGCGCCGCGCCGCCGCGCCGAACTGCGAGAGGCCGGCATAATAGGTCTGCTCGACCGCGACCTCCGGCAGGGTCACGCGTCCGCGGGACCAGTAGTCGGCCCACCAGGCCGCCGCATCGCGGGCGTCATCGTCGAAATCCCGGTTCAGCGCCGCCCTGGCGATGGAGATCGCGTGCGTCCCGAGCCGGGGGTCGGCTGCGTCTCCGGTCTCGATACGCCAGGCGGCCAGCCAGTCGGCGCCGGCGGTCTTCCAGGTCAGGGCCACGGCGAAGGCAAAGCCGCCGAAGCCGTCCTGCACGAACCCCTCGACATCATCCCCGGTCAACCGGAACGGCGGCGGGTAGCCGAGATCCCAGGCGTTGTGCCGGCTGAGACTGAAGCCGCCCGCCGGCGCCAGTCCCTCGGGCGGCCCTGCGAAGGGCGGGGTCACCAGCCTTGCGACCGGCGCCGCCCCCTGGACCTTCAGCCGACCGACGCTCCCCGCCGCGGTGATGAACCCCTCGAGGACGGCGCCATCGCCAAAGTCCACCCGGGCCACGCCCGTGGCCCGTTCAAGCCGCCAGCGAACCGCCGGTGAGGGGAAATCGAGCTCAAGTCGCCCTGCCGACAGCCGCGTCGGTCCCGCCCGGTCATAGGGCGCCTCAAGCAGGGTCTTCAGCCTGTCGTGTTCGCCGGCCCGGTGGGCTTCGGCGACGACATCCCAGCGGTAGTCGGGGCCCTCATATTCGGGGATCGGCCGCAGGTCCCAGAGATCGGCGCGGTCGAGGGAGAGGGTCAGCGGCCGGCCGTCGCTCCACAGGCTTGCGCCGATCAGGCCATCGCCGATCGGCAGGCCCTGGTCCGAAGACGGGGGCGCGACATCGAAGGCCAGCGCGTGCCGCCAGATGGGATGGGAGGGATCGAGCATGGCCGGGGCGTCCGCCGGACGACGGCCTATCGCGGCCAGAGCCGGGGATTCAGGGGGCCGTCCGCGACCTCGCCCGGCGGGATCGCATTCAGCCAGAACTGGTGATCCATCGCCCTCACACCGGCCAGGTTCGCGCTCACGCGGGTCTGGTCAGCGTACCAGATGATGGTCATCACCGACCGCATCAGGGTCGTGGGGTTGGCCGGCGCCCGGTGCAGGGTCCAGCCCCGGTGAAAGGTGGCGTCGCCGGCCTTGAGCGCGCCGTGGGTCGCCGTCTCGAAGCCGTCACGCTCGACCAGCTCCGAGAAGGCCGCCTCCGACTCGTCGCCGATGACCCAGGGCCCCAGGTCGCCGCGAAGATGGGTGCCATTGGCGAAGGTCATCGAGCCCACCGTCTCGGGCACGTCCACCAGAGGCATCCACATGGTGATCGTGTCGCTGGTGTCGAGCGGCCAGTAGGTCTGGTCCTGGTGCCAGGGCGTGTGGCCGCCGCCGGGCTCCTTGGTCAGGGACTGGTCGTGATAGAGGCGAACGCCCGCCACCCCCATCAGTTCGGCCGCAACCCTGGCGAACCGGGCCGAGAAGACGAACGGCTTGATCGCCTCGTCCCGGGTCCACAGATTGTGGCCCTGCAGGAACGCCTTGAAATAGGTCCCCCGCTCGGCGAGGGGCGGGGCCTTCTCGGCCAGCCTTCGCTCCTGGGCCAGGATCGGCGGGGCGAACCGGGCGACCTCCGAGGCGCTGGCCAGTCCCCGCACCACCGTATGGCCGTTGCGGCGGAAACCTTCGAGGGTCGCCCCGTCGAGCGCGAAGGGTGTGTCGATCTCGGAGGGAACGGGCAGTGCGGGGCCGGTCATCGTCAGGCGGCTTACTGCACGATCGGGATTCGGCCGGACACCGGCCGTTCGGCCGCCGGGACCTCCGGCAGGCGCATCGCCAGGCTGCCGGCCGAGCCCTGGACCCGCGAGACCGCCTCGGCGATGTCGAAGAAGGCGTCGGCGTCGAACAGGCCCGGGCGGTCCGCCTGATGATGCTTGGCGTCCATGCTGGCCAGGGTGTTTCGCCAGCCTTCACGCCCGTAGGACGGCCACTGGACGCCATGCTGCACGAAGGCGATGTCGATGAAATAGCGCTTGCGGTCGCCGCCGCCGGGCTGGGCCCGCCTGGCGTGAACCACCGCCGAATGGACGAAGACCACGCTGCCGGGCGGCAGGTCGTTGACCACCACGGTCCCGGGAATGTCCTCGACGCCGAGAAAGGCCAGGGCGTCCCGGCGCATGACCGAGCGGTGACTGCGCGGCAGCAGGAGCAGATCCCCCACCGTGCCGTTCAGCCCGTCCAGATAGTGAAGCACATGCAGTTGAATGTGACTGCGGTTGGTCTGCGGTACCTGTTCATAGTCGTGGTGCCACGGCACGCCCGGCAGGCCCGGATCATGCCGCGCCGCGTGACAGTGATGGAAGCTGAAGCCCGCCTCGCCCATGACGTCCTGGGTGATCGCCAGGGTCTCCGGATCCACCACCAGGCCGCAGAGCTGGTCATAGTTGCTGATGTTGCGGCCATCGAACCGGGGCTCGACCTCGACATAGCGGTCGATCTCCGCAACGACCGCGGCCGACCGCGCCGCGTCCAGCATCCCCGGCCGGATCACATAGCCGAGTTTGCGGAACTGTTCCTTCTCGCTGTCCGTAAGCCCCACCGCCTGCCTCCCCCTGCCGTCACGGCGATCGCCGCGCGGGCCGCCGCGCCCCGGCTCAGGCTCCCCTGCGCCGACGAAGTCGATTAAGGCATCGAATTATCTATTGCACTAGACTGAAGTCGCGGATTAAGAATTTTGTGACTTGCAGTTGCAGTCGCAACAGGGGGCTGCGGATGTCAGAGGCGCGGGAGGCCAGTCGGTCCCCGACTGGACGATTCCCCCGGCGCTCCCGCCGCAAGCAGGAGACGCGCCAGCGCATCGTCGACGCCGCGGAGGCGCTGTTCGGCAAGGTCGGTTTCACCAACGCCACCATGCTGGCCATCGCCGAGGCGGCCGACATTCACATCACCACGCTTTTCACGCACTTCCGGTCGAAACGCGAACTCGGCGAGGCCATCTCCGAGCGGGTCCTCGACCGGCTGGCCGAGGTGATCGCCGAGAACCGCGGAAAGCGGCCGTTCTTCGACTTCATGCGGCGGCTGACCGAGGGCGCCGCGCGTCACCATGTGCGTCGCGCCAGGCACAATCTGGCGATGGGCCGCCTGTTCGGCGCCGATGACGACTTCACGGCCACCTGGATGGCCTACGAACGCCGGCAGATCGAGCTTCTGGCCGGCTATATCGCCGAGGATTTCGGCCTGGACGCCGCCACGGATTACCGGCCGACCCTGATCGCCAACATGATCGTCGGCGGCAACATCATGGTTCACCGGCGCTGGGTGGACAGTGGCGGCGCGCTGGATCTCGTCGTCGAGACCCTTGCCGTCCTCGAAGCCGTCGAAACCTTTGTCAGCCGCGGACTCGCCCAACCGAGCGAGGTGTGGAGGCCAACGCGGCCGGGAGCGCCCTGAGACCCGGACTTCTGAACCAACGACCAGGCCGCATGAGTCTGGCGACAAGAGGGGAACGCCATGAATACGCAACTTTTCGCCGGAGCCGCCGCGTGCGCGATTCTGGCCGTCGCCGCCACCGCGACCGCCGCCGGGGCCCCGGCCAGATCCGACACCGCGATCAACGTCTCGGAGGTGATCGTCACTGCTGAAAAGCGCGAGCAGAAACTCGACCGTGTGCCGGAGGCGATCACCGCGTTCACCGGCCGGGAACGCGAGCTGATCGGCCTGGACACGATCCAAGACTATACCGATTTCACGCCGGGCCTCTCCTATTCATCCTCGACCGACCGCCTGTTTCTGCGCGGGGTCGGGCGCGAGACCAACACCGTCGGCAGTGATCCCGGCGTCGCCACCTATGTCGACGGGGTCTACAACTCGGCGACCGTCTCGGCGGCGGGCGACGAGCTGTTCATCGACCGGGCCGAAATCCTGCGGGGCCCGCAGGGCACGCTCTATGGCCGCAATTCGATCGGCGGGGCGGTCAACGCCATCTCCCGCCGCCCCACCGACACCTTCCAGGGCGAGGTCCGCGCGACCTTCGGCGACTATGGCGTGGTGAACGTCGAAGGCGCCCTGTCCGGACCGATCGCCCCGGGCCTGCGCTTCCGCCTGGCGGCCTCGGAGAACCGTCAGAGCCAGGGCTATTTCCACAACCTCGCCGGCGGTCGCAGCGAGGGCGGGCGCGGCAACGGCCACTACATCGAAGGCCAGATCGACGCCAAGCTGGGCGACAAGGTAGATGTCTGGATCAAGGCGTTTACCCAGGAGAGCCAGGGCAACCCGCGCAGCAGCAACGTCATCGATCCCTACGACTACGCGCCGTTCCCGGTCGGCGGGCTGACGCCGGGCAGCGCCTTCGGTTATCTCACGGCGGGCTACTCGGCGCTCGGCAATTGCGCGACCAATCCGGGGATCGCCAATCCGCGCAACTTCTGCACCAACACCACCCAGACCTCGCGGTTGAGCCCGGACCACGGCCTGACGGCGCATGTCACCTGGCGCCTGCCTGGCTTCGAAGTGAAGTACATCGGCGGCATCCAGCACTATGACTACAAGCAGACAACCGAACTGGATAACACTGCCGTCAAATCCTATCCGTTCCCGTGCTCACCCTATAGTCTTTGTTCCTTCACCGCGCCGCTGACGATCGACGCGACCCAGCAGTTCAACTACGAGGAAAACAAGACCTTTCAGAGCCACGAGGTCGACGTGAGCTCCACCGGGTCCGGCAGCCTGCAGTGGGTCGGCGGCGTCTATTACTACCACGAACAGTTCGACCAGCAGGATCACTTCGCCATGCCGGCCCAGCCGCAGATCCTGGCGCCAAGCAACATCATCGGCACGGGCCCGGCCCCAGCCAATCCGTCCGGCGACGTGGTCTACGCCAACGGCAATATCCACACCACGTCCTACGCGGTCTTCGCCCAGGCCGACTGGCAGGCGACAAGCACGCTCAAGTTCACCGGCGGGATCCGCTATACCGACGACCACAAGTACGGTGAGGAACGCTTCCGCGCCCTGTGCCTCAGCGCGGCCTGCGCGTCCCCGGCGGCCTACGGAATCTACACCCCGGCGCTGGACATCACGGCCTCGCCGTCGATCATCTCCTACGCCCAGGATCCGGGCGTGGTGTCGGGGCCGGTGATCGACCCAGCGACGGGTATCGCCAGACGGGTGCTGTCAGGCCGCTGGAGCGCGGCGACGGGCACGGCCGGCCTGAGCTGGACGCCCGACGATCACACCCTTGCCTACGCACGCTACAGTCGCGGCTACAAATCCGGCGGCTTCAACGCCGGCGGCATATCGCCTGGTCCCGAGACGGCCCCGGAAACGGTCGACGCCTTCGAGGTCGGCGCGAAACACCGGTTCGGCTCCACGCTGGATGTGAACCTGGCGGCCTTCTACTACGACTACCAGAACCTTCAGGTGCCCCTGACCGTGAACACCGCCTCGGTGGCGATGACCGAGTTCTTCAACCTCAAGGATTCTGTCTCCTGGGGCTTCGAGCTGGAGAGCCACTGGCAGGCCACGCGCCACCTGCAGTTCCTGCTCAGCTATGGCTATCTGGACGCGACGGTCCGCCAGGGGTGTTGCTTCATCGATGGCGCCGATCCCTACGCCCTGCAGCCCTTGGCTCGCCCGGTCGGCGCTCCGACGTCGTCCGGCCAGCAACCCCAGAGTCTGGTCGGCCAGACCGTTCCGCAGTCACCGCGCAACAAGGTCGGGGTCAACGGGAACTACACCTTCGAGTTCGAGCGGGGGTCGCTCAACCTGTCGGCCAGCCTGTTCTGGAAGGACGCGACCTATGACAGCGTCTTCAACCGTCCCTACAGCCTCGCGCCGTCCTACACCCAGGTGGACCTGCGCCTGTCCTGGAACGATGTGCACAGGCGCTACACCATCATCGCCTTCGCCAAGAACGTCTTCAACACCTGGGGATATGACAACCTGTCGGGCACCGAAGTCACGCCGTCGTTCCTGGGCGGCACGGTTCCGGCCGGCACGGTGGCGCGGACGGTCAGTCTGACCCCGCCAAGGACCTATGGCGTCCAGTTGCAGTACCGTTTCTGATCCGGCCAGATGGACACCCGATCCGGTCCGGGCGGCGGGCTTGCGGGTGGGCCTGCGATTGACGAGCGCCGGGACATGATCGCCCCGGCCGCACGGGCGAGACCGAGGCTCGGCTTGGCCACCAGGATGGGCTACGGGCTCGGTTCGGTGGCTTTCGGCATCGCCAGCCAGGCCCTGTCCACCTCGATCATCAGCCAGTATCTGTTCATCGTCATCGGTGTGCCCGCGGTGCTCATCGGTGGGGCGATCATGATTTCCCAGGTCGTCGACGCCTTCGTCGACCCTTTGCTCGGCCAGTGGTCGGACAACGTCCGCACGCCCTGGGGCCGGCGCCATCCGTTCATGTACGCCGCGGCCATCCCCGGCGCCCTGGCCTTCTACGCCCTCTGGCATCCGCCGACCGCGTGGCCACTGGGGCAGCTGTTCGGCTACATGGTCGTCGTCCTCATCATCGTGCGCTTCTTCAACGCCATGTATGAGATCCCCAGCTCGGCGCTCGCGCCGGAGCTGGCGCCCGGCTACGACGACCGTACCGCCCTGCAAGCCTATCGCTTCGTCTTCGGCATCGCCGGGGCGGGGGCGATGATCGCGCTGCTGAACGGGGTCTTTCTGCGACATGATGCGACGCACCGCCTCGGCATCCTGAACCGGGCCGGCTACAGCCAGTGGGGGACGATCGGCGCGGTCAGCATCCTTGTCAGCATCCTGCTTTCCACCCTGGCCACCCACCGCTTCATTCGCAACCTCAGCGCTCCGCCGCCCAGAAAGGCCAGCCTGGGCCGGTTGGTCCGTGAGATCCTCTCGACCCTGTCGAACCGGTCCCTGCTGGCGCTCGTCGTCTCGGCCCTGTTCTCGGCCCTCGGCGGCGGCGTCACGGCGGCCATGAGCCCCTACATGAACCTCTACTTCTGGGAGCTCAGCCCCCAGCTTGTCGGCCTGATCACCCTAACCGGCATTCCGGCGACCCTGCTGGGGGCGGTGCTGGCGCCGATGCTGTCGCGGCGGTTCGACAAGAAGCCGACGATGATGGCCCTGTTCGCCGTGGCGCTGGTGACCTCCCTGGCGCCGGTGGGCCTGCGGCTGATCGGCCTGATGCCGGCCAACGGCACGCCGCTGCTGGCGGCGATTCTGGTGGCCGACACCTTCCTGGGCATCTTGCTGAACCTGATGGGCTTCATCATCGTCGCCTCGATGATCGGGGACGTCGTCGAGGACAATGCGGTGCGCACGGGGGTCCGGTCGGAGGGGCTGCTGTTCGCCGCCAACGGACTGATCCCCAAGCTTAGCGCCGGCGCGGGCGCCTTCCTCGGCTCCGCCATCGTCACCCTGGTTCACCTGCCCAGCCACGCCCAGCAGGGAACCATCCCTGCGCCGATGCTGCATCAGCTCGGGTTGATCTATCTGCCGGTGTCGGCCGTCATGAACGGCCTGGCGATCGCCGTTCTGGCCGGATACCGGATCGACCGGGCGACCCACGAACGCAACCTTGCGACCCTGGCGGGGACCGGCGGATAGCCGCGAAAACGCCTTCAGGCGGCGGCGTGGGCGTCCTTGAGGGCCCCGGTCTGGTCCGCTACCGGTGCAGCCCGCGATCGCTCAGCCGCGCCGCCAGCAGGCGGCCGGCATGGTAGTAGCTGTGGCTGACGTCCTCCGACAGATAGCGCTGCAGCCCCGCCTCGCCGCCGAAGCCTGTGGTCAGGGTGTCCACATAGCCCTCGATGAGCCGCTGCAGCACGTCCCGGTCGGGCGCCGGGAAACGGGGGGGCAGGGGAATGGCCCCATCGTCGAACATGGCGTCGACCGCGCCATAGATCAGGATCTCGGCGCCGTCTCCGCACAGCCGGCCCAGGCTGGGGCCGTATTCCTGCGGCGACAGGCGGATGTCCCTCGCTGTCAGCCGGGTCACGTCGGCGCCGCTGTTGTGAACCGGCTCATAGCCGTCCGCCAGGAAGTACCTGCAGCCTGGGCGCTCCGGATCGGGCGCCCAGGCGAACACCCACAGCGGATAGTCGACGGCGCTGAAGCGGAACGCCCGCGGTTTGTCCCCGCGGCCCACCAGCACATAGCGGGCGGGATCCTTCAGCGCCGCCCGGGCGACGGCCTCGGGCGCGTAGGGCGGATGGAAGCGTGACCGGTCGACTTCCGGCCCGTGCCGGCCGACCCCTGCGAACCCCGGCAGCGGGATGGTCCGGAATGCCCGGGCCTCGCGGTCGACATGGAAGACGCCGTCCCGCAACACGCCATAGGCCGTGCGCGTCGCCGTCTGGGCCGGCGCCGCCGCGGACGCCAGCAGCACCGCCGCCGCCAACAGGCCTGCCGCCCTCCACCCGCGGCGGGCCCGACGCTCACCGCCGCCCGGGCCGCGTGCGCTGTAACCGGCAGGACCTGTCATGCGTGATCGCCCCTTCAGACGCCGCTCTTCGGCGGCTCCTATACACGTTCGCCCCGGGGCGGGGATTGCGACATTGCGCCAGGGCCGGATCCGGCGATGAAATTCACTCGGGCGATGGCCCCGGCGGCGGCGTCAGCCCGGGCAGGCCGTCGATGGAGAGCGCATTGGACTCGTACCGGCGCGCCGCCCATTCGTCCTGCGGTGTGGCGACGACCCAGCGGCGCAGCTGCTCGCGCTCGCCCCGGTAGTCGAAAAACGGCACGCCCCAGCCGCAGCTGTCGGAGACGCGCTCGATGCGAACGGTGATCACGCCGCGGGCCCGCTCGAAGGCCGGAAAGAGCGCCATCTTCGCGGCAAACCCCGGCTCGTCGAACGCGCAGGTCTCGCCCTGCCCGTGCAGCCGCACGATGTTCGCCGGCCCCTCGAAGGCGCAGAACATCAGGGTGATCCGGCCGTTCTCGCGCAGGTGGGCGTGGGTCTCGATCCCCGAGCCGCCCAGGTCCAAATAGGCGACCGTCCGGCGGTCGATGATCGCCAGGCTGTCGTAGCCCTTCGGCGAGACGTTGACGGACCCCTCGGCCGACAGGGGGGCGGTGGCGACGAAGAACACCTTCTGGCGGCGGATGAAGCCGATCAGCGTCTCGTCGAGTTCGTCATAGACCTTGCTCATTTCACCCCCCCGATCCGCGCCGAACCCTACTTGGATCGCCGCGCTCTGGCCATGCCGCGCCGAGGGCTGCCGGCGATGCCGGCCCCGTCGCGGTCTCAGCCAGGTCCGGCGGCTCCCGTCGTCGCCAGGCCCGCCGTTCGCGCCCTGACGGCCGGTGAGGCAAGACAGGTGGCGACAGCCTCGTAGCCCGGCGCCCCGGGGTAGGGCGCGACGACGCTGGGCGGGCTGTGGTTGGCCGGACACAGCAGGATCAGTTCGTGCGGCCCCACGGCGGCGAGGTCGAGAAGGGCGCAGGAGCGCGTCATGGCGAACACCGGGCGGGCGAGGGGGCCACGTCGACGCAGATGGGCGATCAGCGCGCTCTGCGCCGCCTCGTCGAGCCCTTGCTCGATCATGTCGATCACCAGCGCCCCGTCCCCCTCGCCTTCCAGAGTGACGACCATGGCCAGCAACGCATCGGTGATGTCGGCGCCCTCCTCGGCCAGCCAGGCGAGGGCGCTCCCGACACGCGCGCGGAGAGCGGCGTCAGCCTCAAGCAAAGGCCGCGTCCATCCGGCGGGCTCCTCGAGCCGATCCAGGCCGACGAACACACCACCCGGGAGCGCCTCCGCCAGCCGCCGCGCCAACCTCGTCTTGCCGCTGCCCAGCGAGCCGACGATGTAGGTGATCGCCCGGAGTTCGCGCAGTTCAAACCGCTCGCCGCCCCAGGGCCAGGGCAGATCGAACGCCGCCACCGGTTCTGAAGCGGGCGTCGCCAGCCGCACAAGGTCGGCAAGGCCAGGAGACTGGCCCCGGGCGACATCCCCCC
Source organism: uncultured Caulobacteraceae bacterium (assembly GCA_903923135.1). Taxonomy (GTDB): domain Bacteria; phylum Pseudomonadota; class Alphaproteobacteria; order Caulobacterales; family Caulobacteraceae; genus Acaudatibacter; species Acaudatibacter lapponiensis. Next base: position 5,178 of record CAIXWN010000108.1, on the reverse strand, counting down.
GCATGGCGCGGATCCGCTCAACGGTCTCGCCAAGGCGGCCGAGCTGACCTTCGAGGCGCGTCTGGAGGCTGGCCAGCGCCGGCTCCAGCCCCTGCGGATCGCCCAGCAGCACAAGCTGCACCTGCCTCAGACTGAATCCCAGGTCGCGAAGCGCGACCACCTCGGCGGCGCGCTTCATCGCCTGCGGCCCGTAGACGCGCCATCCGGCGTCCGTTCGGTTCGGCGACACCAGGCCCCGCGCCTCATAGAGTCGAAGGGCCTTCGCCGAGACGCCGAGTTGTCGGGCGGCCTCGGAAGCGTTCAGGAAGCGGGCGGAAGCTGTCACGAATCACCTCGTCTCTGGCTGACCGCCACCGTATGGGAGCGGCCCCTGGGGCCGGGTCAACAGGGCGGGCCGCGCCCCGCGCTGACGTTTTGGCCCCGGGCCGACGGCGGCAGGCGATGTTCGCCCCGAAAGCGGAAACCGGCCAGCCCGCGACGTCAGCCTCCTTGAGCGAACTCGGCCCCCTGTTTCCGGCCGCCGAAGTCCTGCGACAGCCGCCAACGCCTGAGCGTTCCGCCCTCGTCGAACCCGGAGTGCGACGACGCTCCCCCTCCGTGGCCGCAGGGAGGCGACGACCGGGTCTGACGCGAGATGGACGCCCGTTGACTTCGCTCGGAGGCGACCGGAAACAGCCAATCATGCTTGAGCCTTTCGCCGAGGGCATCTGGATTGCGGACGGCCCTGTCGTCGCCACTGCCGGATTTCGCTATCCTACGCGAATGGCGATCATACGCCTTTCCACCGGGTCTCTGTTTGTGTGGTCGCCCACGCCGCTGCTTCCGGAACTTCGGGCTCAGGTCGATGCGCTCGGGCCGGTGCGATTTATCGTAGCGCCCAATTCGCTGCACCATCTGTTCATTGGCGATTGGGCTCGGATCTACACGGACGCTCTGCTTTTCGCGCCGCCGCGGCTGCGCAGGAAGCGCCCTGAGCTGGCGTTTCACGGCGACCTCACGGACGTGGCGGACGCGGGTTGGTCCGAGGATATCGACCAGGCGGTTGTTCGCGGGAGCTGGATCACCACCGAGGTCGTCTTCTTCCACCGCCCATCGGCAACTGTCATTTTCGCCGACCTGATCCAGCATTTCAGTCGGACCTGGTTCTCTGGATGGCGAGCGCTCGTCGCGCGTCTCGACCTCATGACCGAGCCCGAAGCCGAGGTGCCCCGAAAGTTCCGGATCGCCTTCCTCAACCGTCGCGCAGCGCGGACCGCGGTCCGACGCATCCTGGCGTGGCCCGCCCGAAGGGTTCTGATGGCTCATGCCGAGCCGATCACGCGGAACGGCGGTGATTTCATCGCCCGCCGGTTCCGGTGGCTGCGCGTTTGACGTCTCCGCCGGGGCGCCTGGGTCGCCCTTCCACCCCAACCGCCCTTCCCTGAATCCGCCGGTCGATCGAAACCGGAGGGGGCGGGCCTCCGGCCCGATGGCCAAACTGCCGGCGCCGCCCTGACCTGACGAGAGGTCGCAATTCCACTAGCATCGTGCCCGCGGCCCGGATCGGCGGGCTGTCGACGGAGGAAACCATGCGCCGGTGCGGATTGGTCGTCGTGTGCGGCGTCCTCAGCGCGGTCAGTGCGCGGGCGGAGATGTCCAGCGCCTGCTTCTGGGCGGTTCTCGTCGATGCGCACGCGATGGCGATTCAATGCTCAAGCCCGCTGGCCGCCGACGCCGAGCGATACGGCCGACTCAGACAGGCGGTCGAAGCGCAGATCATGCGGGACGCCTCGCTCAGTCCCGGCGGGTCGCCACGGAAGGCCAGGGCGTGGATGGATCACTATGGCCTGAACCGAGAGGCGACAGGCGTGCGTCGGCCCAGATGCGACACGGCCGATGTCGGCGGCGCGGTTTCCATGCTCCGGACGCTCACCACCGCCGCGAACACGTCCGCCATCCTTGCCGGCCTGGGCCGGCGGAAGAACCCGTATGCGGGCGATTGCCTGTAGGCCCGCCGGCCCGGGGCCGTGGAGAGTGACGATGCGATGGATGGCGCCGTGCGCACTCGGTCTGGCCCTGTTTGCCGGCCTCGCCGGGGGTCAGGCCGGCGCCGCCGTCATCGACGCGCCCGCCAGCCTGCGGGGGGTGTGGGGCAGACAGGGCCGGTGCGACCTCGGCGCCGAACGCCTGACCATCACCGCCCGAACGGCGGGCTGGGGCAAGGGTCCGTTCGCCGCCGTTCATTATGATCCCGAATTCGGAGCCCTGACGTGGGTCGAGGAAGGCCTTGTGGACAACTTTGTCGTCGGGCGCATGCCCGACACCTTGGTTCACAACACCCAGGGCTTCCACATGCCGGGCGAGGAAGGCTATGGGCGCTGCGGATCGGCCCTGACCCGCGTCCCCTGGCCGCCCGGGCCGCCAGCGTCCGCCCGCCACCCCGACCGGCGTTCGCGAGGTTCCCCGGTCGGTCCGAACCGGTGAGGCCCGGCCTTCGGCCATGACGCCCATTTCCGGGGCGACCGTCGGGGCGTGTCGCGCCGGCGCAGACGGCTATGGTTCAAACCGCAGCGTGGCGAGGCTGTGCAGGGCGTCGGGGTCGTCGCGTCTTCAGAATCCCGACCCGGGACGCTCCAGAAACGCCCGTTCCTCCGCCGTCGACGTCCGGCCCAGCACGGCGTTGCGATGGGGAAAACGGCCGAAGCGGTCGATGATCGCCTTGTGGGCGACCTCCGAGGTAAGGGACCTTTCCAGCCCCGGCGCGCCGAACAGGCGGACGGCCTCCTCGTGGATGCGGCGGGACTCGCTGTGCATATAGGGCATGTAAAGAAACGCCCGCTGGTCGACGGTGAGGCGCAGGTCCTCGCCGGCCTGGACGGCGGTCTGGGCCAGCGCCAGGGCGAGGGGATCGCAGGCGAACGCCAGGGCAGAGGCCCGGTGGATCTGCCGCGAGAACTGGTCCAGCACGATGATCTCGGCCAGCCGCCCCTCCGGGCGCCCGCGCCAGGCGGCCAGCTCGCAGACCCGGGCGGCCTCGTGCAGGTCGCCGAAACGGTCGCGGATCCTCTGGTCGATCTTCGGCGTCGAGCGGAACCACTGGGCCGGCCGCAGTTCGTCGAACCAGAAGTTCAGCACCGCGTCCGGTTCCATGGGGCGCCTCACAGGGGGTTGGGGGGCGGGCGACGCCCGGCTGGCGCGGCGGGCGCGACGGCTCAGCCTTCGCAGCGCCGGCCGTCCTGTGCAAGCCTCCGCGGCCCACCCCCTGCGGGGAATGCCGGAGTTGTGACGCTGGCCCGGCGCGCGCTACATCGCCGCAAAACTACAGGGAGAGATCGGGCGATGAAGATCACGGCGGCGGTCGCGCGGGCGGCGGGGGCGGATTTTGCGCTGGAGAGCGTCGATCTCGACGATCCGCGTCCGGACGAGATCCTGGTGCGCATCGCTGCGGTCGGCGTCTGCCACACCGATCTGGTGGCCCGCGAAGGCGCCATGCCCTTCTCCCTGCCCGCGGTGCTCGGCCACGAGGGCGCCGGGGTGGTCGAGGCGGTGGGCTCGGCGGTGACCAAGGTGGCGCCGGGCGACCGGGTGGCCATCACCTTCCGCTCCTGCGGGGTCTGCGCCCGCTGCCAGTCGGGCGATCCGGCCTATTGCTACGCCATGCCGGCGCTCAACTACATCGGCATGCGCCCCGACGGCAGCAAGGCCATCCATCAGGGCGAAACCGCCGTCTCGTCCAACTTCTTCGGCCAGTCCTCCTTCGCCACCTACGCCCTGGCCTATGAGCGCAACGTGCTGAAGATCCCCGCCGACCTGCCCTTTGAGCTGGCCGCTCCCCTGGGCTGCGGCGTGCAGACCGGCGCCGGTGGGGTGATCCTGGCGCTGGCGGCGAAACAGGGCTCGTCGATCCTGATCACCGGCGCCGGGGCGGTGGGCCTCTCGGCGGTGATGGGCGCGGCGATCCAGGACTGCGGGGCGATCATCGTCGTCGAGCCGCACGCCGCCCGCCGGGCCCTGGCCCTGGAGCTGGGCGCCACCCACGCCATCGACCCCGTCGCCACCCCCGACCTCGCCGGCGCCGTGCGCGGCGTCCTGCCCCAGGGCGTCGACTACGCCTTCGACACCACCGGCCGGCCCGAGACCCTCGCCGCCATCATGGGCGCCCTGGCGCCCAAGGGGGTGCTGGCCATCGTCGGCATCCCGCCGGCCGGCACGCCCCTGCCAGGCGACCTGGGCTCGGTGCTCACCTTCGGCCAGACCGTGCGCGGCGTCATCGAGGGCGACAGCGATCCGGACGTCTTCATCCCCGAGCTCATCGCCCACTGGCGCGCAGGGCGCCTGCCGCTGGAAAAGCTGGTGAAGACCTGGCCCTTCGCCGAGATCAACGCCGCCATCGCCGCCCAGCACCACGGCGACGGGGTCAAGGTGGTGCTCACCCTCGACTGACGGGCCCGGCGGCCGCTGTCGCCACCAGCCGGGGACTGCCGCAGCGGCGCGCGGACACCGATCTATTGCAATGAAAACGAGCCCTCGTGGCGGATGACGCCTGCGACGACTGACATCAAGGCCATGGTCCGCAGGAGCCCCTTGATCTGGAACTCGCCCACCTCCCGCGAGAGAGTCTCAGCGGCCGATTGGGTTTCAAACGCAGCGACGGTGACGTGCGGTAGAAAGGGAACGTCCGCCCTCAGGCTGGACCTAAGCTCGGCAGTGTAAAGCTCCGTGTGGAGACCTCGGATGTCGGCCTCTCCCTCGTCGGGAAGAAGGAAGACATGGCTTCGAGGCGCAAGACTGTCCCGTACGGCTTGCGCTCGCGTTAACCGAAATCGCACCGGCGCCGTCCTCTTCGCGACGCGGTCGACGTGCCGGATTAGCGGCTCAAGGCCGACTCCAGTCATCGGAAACACCAACGTGAAGTGCGCGGCGACTAAGGCGTGCTGTGGATCGTGCTGCACACGAACACTCTCAATCCAGGCTCGATCGCGCGGCGCGATGTCGAGGGGACAAATGACCGCAAGGGATTGCATCCGAGAAGTATAAGCAGCGCCGCCAAGGTCCGCCATGAGTCCAGGCTGTGTAAAAACGCTCCTGCTTTTGCTAGAATCGGCTCGGTTTCGGAGGGCCGGACATGGGGCGTTTCGTCGAGGGCAGCGACCGACAGCAGTCGTCGCTTTTACCTGCCGCGCTCGACGATTACGTGAC
>CAIXWN010000107.1 GCA_903923135.1 uncultured Caulobacteraceae bacterium | reverse complement strand
GTCACGTAATCGTCGAGCGCGGCAGGTAAAAGCGACGACTGCTGTCGGTCGCTGCCCTCGACGAAACGCCCCATGTCCGGCCCTCCGAAACCGAGCCGATTCTAGCAAAAGCAGGAGCGTTTTTACACAGCCTGGACTCATTTTGGACCTCGTGGGTTTTGGTTATGTATGGTGAACCCATCGAGCGACGGGTTGTTCCTTGCGACACCGACGCCGCACCCCGGAAGGAAACCCCATGACCGATGACGCCCTGATTCTCGTCGACGACCCCGCGCCTCATGTGCGCCGTCTGACCCTGAACCGACCCGCCAAGCGCAACGCCCTGTCCAACGCCCTGCGCGGCGAGATGTTCGCCGCCCTGGAGGCCGCCGACCGGGATTCGGACGTCCGGGTGATCGTCATCCGCGGGGCGGGAACCTGCTTCTCCTCCGGCTATGATCTTGCCGGGGTCGGCCGCCTGCCCTTCCACACCGCCGGCAATCAGGGACAGTGGGCCCGGCACGTGGTGGAGGGATGCTTCCGCATGTGGGACATGGCCAAGCCGATCATCGCCCAGGTGCATGGCTGGTGCCTGGCCGGCGGCAGCGAACTGGCGTTCGCCTGCGACCTCGTCTACGTCGCCGAGGACGCCCAGATCGGCTATCCGGCCGTGCGCACCATGTCACCGCCCGACAATCAGTATCACGCCTGGATCATGGGCATGCGGGCGGCCATGGAGCTGATGCTGACCGGGGATTCGATCAGCGGTCTGGAGGCGGTTCGCCTGGGCTACGCCAACCGCGCCTGGCCGGCGGAGCAGCTGGAAGGCGAGACCCTGGCCATGGCCAGCCGCATCGCCAAGCTCGACCCGGAACTGGCCCAGCTGAACAAGCGCCTTGTGCACCGTCAGATGGAAGCCATGGGCATGCGCGCGGGTCTGCGGGCCGGCACCGACCTGCACGCCCTGGGCTGGCACACCAACGCGTCGCGGGAATACATGGCCGTGATGCGCGAGGGCGTGAAGAAGGCCCTTGATGTGCGGGACTCCAACTTCGGCGACTATCGCACCGGTCCCAAGAAGGACGCCTGAGCCGCGCGGGGCCGACGGCGAGAAATCGCCGCCGGCGGCCGGGCGCTCCAGTCCGGTCTCAGCGCCGCGGTTCGCGGCCCCGGATCTGGTCGAAACCCGCCTTCACGCCGGCGAAACGCGCCTCGATGAACGGCTCGAATTCGGTGTCGGTGAAGATATAGGCCCAGTCATTCTCGACGGCCTCGCGCACCAGTTCGCCTACATAGAGTGGGTCAATTCCGTGGTTGACGCGATCGCGAAGCTGGTCGAGCCATTCGGCGGTCGGCCCCTCGGTCGCGGCCACGGCGCCGGCGAACCGGCCAGGCAGGTTGCGCGCCGAATCGACGATCTGGGTACGGATGAACCCGGGACAGAGCACTGACACCCCGATCCCGCGAGGCGCCAGTTCCACGCGCAGCCCCTCAGACAGGGCCACCACTCCGTACTTGGTGACATTGTAGGCGTTGCCCGAGGCCGAAATCATGCCGGCGATCGAGGCGGTGTTGACGATGTGGCCACCCTGCCCCGCCTTTTCGATCAGGGGCCCGAAGATCTCCACGCCCCAGATGACCGCCATGAGGTTGACGCCGATGGTCCAGTTCCAGGCGGCGTCGGTCCAGGCGCCATAGCCGCCGCCACCACCGACCCCGGCGTTGTTGACCAGGATGTTCACCTCGCCGTAGCGGGCGATGGCGGCCTCGGCGGCGGCCTGGAGCTCGCCTTTCAGCGAGACGTCGGCTCTGACCCCGTCCACGTCGGCGTTGGTCAGCCGCAGGCCTTCGACCGCCCTTGCCAGGGCGGCCTCCTCGATGTCGCAGAGCATGACCTTGACGCCTGCCTGGGCGAGGGCCGTGGCGATGCCCAGGCCGATGCCCGAACCGGCGCCCGTGACGAAGGCGACCTTGCCGACCAGGTCTCTCATGGACTCTTCTCCCGATCGGGCCTCAGGTGGGCCCTTCCGCGTCAAGCTAGCGCGACGGGATCGGAAAGGCCACGGCCGGCGCGGCGGGTCAGATCTCGAACTTCACACCCTGCGCCAGCGGCAGGGTCGAACCGTAGTTCACCGTGTTGGTCGCCCGCCGCATATAAGCCCGCCAGGAGTCCGAACCGGCCTCCCGTCCGCCGCCCGTTTCCTTCTCGCCGCCGAAGGCCCCGCCGATCTCGGCGCCGGAAGGGCCGATATTGACGTTGGCTATGCCGCAGTCGGAGCCCGAGGCCGAGCAGAACCGCTCGGCCTCGCGCACATCGTTGGTGAATATGGACGAGGACAGCCCCTGGGGCGCATCGTTGTTGAGCGCGATCGCCGCGTCCACATCGGTGAAGCGCATCACGAAGAGGATCGGCGCAAAGGTCTCGCGCAGGACCACGGCCGTCTGGGCCGGCATCTCCACCAGGGCGGGGCGCACAAAGATCCCCTCTCCCGGTCCGGAGACACGCTCGCCGCCGTGGACCACGCCGCCCTGCGCCCTGGCGTCCGCCAGGGCCGCCTGCATCGCCGCCAGAGAGGCAGGGTCGATCAGCGGCCCCACCAGGGTGTCGGATTCCCGCGGATCGCCGATTCGCACCGAGGCGTAGGCGCCCTTCAGGCGGGGCAGAAGCGCGTCATAAACCTGGTCGTGCAGGAATAGCCGCCGAAGGGTGGTGCAGCGCTGGCCCGCAGTGCCCATGGCCGCGAAGGCCACGCCGCGCAGGGTGAGATCCAGATCGGCTGACGGGCAGACGATGGCGGCGTTGTTGCCGCCCAGTTCCAGCAGCGCCCTGGCGAATCGGGCAGCCAGAACCGGAGCCACGGCGCGGCCCATCGCCGTCGATCCAGTGGCGGACACCAGCCGCACCAGAGGCGCCGACACCAGCGCCTCGCCGACGCTGCGGCCGCCGATCAGCACCGTCGACAGCCCCGCCGGCGCGTCGCCGAACCGCCTGGCGGCGCGTTCGAAGAGAGCCTGGACGGCCAGGGCCGTGAGCGGGGTTTTCTCGGACGGTTTCCAGACCACCGGATCGCCGCAGACCAGGGCCAGGGCGGCGTTCCACGACCACACCGCCACCGGAAAATTGAAGGCGGAGACCACCCCCACCACGCCGAGGGGATGCCAGGTCTCCATCATCCGGTGATCCGGCCGTTCCGTGGCGATGGTCAGGCCGAACAGCTGGCGCGACAGGCCCACGGCATAATCGCAGATATCGATCATCTCCTGGACCTCGCCCAGACCCTCGGAGAGGGTCTTGCCGGCCTCGATGGTGACCAGAAGTCCCAGATCGGTCCTGGCGGCACGAAGTTCCTCGCCCAGCAGGCGCACCAGCTCACCGCGACGCGGCGCGGGGACGACCCGCCAGCTCAGGAAGGCGGCCTGGGCGGCCTCCACGGCGCGGGCGCAGTCGGCGACCGAGGCGTCGTGCACATGGGCGATCACCTCGCCCGTGATCGGCGAGGCGACAGGACGGTCACCGTGGGTGATGGCGGCGCCCTGAACACCCAGGCGTCCCAGCAGGGCGGCGGTTTCGTCGCCCAGACGGGCCCAGCCGCTCACGCGACGGCGCCCAGGACGGGCGGGCGCGCGGTCGGGGCGGCGTCCGCCATGGCGTAGGCGCAGCCGAACCTGTTGTTCAGGAAGTCAGCCAGGGCGATCTCCTCCTGGCGCACAAAGCCGACCGAACGCAGCGCGCCATTGGCGAGCATGTCCAGCACCGCACAGATCGCCGAGGCGGTGGTGATCTGGATGGCGCTCACCGTCCGGCCGCCCATGTCGCGGGCGTAGATCTTGTTGGCGTAGGTTTCCTGCACCAGGTGTCCATGCTTCATCCCCGAGACGGTGACGAAAACGATCACCACATCCTGCAGGGTGGCGGGAAGCGAATTCTCCAGGATATCCTTCAGCAGGCCGCGGCGGTCCCTCAGGCCCAGGTCGTTGAGCAGCGCCTTCATGATCGCCGCGTGGCCCGGGTAGCGGATGGTGCGGTAGTTGAGGTTGCGCACCTTGCCGTCGAGCGTCTCGCAGAGGGTGCCCAGGCCGCCGGAGGTGTTGAACGCCTCGTAGGTGACGCCGTCCAGCGAGAAGGCCTCGAGTTCCTCCAGGGCGCGAGTCTGGCGCGGCAGACCGTCGACGATGGCCTCACAGGGCTCGCAGTACTCGTTGATCACCCCGTCCGTGGACCAGGTGAGATTGTAGTTGAGGGCGTTCGACGGGTATTTCGGCAGGGCGCCCACGCGCAGGCGAACGTCATGCAGCGTGTCGAAGTGACGGGCAAGGTCGGCCGCCACGATGGAGATGAAGCCTGGGGCCAGGCCGCACTGGGGGATGAAGGCGGTGGTCGCGTCGACCGCCAGGGCCTTGACCTTGCGGGTCGAGGCGACGTCCTCGGTCAGATCCAGATAGTGGGCGCCGGCGGCCTTGGCGGCCTCGGCGACATGGTAGGTCAGGTGATAGGGCGCGGCGCTGAGGACGGCGAACTTGCCCGCCAGCAGCGCGCGCAACGCCGGCCCGTCGGTGACATCGAGCACCGCGTGGTCGACGCGCAGCATCGGCCCGAGGTCGGCCAGCTGATCGGCGGACTGGTCGGCCACGGTGATCCGGTAGTCGCCCGTCTCGCTGAGCAGGCTGGCGATGGTCGAGCCGATGTGGCCCGCGCCGATGACGACGACATGTTTCATGGTGACCGCTCCTGTTCCCGGGTTAGCGATACAGGTTGACGGCGGCGCGCGTCGATTTCCATTGCAAAATCGACGAAACGCCGAGCAATATGCGGCAATTCGCCGAGGTGTTCACGCATATGGACGAAACCGACGCCCGCCTGATCGCCGCCCTGAGAGAGGACGCCCGGACCCCGGCGGCCGCCCTCGCCCGGTCGCTGGGCCTGTCGCGCACCACGGTGCAGAGCCGTCTGGAGCGCCTGGAGCGGCAGGGCGTGATCGCCGGCTATACGGTGCGTCTGACCGATGTCCACGAGCGCGGCCAGATCCACGCCTATGTGATGATGACGGTCTCCCACAAACAGGCCGCCTCGGTGACGGCCGCGGTGCGCCGCCTGGCGGCGGTGCGGTCCCTGCAGTCGGTCAGCGGCCCCTTCGACCTGATCGCCCGCGCGGTGACGCCGACGGTGGCCGAAATGGATGCGCTCATCGATTCGCTTGGCGCCCTGGACGGTGTCGAGCGGACCACGTCCTCGATCGTGCTCTCCACCAAGATCGACCGATAGTCAGGAGCCCTGCATGACCCGAATCCCCACCGTGCGCGTGCGCAAGGAAAGCCGGGCTGGCGGCCCGGTGGCCTTTGTCACCCTCGACAACGCCGCCAGGCTGAACGTGATGAACACTTCGCTGATGGAGGGCTTCGTCGAGGCGATGGCGATGCTGTCGTCTCAGGACGACCTGCGGGCGGTGGTGCTCACGGGCGCGGGAGACCGCGCCTTCGTCGGCGGCGCCGATGTCAACGAAATGGCCCGCATCGACAGCCCGGCGGCGGCGCGCGCCTTCATCAGCCGGGTTCACCACTGCTGCGCCGCCGTGCGCGCCTGCCCGGCGCCCGTTATCGGCCGGATCAACGGCTGGACGCTCGGCGCGGGGCTCGAACTGGCCGCGTCCTGTGACCTGAGGGTGGCGGTCGACACGGCCCGCTTCGGCATGCCGGAGGTCAAGCTGGGGATTCCGTCCGTGGTGGAGGCCGCTGTCCTGCCGGGCCTGGTGGGCTGGGGTCGCACGCGGGAGATGCTGCTGCTGGGCGAGACCTTCGACGCCGCCGCGGCGCTGGCCATGGGTCTTGTGGACGCGGTCGTTCCCGCCGCCGGGCTTGACCAGGCGGTCGAGAATCGCCTGACGGCCCTGCTCGCCGCCGGTCACCGCGCCGTCCGGATCCAGAAGGCCCTCATCAGCCGGTGGGAGGAACTGCCGCTCAAGGACGCCATCGCCGCGGGCGTCGACGCCTTCGCCTCGGCCTTCGAGACTGACGAGCCGACCGAAGCCATGACGGCCTGGCAAGCGGGGCGGACGGCCGCCAAACCCACGTAAGGCGCAGTCAGCCCACGCGGGTCCGGGCCCGGTCGAGGATCCCGTAGGCCCCGGCCAGGTTCTCGCAGGCCATGCGCAGGATCGCGCCCTGGGCGTCGGCCAGGGTTTCGCCGGTCTCGCGTTCGACGACCGCGCGCCAGTCGGCGCCCCTGCCCAGAATCAGATCCGGCTCGCACAGGGCGCCCAGGAGGCGGGCGCTCGCCGGTCCGGCCAGCGAAAGGACCGAATCGATGCGCGCGCCGGCTCGGCGACGGGCGTCGCTGAATCCCTGAGGATCAACCGAGCGGTCGACGCGCGGCGCAAAGCTGATTCCGCCGGTGGCGGTCCTGTGCAGACAGGCGATGTCGTCCTGCAACCGACGAACCGCGTCGACAGCCGCCGCGCTCAGCCGACCTCGCGCCCGCAAGACGTCGAAGACGTCCTGCCGACGGGCGCGCACCGTCCGGCCAGCGGAATCACGCTGCGTCTGGACGTCCTGGTTCACCGCCCGGGCGAGGTTGTCGGCATCGAGTCCCCATGTGGCCGGATCCTGGGCCCGCTCGCGATCCTGCTGTCGGCGCAGGGCGATCTGCAGCGGATGACTGGGGGCTTGGCGCCGGGTCTTGCGGCTCATCGTTGACGCTCCAGGAAGGCCATGATGTCGCGCTCCAGGTCCCGGGCCGAAGGCGCCGGAGGCCGGCGCATCGCGGCCAAGTGAGGCGAGCAGTAGCCGTCCCGCCCGCAAGGGTTGCAGCAGGCGCGGAGGGACATCCCCTCGCCCTCGACGGGAAAGGCGCACTCACCCGCCTGGCGCGTCAGCCAGGGTCGCGAGCGCAGGGACACGGCGATTGTTCGAGGGGAAAATGTCATGCGCAATGATTGCGTAATGCAATCTTTTTGTAAAGCGCGTTCTTTTGCAAATTGCCTGACGATTTTTCCGATCGATCTTTGCACAATGCGGCATGGCCAGAACACCTGAACCCAATTTTCTGCGGGCGTGGCGTGAACGTCGCCGCATGACTCAGGCGAAACTCGCCGAAGCCGTAGGCACCACCGGGGCGGTGATCAGCCTGCTGGAATCCGGCGACCGCGGCCTGTCCGACAAATGGCTGCGCAAGCTGGCTCCGGTGCTCGGCACAACGCCCGGAAATCTTCTTGAAAACGACCCGAATGACGGCCCGGGCGACCTCATGGACATCTGGGCCAGCGTTCCCCAAGCACGGCGAAAACAAGCGCTCGACGTGCTTAAGACGTTCCGGGACGAGCCTGAGGAAGAGCCCGAAGAGGAAACCGAGGGCGATGGTGAGTCGCCCAAGGTTGTCAGCCTCAAGTCCAAGCGAGGCCCCGTCTATGAGTCTCCGACCAAGCGGAAGAAGCGCTCAGACGAGACCGAAAAACCCAAGTCCGGCAGCGACGCCAAGGGTCCAAAGGGGGTTTAGCCGGGTGAAGCCGGCGACGGCCGCGGCGATCGCTGTCACCGCGCCCAGCCTGACGTTGACGTCGGCGGCGCGAAGCAGCAGCCAGGCTGTCGCGGCGACAAGACCTACCGTCACGGGCGCGAGCCCCTCGGCCAGAGCGCGCCCCCAAGGCGTCTCGCGGTAGCGATCCCACGCCTTCGCCGCCCAGAAGGTGAGCAGGCAGGACGGCGCGCAGATGGCGACGGTGGCGACAAGCCCGCCGGCCAGTCCCGCAGCCTTCCAGCCGACGAGCGAGGCGATCATCAGATTGGGGCCAGGGGCGGCCTGGGAGATCGCATAGAGCGCCGCGAAATCCGCGTCCGTCAGCCATCGGTGGGCCTCCACCGCCTGGCGGTGGATCTCCGGAACCACCGCATTGGCGCCGCCGAACGCCAGCAGCGACAGCACGGCGAACTGGGCGAAGATCGCCAGCAGGATGTCGCCGCCGCCCTTCAAGAGCGCGGCCTCATGGTCCGCGCCGCCGCGCGATCAGCACGCCCACAGGAGCCAGCACCAGGAGCACCCAGGGCAGCGGCAGGCGTAACAGGCCGACCCCGACAAAGGCCGCCGCCATGAGCGGTCCCGCCGACAACGGCGCCTTGCGCAGCGCCGGGCCCGCCATCCGCAGGCTGGTGGCCGCCACCAGTCCGGCGGCCGCGGCGCCGAGCCCCCGTATGGCGGCGCCCACGTGAACGTCAGCGCCGAAACGGCTCCACAGCGTCGCCAGAAGCAGCACCAGCGCCACCGGGGCGACGACCAGGCCCGAGACACAGGCCAGGGCGCCCCGAGCGCCGGCGAAGCGAGCTCCCACCACGACCGCCAGGTTGACGATGTTGGGCCCCGGCAGCGACTGGCAAAGCGCCAGGGTTTCGGTGAAGCCGGCCTCACTGAGCCAGCCCTGGCGCTCGACCAGCGCCCGACGGGCGAAAGGGAGCACGCCGCCAAATCCCGACATCCCGACGGCGAGGAAGGCGATGAACAGCTCCCCGGTCGACGGGGCGGCTGCGGGGGCGGGCGGAAATCCAGGCTCCATGGCGCCTTGTGGAACGCAACGGCGCGAATCACAAGCGGGCCGCCAAAAATCTATTCTGCATTATGCAATCTAAGAACTTGACAAAATAATCGCATTATGCAATTATTTGAGGGTTAATTTCGAAAGGGTTTCGCGTGACTTCACCCGACTTCCGCGGCGAATATTTGCGACTCTTCGACTCCTGCGTCGCCGAATTCACCCGGGATTGCGCCGTGCGGTTCGAGGGCGGAACCGCGCTGGCGGCGCTCGACGTGCAGCGGCTGGCGGCCCTCGCAAAGCGGCTGACACAGGACATCACAGACTGGTCCCAGGCCCTGAAGGCCATGGACTTGGCCGTCCGGGATCCCCTGCCGCCACGCCGCGCGGCCGAGATCGTCGTCGAGTGTGTGTTCGACGACAGCCTCAACCCAGCCGCCACCCGCGTTCTGACCGCCGCCATCGCTATGAGCTGGGGCAGGTCATGACCCACGCGCCCTTCCGGAACATCGGGGGCATGGTGACCGCCGATCACGGCGCCCTGAGCCTGGCGGCGGCGAGGAGCCTGACCGCTTTCTACCTTCGCGAGGCCGCGGGTTCGATCGAAGCCCAGGACCTCGCCGCAACACGACTGTGCGCCACCCGCGCCCTGGCGCTCTTCGAGGCGGTCAGGGCTGCGACAGACTGGCGGCGGGCGGCGGGCTGGTCGGATCCGGATGCCGCGGACGCCTGACCCTGGCCGATCGATACCGGCCCCGGCGCCAGACCCGCACGCCGGCGCCGTCAGCGATCAGCCGCGCGCCAGGCGCGCGCCGCGAGCGCCATGCAGCCCCGCCCCGGCGTTTGCCGGCAGGCCGACAAAGAACAGCGTGGAAATCAGCGCCACAAACCCGATGACGACAAAGGCGGGAGCGATCGTGGCGGCGCTGAGCCGTCCGGTATGGCCATGCGCCATCGTCAATCGCAGCAGCGTCGCCGCCAGCCCTATGCCGATGCTCTGCGCCAGTTGCTGACCCATGGTCGACATGGTGGAGGCCCGGCTCATCTGCGCCGGGTCTATGTCGGCGAACGCCATGCCGTTCAGACTGGTGAACTGAAGGGAGCGGAAGAAGCCGCCGGTAAGCAGGACCGCATAGATCAGCCAGTGGGGCGTGGCCGGGTTGAACAGGCCGTAGGCCATGAACGTCGCCGCCACGATGACCGCGTTGACGCTCAGGGTGCGCTTGAAACCGAACCGGGCCAGGATCGGCGGCGCGCAAGTCTTCATCACCAGGGCCGCGGCGGCGCTGGCGAAGGTCATCAGGCCGGCCTGCAGGGCGGACAGACCGAAGGCGACCTGCAGCAGCAGGGCCAGCATGAATGGCGTCGCGCCCATGCCCATGCGCATGAAGGCGCCGCCCACCACCGAGGCGGTAAAGGTCCTGATCCTGAGCAGTCCCAGATCGAGAATGGCGTGTTGGACCCGCCGGGCATGCCAGACATAAGCAGCCAGACAGACCGCCCCACCCCCCATCATGGCCGCCACGGCCCAGGCGGGAAGCGCCCCACGACCCAGATTCTCGAAGCCATAGACCACGCCGGCCATGCCTAGCCCGGTAAGGAACAGACCCGTCCAGTCGAGCGGCCGAACGCCCGCCTCGCGAACGTTGGGGATGAACCGTGTCACCAACAGCACACCAAGCAGGGCGATGGGCAGATTGAGAAAGAAGATCCAGCGCCATGAGCCGTAGGTGACGATGAACCCGCCGATCGGCGGCCCCAGGACCGGACCGAGCAGCGCCGGCATGGTCAACACCGACATGGCCCGGACGAGGTCGTGCTTCGGCGTCGACCGCAGAAGGACCAGTCGACCAACGGGGCCCATCATCGCCCCCGCGGCGCCGGCGCAGAATCGGGCAAGCAGCAGCTGAGGCAGACTCTGCGCCAGGCCACATCCGGCGCAGGCGCTCGCGTAGCCGACAATGGCGAAGAGGAAGACCTTCTTGGCGCCGAAGCGATCGGCCGCCCAGCCGCTGATCGGCAGGAAAACCGCCGAAGCCAGCAGATAGACAGTGATCGCGGTGTTGAGGTGAACCGGGTCCTCATGCAGCGAACGGGCCATGGTGGGCAAGGCGTTGGCGAGCACGGTGGCGTTCAGCGTCTGCATCATCAGCGCCGCGCCGATGATCGCCGGAACCAGCGATGAGAACGGTCTGTCCACCACCGGAGCCGCAGCGGCCGCGGTCACGACCGGACTCCGGGCGTCGCCGTTCATCAGCGGTCGCCGGCCAGATGGCCGAGAGGCCCGATCGCCGCAGCCAGAGCGTCCCGCGCCTGCGGCGACAAGGCCCCAAGGCGCGCCGCCAGCCAGTCATTGCGTCGGCGCCGGATCGCTTCAAGAGCGGTCTGCCCCGCTCCCGTCAGCCGGAGCCCGACTCGGCGACGGTCTTCGGAACCCGCCGGATCGCGTTCGATCCAGCCGGCGGCCTCCAGGCGCTTGACGTGCCCGCTCATCGACGGCCGCGTCATCTGCTCGCGATCGGCCAGTTCGCCGGCGCCTACGCCCGGGTTCTTGCGAATAACCATCAGCAGCTGGGCGTCCAGCGCCGAAACCCCGGCCTTCTGCGCTTCGCGCCTCAGCTGGCGGGATGCGCGCAGCAGGGCCGGACGCAGAGCTTCGGCGAGGGCGACCACGTCGTCAACGGCGTCTGAACGATCCAAAATCCACCGGGCGAAACTGATTAGGTAGCATAACTATCTACCTGATCAGCCGCTATCGCAAGACGCGCGTCCACGGCGGTGCGGAGGCCTAGGCGAAGGCCAGCGACTTGCCGGCGGTGTAGCTGGTCTTCAGCGCCAGCGACTGCTTGGCCGCCTCGTATTCGGCCGCCAGACGCGCCACCAGTTCGCCGGCGCCGAGAACCTCCTTCACCGCGCCGATGCCCTGGCCGCAGCCCCAGATGTCCTTCCAGGCCTTGGCGCTCTGGTTGCCGCCCGAGGCGAAGTTCATCTTCGATGGGTCGGCCTGGGGCAGATTGTCGGGATCGAGGCCGGCGGCCACAATGCTGGGCCGCAGATAGTTGCCATGAACACCGGTGAAGAGGTTGGTGTAGACGATATCCTCGCCGCCGCGCTCGACGATCATGTCCTTGTAACCCTGAACGGCGTTGGCCTCCTTGGTGGCGATGAACGCCGAGCCGATATAGGCCAGATCGGCGCCCATGGCCTGAGCCGCGAGGATAGCGCCGCCATTGGCGATGGAGCCGGACAGGGCGATCGGCCCGTCGAACCACTCTCGCAGTTCCTGGATCATGGCGAAGGGCGAAAGTTTGCCGGCATGCCCGCCGGCCCCCGCGGCCACGGGAATCAGGCCATCGGCGCCCTTTTCGATCGCCTTGCGCGCGAAGAAGTTGGAAATCACGTCGTGCAGGATCACCCCGCCCCAGCCGTGTACGGCGGCGTTGACGTCCTCGCGGGCGCCGAGCGACGTGATGATCACCGGCACCTTGTACTTGGCGCAGAGTTCGACGTCGTCCTCCAGCCGGTTGTTCGTCTTGTGGACGATCTGGTTGACCGCGAAGGGCGCGGACGGCGTGTCCGGATTGGCCCGGTCCCAGGCCGCCAATTCCTCGGTGATCCGGGCCATCCACTCGTCCAGTTGCGAGAGCGGGCGGGCGTTCAGGGAGGGAAACGAGCCGACAATGCCTGCCTTGCACTGGGCGATCACCAGTTCGGGGCCGGAGACGATGAACAGGGGCGAAGCGATCACCGGCAGACGAAGACGATCACGAAGAACGGGCGGCAGCGCCATGGAGATATCCTTCTGAGGAGCGCCGACGAGCTTTGCGATCGGCGGCAAGAGGAGAGAATGCAAGACCGTGAAAAGGCCTTAAGGATTGCGTTGTAATTAGGCAACGGCTCGTCGCAGACGGCGCGTTTGAGACAACGCCCCGCCTCAATTTCACAAAACTGTTACACAGCGGCGCTAGTCCGTGGCCAGCGAAAAAAGGCCAATCGCATGGGTGCGGGCCTCGCAAGGAACCCAGAAAAATGACCCTAAGAAAAACCTTGGTCGCGAGTGCGGCTCTGGGGGCTTACGTTTTGTGCGGCGGCGTTGCCGAAGCCAAGACGACCCACCACCACAAGGTCGCGGCGCCGTCCAAGGAGACCGTCGAACTGCAGGGCGAGGTCCAGAGCCTGAAAGCGGAAGTCCAGGCCCTCGAAGCCCGCCTCGACGCCCAGGCTCAGGCGCAGCAGCAGACCCAGGCCCAGGTCCAGGCGGCCCAGACCCAGGCCCAGAGCGCCCAGACCACGGCTCAGGCCGCGGCGACGCAGGTCCAGGCCGAGCAGTCACAGATCCTGACCATCCCCACCCAGGTCGACACCGCCACCAAGAAGGCCGCGCCCAAGCCCGGCTGGTGGAACGAGACCAAGGTGGGCGCGACCATGTTCGCCGACGCCAGCAACATCAGCAACAAGAACGCCGCCGGAAAAACCGCCCAGAGCGGCACGAACTATGACATCAAGCGGATGTATCTGATCGTCGACCACAAGTTCAACGACACCTATTCGTTCAACGTCACCACCGATTTCACCTTCGACAGCAACGCCGCCTCGCCGAGCGGCGCGGCCTCGGTGACCAACAACGAGGCCGGCGGCGCCAACACCGCCAGCGGCATCAAGGCCACCCAACTCTATCTCAAGAAGGCCTATCTGCAGGCCCATTACAGCGACGCCTTCAACGTCCGCCTCGGCGCCGCCGATCTGCCCTGGATCCCCTTCGTCGAAGGCCTCTACGGCTATCGCTATGTGGAACAGACCCTGGCCGACCGCACGAAGTTCGGCACGTCGTCCGACTGGGGCGTGCACGCCTACGGCAACTTCCTCAACCACATCGTCAGCTACCAGGTGTCGGTGATCGACGGCGAAGGCTACAAGCAGCCCGCACTCGGGACCGTCAACCGCACCAACGCGGTGGACGTGGAAGGCCGGATCAACGCCACCTACAAGCACTTCACCGTGGCGGTGGGCGGATACGACGGCAAGCTCGGCAAGGACGTCTCCGGCGTTCTCACCTATCAGACCGCCGAACGATTCAACGCCCTGGCCGCCTACACCGACCAGCACGTCCGCCTCGGGTTCGAGTACCTCTGGTCGAAATACTGGGGTGATGTGACGCAGTCCAACCCGGCCAAGACCAACACCACCGAAGGCTACTCGGTGTTCGGATCCTACAACTTCACCCCGAAGATCGCGGTGTTCGGCAAGTACGAGTGGCTGAAGCCGAAGGAAACCACCGTGCCCGGCGAGAACGACAGCTATTTCAACGTCGGCGTGTCCTACAAGCCGATCGCCCCCCTCGACTTCGCCATCGTCTACAAGCGTGACGAAGTGGTCAACGGCTCGTTCTCCTCCGGCAACGGCGTGATCGGCATTCCGACCGGCGCCTCCACCGGCAAGGGAACCTATGACGAGGTCGGCCTGTTCACCCAGGTGAAGTTCTAGAATTAAATCGTACGCGCCGGGACCGATCGCCAGATCTGTGCCGGCGCGGCGGCTGACCGTCGCGTGTCTGTCCTTGGCGCACGCGATTGTCACTAAACCTGTAAGCGTCAGCGCTAAGGTCAAAAATCACGAGCGGCCGGGACGGCCGGCTCGATTCGGGAGACAATCATGCTCAAGACATTCGTCGCCGCGATCACGGCGACCGCGGTGGTGGCCGGAGGCGGCGTCGCCGCGGCGGCTAACATCTCCGGCGCCGGGGCCACTTTTCCGGCCCCCGTCTACGCCAAGTGGGCGGAGAGCTATAAGGCTCAGACGAACAACGCGCTGAACTATCAGGCCATCGGCTCGGGCGGCGGCAAGAAGCAGATCATCGCCAACACCGTCGACTTCGGCGCCTCCGACAAGCCGATGAAGCCCGATGAACTGGCCGCCAACGGCCTGCAGCAGTTCCCCACCGTGATCGGCGGCGTGGTGCCGGTGATGAACCTGCCGGGTGTCAAGGCCGGGCAGGTCCGCCTGACGGGCGACGTGCTCGCCGACATCTACCTCGGCCTGATCAAGAAGTGGAACGATCCGGTCATCGCGTCCTGGAACAAGGGCGTGCCGCTGCCCAACCTGCCGATCACGGTCGTGCACCGTTCCGACGGATCGGGAACCAGCTTCCTGTTCACCAGCTACCTGACCAGTGAGAACCCGAAATGGGCCGCCGGCCCCGGCGCCAACGACGCGGTCAACTGGCCCGTCGGCCTCGGCGGCAAGGGCAACGACGGCGTTGCCGCCTTCGTCAAGCAGACGCCCGGCTCGATCGGCTATGTCGAATATGCCTACGCCAAGCAGAACGCCATGGACTATGCGGTGATGCGCAACAAGGCGGGCAAGTGGGTGCTGCCCACCGCCGCCAACTTCGCCGCCGCCGCCGCCGGCGCCAAGTGGAACGCCGCCCCCGGCTTCTACCTGCTGCTGCTTGACCAGCCCGGCGCCAGCGCCTGGCCGATCACCGGCGCGACCTTTATCCTGGTCCATAGCAAGCAGACCAACGCCCAGGCTGGCCATGACGTCCTGTCGTTCTTCGACTGGGCCTACAAGAACGGCGACGCCGCCGCCGCCGCCCTCGACTACGTGACCCTTCCGGAACCGGTGAAGGCGCTGGTCCGCAAGTCCTGGAAGACGGTTGTCGGACCCGACGGCAAGCCCGTCTACAAGTAAGACCATCGCCTGACGGAACAGAAGCCTCGCGCCCCTCCTGGGGAGCGAGGCTTCCCCAGACAGGCTGGTGAGTGCGCGTAAGATCCGTTCGAGAGGGGCCATGTCGATAACCGTGAATGCCGCGCCCCGAAGGACCACGCCGCGTGGGTTCGCCTTCGACCCCATCTTCGAAATCCTGTGCTTTACCGCGGCGACGACACTTCTGGTCGCACTGGGTGGCGTGATCGTAGCCCTGGCAATTGGCGGCTGGCCGGCCCTGTCGAAATTCGGCATCGGCTTCGTCACAGGATCGACCTGGGACCCCAACCCGGACCACGAGATCTACGGAGCCGCCGGGCCGATCGTCGGCACCCTGATCACCTCGGCCGCCGCCCTGCTGATGGCGCTTCCGGTCGCCGGCGGCGTCGCCTTTTTCCTGGTGGAACTCTGCCCGACGCCACTGCGACGGCCTATCGGGACCGCCGTCGAGTTGCTCGCGGGCATTCCTTCGATCGTCTACGGCATGTGGGGCCTGTTCGTCTTCGCGCCGTTCTTCGCGGCGCATGTGGAGACCCCCCTGATGGCCGCCGCCCCCACGGGCAGCGTCTGGGAAACGCTGTTTTCGGGGATTCCAAACGGGTCCGGCATTCTGGCCGCCTCGATCATCCTGGCCGTGATGATCCTGCCGTTCATGGCCGCGACGCTTCGCGAACTGCTCAACACCGTGCCGGCGCAAGTGCGTGAAAGCGCCTACGGGCTGGGAGCGACCACCGCCGAGGTGGTGATGAGCGTGACCCTGCCCTACGTCAGACGGGGCGCAATCGGCGCCGTGATGCTGGGCCTGGGACGCGCCCTGGGCGAGACCATGGCGGTGACCTTCATCATCGGCAATTCGCACGGCTTCCCGAAAGGCCTGTTCGACTCCGGCTCGACGATCGCCTCGACCATCGCCAATGAATTCAACGAGGCCAGCGGCTTGCAGTCGTCAGCGCTGATCGCGCTGGGTCTGGTGCTGTTCCTGATCACCTTCGTGGTGCTGGCGCTGGCGCGACTGATGCTGCGCAACCAGGCGAAGGTCTAGACCGATGGCCGTCTCCAAACGCCGGATCGCCGGTCGTCGCCTCGGCAACGTGGTCTTCGTCGCCTTCTGCGGCGTGGTGACGGCTGTGGCCCTGACCGCCCTGGCCCTTATCCTCTATTCCCTGGTCACCCAGGGTTTGGGCGGGTTCAACCTCGACCTGTTCACGAAGTCGACGCCGGCGGCGGGCACGCCAGGCGGCCTGATCAACGCCATCGTCGGCTCCATCATGATGTCGGTGATGGGCATGGTCATCGCCCTGACGATCGGCATCCTGGCGGGCACCTGGCTGGCGGAGTACGCCGGCGAGAGCAGGTTCGGCGCCGTCGTCCGTTTCCTCAACGACGTGCTGCTGTCGGCGCCGTCGATCCTCATCGGCCTGTTCGTCTATGAAATCCTGGTGTTTCCGTTCAAGACCTTTTCTGGTCTCGCCGGGAGCGTGGCTCTCGCGATGTTGGCCGCTCCGGTGATCACCCGCACGACCGAAGACGTCCTCAAACTGCAACCCATCGCCCTGCGGGAATCCGGGGTCGCCCTGGGTTCGCCGGTCTGGCACGTGATCCGAAACATTCTCTGGCGCGGAAGCGCCAGCGGCATCCTCACCGGCGGCCTGCTCGCCTTCGCGCGCATCAGCGGCGAGACCGCGCCGCTTCTGTTCACCGCCCTGAACAACCAGTTCTTCAGCTGGGACATGACCCACCCCATGGCCAGCCTGCCGGTGGTCATTTTCCAGGATGCGCTCACCCCCTATCCCGATCTCAATCGACTTGCATGGGCCGGCGCCCTGCTGATCGCCGGCACGGTGCTTGCCGTGACCCTTGTCGCCCGCGCCTTCTCCAAGGAGCCGAAACGCTGATGACCCTCCTGGACACCACACACCAGGCTCCGGACGTGTCGGTCGCCCCGATCGACACCGGCAGCGTAAAGCTGGATGTGCAGAACCTCGACTTCTTCTACGGCAAGGGCCACGCGCTGAAATCGGTCTCCATCCCGTTTGAAGCCAACGCCGTCACCGCTTTGATCGGACCGTCGGGCTGCGGGAAATCGACCCTCCTGCGGACATTGAACCGCATGTACGCGCTCTATCCGGGCCAGAAGGCGACGGGCAAGATCATGCTGGACGGAGAGGACATTCTTCGGCCGGGCGTCAACCTCTCGATGCTGCGGGCCAAGATCGGTATGGTGTTCCAGAAGCCGACGCCATTTCCGATGTCGATTTTCGACAACGTCGCCTTTGGCGTGCGGCTGTATGAGACCCTGAGCAAGGCGGACATGGCCGATCGGGTGGAGGAATCCCTTCGCCGCGCCGCCCTGTGGGACGAGGTCAAGGACAAGCTTCTCACCTCCGGCCTCGGCCTGTCCGGCGGGCAGCAACAGCGCCTGTGCGTGGCGCGCTGCATCGCGGTGAAGCCGGAAATCCTGCTGCTCGACGAGCCCACCTCCGCCCTGGACCCGATCTCAAGCGCCAAACTCGAAGAGACCGTCACCCAGTTGAAGAACGATTACACGATCATCATCGTGACTCACAATCTGGGGCAGGCCGCGCGTCTGTCGAAATACACGGGGTTCATGTACCTGGGCGAACTCGTCGAGTTCGGAGACACTGCCGGCATGTTCACCAAACCCGTCACCACCCGGGCGTCCGACTACATCACCGGGCGTTTCGGATGACGCGCGCCCGATCAACAATTCGTCAGCCCCGCCGCTTTATGCAACTGACTGTCACAAACCCGACCTAGACTTAACGGTCAGTCGGCTCACGCGAATCGAATGTGCACAGACCATGGAACACACAGTCCGAGCCTATGACGAAGAGCTGGACGGCATCACGGCCGAACTGGCCCGGATGGGCGGCCTCGCCGAAGCTGAAGTGGCCGATTCGATCCGCGCCATCGCCAAGCGGGACGTCGTCCTCGCCTCGTCGGTCATCGTGCGCGACGAGCGTCTCGACGGACTGGAGATGGATATCGAGCGCAAGGCCGTCCGCCTGATCGCCCTGCGTCAGCCCGTCGCCGACGACCTCCGCCGGACCGTGGCGGCGATGAAAATCAGCATGAATCTTGAGCGATGCGGCGATCTGGCGAAGAACATCGCCAAACGCGCCCTGGTGATCGCCGAGTCGGAGCCCGTCACACCTCTGACCAGTTCAATCGAGCGGATGGGCGAGCTGGTCACGACCCGCCTGAAGGACGTGCTCGACGCCCTGGCCTCACGGGATGTCGAACGCGCCATCACGGTCTGGGAACAGGACCACGAGGTCGACGAACACTATGACGCGATCTTCCGCGAACTGCTCACCTACATGATGGGCGATCCCAGGACGATCACCGCCTGCGCCCATCTGCTGTTCGTGGCCAAGAACCTCGAGCGGATCGGTGATCACGCCACCAACATAGCCGAGATCCTGCACTACGAGATCACGGGCGTCGAACTCACCGACGAGCGTCCCAAATCGGACGCTCTGCAACCCCAGAGCCTCTGAAGCCGATGAGCGCCGAACCGCCCGCCGCCATGCGGCCCTACGTCCTGGTGGTCGAAGACGAGGAATCCCTGGCCACCCTGTTGCAGTACAACCTGGACAAGGAGGGCTATCGGGTCGGCCTCAGCGCCGACGGCGAGGAAGCGCTGATCACCATCGACGAGAAGCAGCCCGACCTGGTCATTCTTGACTGGATGCTGCCGTCGGTGTCCGGCATCGAGGTCTGCCGCCGTCTGCGTCAGCGCGCCGAGACCCGCAATCTGCCAATCATCATGCTCACAGCGCGCGGCGAGGAGACCGACCGGATCCGCGGCCTGGACACCGGCGCCGACGACTATGTGGTCAAGCCGTTCTCGATGACCGAATTGTGCGCCCGCGTGCGGGCCGTTCTGCGACGCATCCGGCCGGGCCTGGCCGACGACCGGGTCCGCCACGGCGACATCATGATCGACCGCGTCGCCCACAGGGTGAAGCGCGGAGCCCAGGAGGTGCACCTCGGGCCTACAGAGTTCCGACTGCTCGACTATTTCATGCAGCACCCCGGCCGGGTGTTCTCGCGCGAGCAGTTGCTGGACGCGGTCTGGGGCTCCGACGTCTACGTCGAGACCCGCACGGTGGATGTCCACATCGGCCGCCTCCGCCGCGCCCTGAACACCGAAGGCGACGATCCGATACGGACCGTGCGGTCGGCCGGCTACTCGCTCGATCTCTGATTCGGCCGATCGAAACCCTGTCGGACGCAACGGAACATTGTCCAATCGCTTGACCTGAACGACGCGCTGGGGTGTGACACGCCGCACTTGAAGGAATCCAGCGTGGCATCACCGGTCATCTCCCTTTCCGACGGCTTCGCCGCTCCGACACAGGCCGACTGGCTGGCCCTGGTCGAAAAAACCCTCAAGGGGGCCTCGGCGGACACCCTGATCAGCCGGACCACCGACGGCCTGGCCGTGCGCCCGCTGTATGTGGCCGCCGACGCGGCCCACGCGCTCAGCTTCACACCGGCGTCGCGCGGCGGTGACGCGGCATGGGACATCCGTGCCGTGGTCGCCGGTGCGGACATCGCCACGGCCAACAGCGCGGCGCTGGACGCCCTGGCCGGCGGAGCCGCCTCGATCCTGGTCCGCATCGGCGCGGCGCCGGGAACGGGCGCGCCCGTGGCCTCGGCGGACGATTTGCGGCGGCTTCTCGAGGGTGTGATGACCGACGTCGCCCCTGTGGCCCTGGACGCAGGGGCGCTTGGCGTTGACGCCGCCCTTTGGCTGTCCCAGGCCGCCAAGTCCGCGCCCGCGGCGGCGCTGGCCCTGCACATTGATCCGTTGGGAGCCCTCGCGGCCTCGGGGCGCTCGGCCGGACCTGTGGAGGGTCACATCGCCGCCGCCGCCCGGGTCGGCGTTTCGCTGGCGGAGACCTATCCCAGGGCCAGCCTCTTCCTGGCCAGCGGCGTGGTGGCGCACGAAGCCGGAGCCTCGCCAACCTGGGAGCTCGCCTTCGCCACCGCCTCGGCGGTGGCCTACGCCAAGGCCCTGGTCGCCGCCGGTCTGACCGTAGGCGAGGCCTTCTCGCGCATCGTGCTCGGGTTTGCGGCTGAAGCCCAGCCGCTGACCGCCATCAGCAAACTGCGCGCGGCGCGGCTGCTCTGGGCCCGTGTGGTGCAGGCCTGTGGCGCACCGGAGCTTGTCGCGCGCATCGAGGCGCGGTCGTCAGCACGCATGCTCACCCGCGCCGACCGCTGGACCAATCTGATCCGCCTCACCAGCGCCGGCTTCGGCGCGGCGGTGGGCGGCGCTGACGCCATCGTGCTGGGCGCCTTCACCGACGCCCTCGGAGCGCCGGACGCGTTCGCCCTGCGCATGGCGCGCAACACCCAGCTGATCCTGATGGACGAGGCGCATCTGGGCGCGGTGGCCGATCCGTCCGGCGGCGCCTGGGCGGTGGAAGCCCTGACCGCCGACCTGGCGATCAACGCCTGGGACGCCTTCGTCGCCATCGAGAAGGCCGGCGGCGCCGCCGCGGCCCTCGCCGGCGGCCTGCTGGCCGAGCATGTGGCCAACGGCCGCGCCGCCCTGGAGGCCGACCTCGCGGCGAGAACCCTGCGCCTGATCGGCGTAACCGACTTCAAGGCCGCCGACGAAACGGTCCCCGCCCCGGCCGCCGACGCAGAAGGCCCCGAACTCCCCGCGCCGGCGCCCGCTGACGGACCGGACACCGTCTGCATACCCCTGTCACCGATCCGCCTGGAGGCGCTGGCCCAATGACCGCCTTCCCCGACTTCACCGCCCTCAGCCTGCATGACCTGACGCCCGCAGCACAGGCCGGCGCCGACAGCGGCGGCGGCTGGCTGACGCCCGAGGACATCCGCCTGAAGGCCGCCTATAGCGCCGACGACGTGGCTGGCCTGGATTTCACCGGTGGGTATCCCGGCCTGGCGCCGTTCGTGCGCGGCCCCTACCCGACCATGTACCTGACCAATCCCTGGACGGTGCGGCAGTACGCCGGCTTCTCCACCGCCGAGGATTCCAACGCCTTCTACCGGCGCAACCTTGCCGCCGGCCAGATGGGCCTTTCGGTCGCCTTCGATCTGGCCACGCATCGCGGCTATGATTCCGATCATCCCCGGGTGCGCGGGGACGTGGGCATGGCCGGGGTGGCGATCGATTCGATCCTCGACATGCGCACGCTTTTCAGCGGCATCCCGCTGGACAAGATGAGCGTGTCGATGACCATGAACGGCGCGGTGCTGCCGATCCTGGCGCTCTACATCGTCGCCGCCGAGGAACAGGGCGTGCCGCACGCGGCCCTGTCGGGCACGATCCAGAACGACATCCTCAAAGAATTCATGGTGCGCAACACCTATATCTATCCGCCCGAGCCCTCGATGCGGATCATCTCGGACATCTTCGCCTACACGGCCAGGGAGATGCCGAAATTCAACTCCATCTCCATCAGCGGCTACCACATGCAGGAGGCGGGAGCCTCGCTCGACCTGGAGCTCGCCTACACCCTGGCCGACGGGGTGGACTATGTCCGCGCCGGTGTGGCCGCGGGCATGAGCGTCGACGCCTTCGCCCCGCGTCTGTCATTCTTCTGGTGCGCCGGCATGAACTTCTTCATGGAAGTCGCCAAGCAGCGGGCCGCACGCCTGCTGTGGGCCAAACTGATGCGGGACAACTTCAACCCCAAAGACGCCCGGTCGCTGTCTCTGCGCGCCCACACCCAGACGAGCGGCTGGTCCCTGGCGGCCCAGGACGTTTTCAACAACGTCGCCCGCACCACGGTCGAGGCCATGGCCGCCGTCACCGGCCACACCCAGAGCCTGCACACCAACTCCCTGGACGAGGCGCTGGCCCTTCCCACGGACTTCTCCGCCCGCATCGCCCGCAACACCCAGTTGTTCCTGCAGGTGGAGAGCGGCCTGACCCGGGTGATCGATGTCTGGGGGGGCGGCCATTATGTGGAGCGTCTCACCCACGATCTCGCCGTACGGGCCCTGGGCCACATCGAGGAGGTGGAGGCCGCCGGCGGCATGGCCAAGGCGATCGCCAAAGGCCTGCCAAAGTTGCGCATCGAGGCCGCGGCCGCCCGCACCCAGGGGCGCATCGACAGCGGCGATCAGGTTCTGGTGGGCGTCAACCGCTTCCTGACCAGTGAGCAGGACGACATCCCCATCCTGGCGGTGGACAACAGCGCCGTCCTGGCCAGCCAGATCGAGAAACTGACCCGCCTCAAGGCCGAAAGAGACCCCGCCGGGCTCGCCACGGCGCTCGCCAACCTCGAGGCCGGCGCGCGGGCCAAGGGCAACCTGCTGGAACTTTCCGTCGAAGCCGCCCGGGCCAAGGCCACGGTGGGCGAAATCAGTCTGGCGCTGGAGCGCGTGTTCGGCCGCCACCAGGCCCGACCGGAAGTGGTGCACGGCGTCTATGCCGAGGCGGCCGGGTCAGGTCCGAAGGTCTCGCGCGCCCGTCGGATGATCGCCGCTTTCGCCGAGGCGGAGGGACGCCCGCCGACGATCCTCGTCGCCAAGATGGGTCAGGACGGTCACGACCGGGGCCAGAAGGTCATCGCCACGGGCTTCGACGACCTGGGCTTCGCGGTGGACGTCGGGCCGCTGTTCGCCACGCCGGCCGAGGCGGCGCAGGAGGCCGTTTCGCGCAGCGTCCATGTGATCGGCGCCAGTTCCCTGGCCGCCGGACACCTGACGCTGATCCCGGAACTGCGCGCCGAACTGGAAAAGCTCGGTCGACCGGACATCATGATCGTGGTCGGCGGGGTGATCCCCAAGGCAGACTTCGAGGCCCTCAGGGCCGCCGGCGCCCGGCTGATCTTCCCGCCCGGCACTGTGGTGGCGGACGCGGCGACGGCGATCCTCGAAGCCCTCAACGCCGACCTCGGCTACGCCCAGACCGAAGTCGCCTGAGACGTCGGCGCGACGGTCAGTCCTTGGCCCCGGAGACGCTGACCCTGCGCGGCCCGCCCTCCTCGATGTCCACATCGAAAGTCTCGAGGAATCGCGAGACCATCATGTAGTAGCCGATCGCGATGGTCAGTTCCTGCAGGGCCTTGTCACCCAGGCGTTCGCGCGCCGGCAGGAAGGTGGCGTCGCCGGCCCGGACGTTGGCCACCACGTCGTCGACATAGGCCATCACCAGTCGTTGATCCGCATCAAAGACGGCGGCGCCGGGTCCCTCGTGGATGCCGGCGATCAGGGCGTCCGACATCCCCAGGCGGCGTGAAATGGCCTCGTGCTGGTAGACCTCGTAGCGCGCCTTGCTGAGCACCCCGACGCGGACGATGGCGATCTCGCGCAGGACGGGGTCAAGACTGGTGAAATTGAGGATCTGGGTCCCCATCCGGGTGAAGCCGTCGATCAGTTCGCCGGAATGACCCAGCATGCGGAAAATGTTGAGCGCCGGCAGCTTCGCATAGGCCTTGGCCGCCCTCCCCGTCGCCTGACTGATGTCAAAATAGGGAATTCGGGCCATGGCGTCTCTCCGCTGCGGTTTTTTTCAGCCTATCGGCTGGAACGGCCACCGGCTAGCAGCAGGACGGTCGGCCGGCCTCGGCGAGGCGACAGGCCTGGTCGAGCCAGGCGTCGCGGACGCTGCGGCCCTTGAGCTTCATCTCGGAGTCGAACGCCGCCATCTGTTCAGCCGACCAGGCGGCGAGTTGAGCGAAGCGGGTGACGCCTCTCTCGGCAAGGGCGGCGGCGGTGCGCGGGCCCACGCCCCTCAGCTGCGTGAGATCATCGCCCGCCACGGACGGAGAGACATTCTCAGGGGCTGTTTGCGCCACGGGCGCGGGTGACTCCACGCGGGGAAGCGCTCGCGATGCGAGTTTGCCGTCCTCCAGAGCGGGGGCGGCTTCGACATTCACCGGACGGCTCCAGCGGGTCATCAACCACCAGGCTGCGCCGGCGCTGGCCGCCGCGCCGAAGGCGAGCCACAGCGGATTGGCCAGGCCGAAGGGCAGGCTCATGCTCCGGGCGGTTCGCTCGCGCAGGCCGGCGGCGTCCTGAATCTCAGTCAACCAAGACATCGGGGTCTCCATGTTGCGGAAAATGTTGCGGTGCAGCATAGACTACTTCGACGGATCCGGCATCTGGTATTTCGTCACCCGCCCAAGCGCCCCGGCCTCTCCGAGGGTTGCCGCGATCCATTCCATCGCTGCGCGCGCCGGCGCCTCGATCTCCGCAGGCGCGTTGATCAGCACCATGACGCAACCGTTGAGCCGCATCGGATCGGCAAGCGGGCGCAGGCGGACCTCGGCCGCCAGCACGGGCCGACCGGCAGCCACGTCCTCCACATCCCCGAGGAAGGCGTCAAAGGTCGCCAGATCCTTCAGCGGCGTCCAGATGGCGAAGACCGACGAGGGATTGTCCGGCAGAATCCGGCGGATCAGGCCGACCGCCTGTTCGTAGTCGTCGCCGCGTTCGAACGGCGGATCGACCAGCACCAGCAGGCGCGCGGGCGTCCGCGGGGCCACGCGGGCGGCGTGAGTCCAGCCGTCGCCCCGGTGCGCCAGCGAGCCAGATTCCCGGGGCAGGACCTGCTTCAGCGCGGCATAGTCGTCCGGCCGCAGTTCGCAGGCGATGTAGCGATCCCCTGGCCTCAGGGCGGCGGTGATCAGGACCGGCGAGCCGGGATAGTACCGCAATTCTCCCGGGGCGTTGCAGCGCCGCACGGCGGCCCTGAGCTCGTCGAACGCCCGCGGGGCGGCGGCGGCCTCCATCAGGCGCTGCGCGCCGATCTGAGCCTCGCCGGTGCGGCGGGAGGACTCTGCCCGCAGATCATAGAGTCCAGCCCCGGCGTGGGTGTCGATAACCGTGACCGGCGGGCCGGCGGCGGTGATCTCGCCAAGAAGCCGCGTCAAAATGACGTGCTTGGCCAGATCGGCGAAATTTCCAGCGTGGAAGGCGTGGCGATAGTTCATACGGTTCCATAGAGAGCTAAATCCCCCGGCGTCATCGCCGATGAGAATTCGGGGCCACATTCAGGGAGATGATCATGCGAGCAGTGATCCGGCGCGGCGGCGCCCTCGTGGTTGACCAGATGCCGACGCCCGTGCCGGAGGCGGGGCAGATCCTCTGCAAGACCCTGGTCTGCGGTATCTGCGGTTCCGACCTGCATGCTCTGGACCACTATGACCACATGATCGACCTGACGACCAGCATCGGCGGTGTCAGCCATATGAAGAAGGGGGAGGACACGGTCTTCGGCCACGAGTTCTGCTGCGAGGTGATGGAATCCGGCCCCGGGACCAGCGGACGGTTCAAGCCCGGCGCCCGGGTGGTGTCCGTGCCGGGATTGATGACTCCGACGGGCTTTGAGACGGTAGGCTACTCCAGCCGGGTGCCCGGAGGTTTCGCCGAAACCATCCTGCTGAGCGAGATGCTGATGCTGGAGGCGCCCAACGGCCTTTCGGCCGAGCACGCCGCCCTTACAGAGCCCCTGGCCGTGGGCGAGCACGCCGTGGCGAAGGGCGATGTGGAGGCCGATCACGTGCTGATGGTGGTCGGCTGCGGCCCGGTGGGCCTGGCCGTCATCGCCTCACTCAAGGCCCGTGGCCTCGGGCCGATCATCGCCTGCGACTCCTCGGCCGAGCGGCGGGCGGCGGCGCAGACCATGGGCGCCGACAGGGTGATCGATCCGGCGCAGGTCTCGCCCCACGCCTCGTGGGCGGAGCTTGGCGTTCTGGGGTCGCGCGCGGAAGGGGTGGTGTCGGCGGCGCAGGGCAAGACCGTCCGCCGCCCGCTGATCTTCGAATGCGTCGGGGCGCCGGGCGTGGTCCAGGCTCTGGCGCTCGCCGCACCGGTCGGAACGCGAATTGTCGTCGCCGGGGTGTGCATGGAGACCGATCGCATCGAACCGCTGGTGCTGATCAGCAAGGAAATCGAACTGCGCTATGTGCTGGGCTACACGCCGGAGGAATTCGCGGCTTCGCTGCGTAATCTCGCCGAAGGCGTCACGGGCTACGCCGGTGTGATCACCGGGGTTGTCAGCCTGGACCAGACGCCCAACGCCTTCATGCGACTGCAGACCGACAAGAGCCAGATCAAGATTCTCGTCGCGCCGGGTCTCTGAAGTTTTCAATCCAGGGCGATTCGGCTCCGGCCCGAAGGTTCCATCTGGTCGGAGTGTGCCCGCGTGCGGTTCAGGCCCGCGGCTTGCGCATCCGGGCCAGGCCCTCCTGGGCGGTGGAAGCCACCAGTCGACCATCAGCGTTGAAGATCTCGCCGAGGTTGAAGCCGCGGGCGCCGGAGGCTGAAGGGCTTCTCTGGGCGTAGAGATGCCAGTCGTTGAAACTTGAGGGCTGATGGAACCAGATGGCGTGGTCGAGGCTCGCGGACTGGAAGCCCGGCGTGCGCCAGTTCACCCCGTGCGGTCGCATGCAGGTCGACAGCAGGGACATGTCGGACATGTAGGCGAGGACCGCCTGCTGGATCGCGACATCGTCGGGCAGCGGTGTTGTCGACCGCATCCACACATTCTGGACCGGTTCCGAGGGAACGGGGTTGTCGATATCGTGGGTCTCGACCCAGCGCATCTCAATGGACCGCCGCCACTCCGAATCGGCTTCCTCGTCGATCAACTGTTCGGGACGGGGGACGTCCGGCATGGGATCCTGGTGTTCATAACCTGGTTCGGGATCCTGAAAGGACGCAGCCAGGTTGAAGATCTGGGCGCCGTGCTGGATGGCGGTCACCCTCCGCGTAGTGAAGCTCTTGCCGTCTCGCGAACGGTCCACGTCGTAGAGGATCGGCACGGAAGGATCGCCGGGCCTGATGAAATAGCAGTGCAGCGAGTGGCAGACGCGAGCCTCCACCGTGCGGTAGGCGGCCAGCAGGGCCTGGGCGATCACCAGGCCGCCGAAGATGCGTGGCCCCTGGTTTGAGGGCGCAACGCCGCGGAACAGGTTCACTTCAATGCGCTCAAGCGCCAGGGTGTCGATCAGGTTTTCGGTTTCAGCCATGGGGACCTCCGGGAGCCGAGCGGCTTAGCGGGTGCAGCATTCCGGGGCAAGCCGCTCGGAGCGTTGTCGGGTTTCAGGCGGCCCCATCGCCAGCGGCGGCGTCAGGCCGGGCCTCCGCCGCGGCGACGCCCTCGACGGCTAAGGACCGCTGATCTGGTCTCCCTCGCGCCAGCCACGGCCATCGCCCCTGCTGTCAAGCGCCGCCGCCACCGCGTCGGCGCCTGAGCGGGTGAGCACGAGGCGGCGGTCCCACAGGGGCAGAACCGCCGCGCCCGTGGCGTCGAACTTCAGTCGCCGTGACCAGAGCACAACCTCGCTCCCCTTGCGCGCCACCGTGGCCTCGAGATCGATGTAACGCGCCTTGATCGTGGCGGCGCGGACAGTGAAGTCCATCGGCGGCAGATCGTCGGCGTCGCGCTCTCGCAGCACTATGGGGTCCGTGAAACGCGGCAGCGTGAACCCCTGGCCATAGGCCCCGCCGAACCAGTCGTAGCCGCTGGTCTGGTAGATCTCATATCCATCGTCCCGGCCGGCGAAGCAGTAGACCTCGACGGACGCGGCGCCCCGCGGCGCGGACTGGGTGACAGGACCGCACCAGGTGGCGCCGTCCTGGCGCAGGAGCGGTTCGCGCTGGGGGCGCATGTCGACCTGGTAGAAGACAGCCCCAGGGACGCCGGCCACCCGGATGAAGCCCGACTGGGTCTGGAAAGGTTGAGTCAACGCGGCCGTTCGCCAGCGCGTGGCCTTGCCAGCGAGCACCAGGCCCCTGGCCTCGACCGGCCCCGCGGGCGCGGCGAGGGAGGCTGCGTCGACCTTCAGGCCGCCCTGGGTGTAGGGCGCGTCGCGATAGGCCGGCAGGCGTGGAACGACGGGTGTGAGCGCCGCCGCCAGCCGGGTCTTGAGATCCTGGGCCAGAAACGCCTCGCGCCAGTGATCGATGGACTCTGGCGACAACTGCCGACGGAAGGTCTCATCCTCCTGGGGGGTAAGCCGCACCAGGCCGTAGCCAAGGTTGCGGAGGCACAGCGTCTCGGCGAGGCGGCGCTGGTGATCGGTCTCGATCAGGCCGACGATGGCGAAGGCGATCGAGGCGCCGATCACCGTGGACATGTCGCCGGTCACCGGCCCGCCGGGGACGGGATTGCCCACAGGCAGATCATCGATGCGCGCCGCCCCCGCCACCTCGTGGCAACGCGCATGATCGGCCTGCCAGGCCGCAAAGTCGCCGTCCGGCCGGGCCAGAATGGCCGCGGGCCCGGCCATGGCGTGTCCGGCAACGAGCGCCAGCGCCGCGGCGCCAATCCCGATGTGTCTGATCATAGGTGTCCCCCGATGGCCAAGCCTAGAGCAAACTCCGACCAGACGGAAACCTCTGGGCGGAGATATTTTTCTCTAGAATCAGAAGCTTACAGCCCTTCTGATCCGATCTGATTGTTGCCGTCAGATCGGGAAGGGCTCTGGGGCGGACGACAGCCGATCGCACCCGCCGCATCTCTCCGGACCCCGACAGAATCGCCGCCGCCGGCCATGGTCCGGTCTCGTCGCTAGGCCCCCGCCCCGTCCTGCCAGCCGAGAGTGCGTTGCACGGCCTTCTTCCACTGGCCATAGTCCCTGTCCCTCTGGCCGGCGTCCATGCGCGGGGTCCATCGGGCGTCCTCTCGCCAGTGGGCGCGCAGCGCCGCCAGATCCGGCCAGAAGCCGACGGCCAGCCCTGCGGCATAGGCGGCGCCCAGGCAGGTGGTTTCCGACACCCTGGGACGTACGACGGGGGCGTCCAGCACATCGGCGAGAATCTGCATCAGCAGGGCGTTAGCCGTCATGCCGCCATCCACCTTGAGCGTGTCCAGCGGACGTCCGGAGTCGGCGGCCATGGCGTCGATGACTTCGCGGGTCTGCCAGGCAACGGCTTCGAGCGCCGCCCGGGCGATATGGGCGCGGGTGACATAGGCTGTCAGACCGACCAGAA
Organism: uncultured Caulobacteraceae bacterium; assembly: GCA_903923135.1. Taxonomy (GTDB): domain Bacteria; phylum Pseudomonadota; class Alphaproteobacteria; order Caulobacterales; family Caulobacteraceae; genus Acaudatibacter; species Acaudatibacter lapponiensis. The sequence goes on along the minus strand of CAIXWN010000107.1, from coordinate 3,436 downwards.
CGCCGCGCGCGTCCGGCCGCCAGTGGGGCGCGAACAGACCCGAGAAGGCGGGCGCTAGATAGCAACCACCGTTATCGGCGACGCTGGCGGCCAGGGCCTCAATCTCAGGCGCGGCGGAGATCAGCCCGAGATTGTCGCGCAGCCACTGAACGAGGGATCCCGCCACGGCGATCGAGCCCTCCAGGGCGTAGACCGCAGGCGCCGCGCCGACCTGATAGCCGACGGTGGTCAACAGCCCATGCTTGGAGGCCACCGGTCGCTCGCCGGTATTGACCAGCAGAAAGGCGCCTGTGCCATAGGTGCACTTGCCTTCGGCCGGCGCGAAACAGGCCTGGCCGAACAGGGCCGCCTGCTGGTCGCCGAGGGCCGAGGCCACCGGCACGCCAAGCAGAACGCCGCCGGACACGCCGTAGACATCCGACGACGGACGGATGTTCGGCAGCATGGCGCGCGGTACGCCGATGGCGTCGAGCAGGCTGTCATCCCAATCGAGGGTGGCGAGGTTCATCAGCATGGTGCGGCTGGCGTTGGTCACATCGGTGACGTGGCGGCCGGTGAGCTTCCAGATCAGCCAGGAGTCGATGGTGCCGAAAAGGATGTCGCCGCGTTCGGCGCCAGCGCGGGCGCCGTCGATCGAATCCAGCAGCCACCGGATCTTCGGCCCTGAAAAGTACGTCGCCAGAGGCAGACCGCAGCGGTCGCGGAAGCGGTCCTGGCCACCGTGCCGACCGAACGTCTCGACCAGGGCCGACGTGCGGGTGTCCTGCCAGACAACGGCGTTGCCGATGGGCCGCCCCGTGGCCCTCTCCCAGAGCACGACCGTCTCGCGCTGGTTGGTGACCCCGACGGCCGCCAGATCGGCGGGACCGACGCCGAGACGGGCCATGGCCTGGGCCACGACGGTTTCCACATTGGCCCAGATCTCCAGAGCGTCATGCTCCACCCAGCCTGGACGTGGGTAAATCTGCCGGTGCTCCATCTGGACCGAAGACACGACCGCGCCGGCGTTGTCGAAGATCATGCAGCGCGACGAGGTTGTCCCCTGGTCTATGGCGGCGATATATCGGCTGGACATGGGGCCTCCCGGAGATGGTCTTCCTTCCGGCGAACTCTAGCGGTTCCGCAGGCTGCGGGAAGGGTCACAGGCCGCCAAGCCGTCCCTCGCCAGACACGTCAACGGCTGGCCAGGTGATGCAGGACGATCCCGCTGGTCGTGGCGACGTTGAGCGAATCGAACGCGCCGGACATCGGGATAGCGACGGTTTCGGCGCGGACCATCAGCGACTCCGCAAGACCCTCGCCTTCGGCTCCGAGAAGCACGGCGGCGCGCGCGGGCCGGAGCACGGCGGCGAGAGGCGTGCGACCGGCGGGACTGAGCGCCAGCGGCGTGAAGCCGTGTCGCGTCAAAAGCGTGATCGGATCGTCTTCGGGGCCCAGACGGGCGAACGGCAGGCTGAGCGCCGCTCCCACCGAAACACGGATGGCCTTGCGATAGAGGGGATCGCAGCAGGTGGGATCAAGCAACACCCCTGCGGCCCCGAACGCGGCAGCGTTTCGAAAGATCCCGCCCATGTTGTCGTGATTGGCGATCCCGAAAAGCACGACCACCAGGGCGCGAGGCGGAGCGCCGGCGAGAAGCGTTTCGGGGGCCGGCATCGCCCTCCTTTCTCCGTGAGCCAGGATCCCGCGGTGGATGGCAAATCCGGCGATCGCATCCATCACCAACTGGGAGGCTGTGTAGACAGGGACCTCGGGATCAAACCGCGCGATGAGCGGCGCCAGGCGGACAAGACGCTTCTCGGCGATCAACAGAGCGCGCGCGCGATGGAACTGGCTGCGGGCCAGAACGTTTAGGACCACCTCGCCTTCGGCGATGAACCCGCCCAGCCGGCCGGTCAGGTCACGTTCCTTCACATCACGAAAGACAGCGATGCTTGGGTCGAGCGGGTCGGTAACGGGGATGATCGTCATCACAGGCGCGCCTTGAAGTCGCGCCGTCGGCGGGTCAAGGGCCAACGCCTGTTCGCGGAGGAAAGCATGTCTGCAAGACGTCCATTCACCAAGAAGCCCGCCTTGCTTATGGCGAGGCGGGCTTTGGTAGATTTGGGTGCGGGGACAGGATTTGAACCTGTGACCTTCAGGTTATGAGCCTGACGAGCTACCGGGCTGCTCCACCCCGCGGCAAAGCTTTTGGAAGGCGACGTGAAGAAGGGTTTTTGTGGCTTTTGACATCCTTTTTGTAGACCTGGCAGCGACCTACTCTCCCGCGACTTAAGACGAAGTACCATCGGCCCAGGGGGGCTTAACGACCGAGTTCGGAATGGGATCGGGTGGGGACCTCCCGGCAAAGCCACCAGGTCAACAAAAAGGATGTGAAGAAGACATCAACGTCTGGCGCCATACACAACAGCGCACATGAGTTTTAATGAGAACGATCAAGCCTATCGAGCGATTAGTACCAGTAAGCTACATGCCTCGCGGCACTTCCACACCTGGCCTATCAACGTGGTGGTCTACCACGGCTCTCGGCGAAGCCTTGTTTTGAGGTTAGTTTCCCGCTTAGATGCTTTCAGCGGTTATCTATTCCACACTTAGCTACCCTGCTGCGCGGCTGGCGCCACGACAGGTCCACCAGAGGTGTGTCCATCCCGGTCCTCTCGTACTAGGGACAGATCCTCTCAAGCTTCGTACACCCACGGCAGATAGGGACCAAACTGTCTCACGACGTTCTGAACCCAGCTCACGTACCACTTTAATCGGCGAACAGCCGAACCCTTGGGACCTGCTCCAGCCCCAGGATGTGATGAGCCGACATCGAGGTGCCAAACTTTGCCGTCGCTGTGGACGCTTGGGCAAAATCAGCCTGTTATCCCTAGAGTACCTTTTATTCGTTGAGCGATGGCCCTTCCACGCAGAACCACCGGATCACTATGACCGACTTTCGTCTCTGCTCGACTTGTCAGTCTCGCAGTCAGGCGGGCTTATGCCATTGCACTCGACGAGCGATTTCCGACCGCTCTGAGCCCACCATCGCGCGCCTCCGTTACACTTTGGGAGGCGACCGCCCCAGTCAAACTGCCCGCCACGCTATGTCCCGGATCCGGATGACGGACCGCGGTTAGACGTCAGCAACAATAAGGGTGGTATTTCAAGGTTGGCTCCACCGGAACTGGCGCCCCGGTTTCATAGCCTCCCACCTATCCTACACATGTTGCTGCTAACGCCAAAGCGAAGCTGCAGTAAAGGTTCATAGGGTCTTTCCGTCTGACCGCGGGAACCCCGCATCTTCACGGGGAATTCAATTTCGCTGAGCCTATGCTGGAGACAGTGGGGAAGTCGTTACGCCATTCGTGCAGGTCGGAACTTACCCGACAAGGAATTTCGCTACCTTAGGACCGTTATAGTTACGGCCGCCGTTTACCGGGGCTTCAATTCG
>CAIXWN010000106.1 GCA_903923135.1 uncultured Caulobacteraceae bacterium | reverse complement strand
CGGCGGGGCGGCGGGGGGCGACATCGCCGGCGTAGTCGGCCAGGGTGAAGGAGACCTCGACGCGGGCGCGGCAGTGCGGACAGGCGAAGGCCAGGTCCCAGGTGTCGCCCAGCACCTGGGCGCGCAGCCCCAGCAGCAGCATCTCGAAATCGGTGACGGTCAGGCCCGTCCAGTCGGCCTGGTCGGAGAGCCGCCCCAGCAGCAGCAGGGCGCGGGCGACGTCCGGCCCGGCCGCCTCGCGCAGGGCCAGTTCATCGGCGCCGTCGGGCTGGCGCAGAGCCACGTGCAGGCCACTCACCGGCAAACGCACCATGGCTCACTGCTCTGCAGGCTCGGCGAGCGTGGTGTCCTGCTCCCAGCCCTCGTTCTCGAGCTTGATGTGTTCGAGGGCGATGGCGTTGGCGCCGGCGTCGAGGTCGGGCAGGGCCTGGTATTCGGAGACCCAGCAGCGGTGGACGATGAAGCGCCAGACCGGCTGGCCCTCCTCGTTGAGCAGGTCGATGCGCACCTCGCGGCGCAGGGCCTTGAGCGAGGTCGCCGGCGAGCCCTTGTCGAGCACCTGGGAGGCGTTGGCCCAGGTGACGAAGTCCTGGTCCTGGGTGAGGCCGCGCTCGAGGGTGATCGGCTCGTACTTGGTGCGGCCCAGCCCCTTGAGGATGATCGGGTTGCCGCCCTCCTTGTACTCGATCACGTCGCTGGAGCGCTTGAGGCCGCCAACCTTGCTGACCGCGGCCACCGGCGTGGTGGAGCCGCCGAAATAGACCAGGAAGCGATAGGTCTTGTAGGGATCGTAGCGGTTGATGTTGACGGTGAACGGCTTTCCCATGGGGCCCTCTGCTCGCTAGGTCGCGGTCTGGCCGGCCAGCTGCGCGATCTGGACGATCACGAACTCGGCGGGTTTCAGCGGCGCGAAGGCCACGACGATGTTGACGATGCCGTTGAGCTGGTCGGTCGGCGTGGTGGTGGTGGCGTCGCACTTGACCTGGAAGGCCTGGCTGGGCGTGGCGCCTTGCAGCGCGCCCTGGCGGAACAGCGACAGCATGAAGGCCTCGATGGAGCTGCGGATGGCCGCCCACAGCGGCTCGTCGTTGGGCTCGAAGACCACCCAGCGCAGGTTGGCCAGCAGGGTCTGTTCGATGAACAGGGTCATGCGGCGGACCGGCACATACATCGACTGGGCGAAGGCCTGGTTGTTGGCCACCGTGGTGCGCGCGCCCCAGACCACGGTGCCGATGCCGGAGAAGGTGCGCAGGCAGTTGACGGAGTCGAGGTTGAGCACGCCCTGCTGCGGGTCGTTCATCACCCCGGAGGGCACCGGGCCGCTGGTGTTGAGCACCGTGGTGGCCAGGCCCGCGGGCGCCTTCCAGACGCCACGGCTGGCGTCGGTGGCGGCGTAGACCCCGGCGACAAAGCCGCTGGGGGGCATGGGGATCACCCGCCCGGTCACCGGGTCGGTGGAGTTCAGATAGGGGAAATAGAGCGCCGCGTTCTGGCTGCGCGGCAGGCTGTAGCCCGAGCTGCCGCCCAGGCCGGTCATCCACTCCTGGATGGAGAGCGGCGCGGCGATCCCCACGGCCGGGGCCTGGGGCGGCGGATCGACGATGGCGAAGGCGCGCTTGCGCTCGGCGAAGGCCAGGGCGGCGCTGACGATGAGGTTGTCGGTGACGCCGGGGACGATCAGCAGGTTGAAGATCTCGACGTTGTCGAGAGAGCTGTTGGCGTCGAACACCCCGCCGCCGCTGCTGGGCACGAAGTCGCCGGGGATGAAGCCGGTGACCACCCCGGCGGCCACGGCGTTGTAGGTGAGCGAGACGCTCTGCTTGCTGATGCTGGCGCCATAGGCCGCGGCGGTGGGGGCGGCGGTGACCAGGGCCGAGACGCCGTTGATCACCTTGTCGGGCGAGCTGGCGTTTGCGGCGCCCAGCTGCAGGCCGCGGAAGGTTTCCACCCGCGAGCCGTAGGTGATCACCGCATCGAAAGTGGCGCCGGCGTTGCGCACATTGGTGACGTTGACCGTCATGGGAATGACGTCGGTGGGCTCCAGCGCCGTGAAGGTGACCCCGCCGCTGGAGGTGGCGCCGGTGAACTGGACCCCGCCGGCGCCGAAGCGCACCGTGCCGCCGCTGGTGACCAGGCCCGGGGCCAGGCCGACGACATAGGCGGTGGAGCCGCCGTTGAGGAAGAACTGGTAGACCGCGCGGGGCAGGCTGGCGTCGATCAGGCCGCTGGCGAACAGGCCGCCGAAGTTGGCCACATAGTCGGCGAAGCTGAACAGGCGGATGGCCTGGTTGACCACCGGGGTCTTGAACGGGTGCGAATAGCCGACGAAGGCGGCGATTGAGGTCGGCGCCGGCACGATGGCGTGCGAGCTGGAGGGAACCTCCTGGATGTAGATGCCGGGATAGGACGGCGAGACGGACATGGGGCGACCTCTAGGGTTGGCGGCGCGGACCGCGGCGGGGGCGTCGGTGGAGGGATCGGCCGGCGCCGGTCACGGCGGCGCGGGCGAGATCACCCCGCGCGCCAGCAGGTTGGCCAGGATGGCGTCGAGATTGGTCAGGTCGGTGGCGGAGACGCCGGCGGGATGGGTCCAGCCGGACCGGTCGACCGTGCCGTTGGCGGCGATGAGCAGGGCCGACAGGGGCACCTGATACTGAACGCCCGCGCCGCTGCCGCCGGTGTCTTCACTGATGAAGGTGACCGGCGAGGCCCCGACTACTGGTTTTCCGGTCATGAACCGCCCCGTGATCTCTTGCAGGAGCATCGGAGGCTAGGGGAGGCCTTCGGGGGCCACAATCGGCCGAAGGGTATAGAAAGGATGGAGACCGGGGATGTAGACCGCCCTGCCCCGCCCGCCGCACAGGCCATGACGAAGGGCCGCAGCGGGGGGCCGCGGCGGGGGGCCGCGGCGGGGGGCCGCG
>CAIXWN010000105.1 GCA_903923135.1 uncultured Caulobacteraceae bacterium | reverse complement strand
ATCCGGCATCGCTCGACTATCGCATCCGGCCCATCCATCTGACCGACCGGTTCCTGCCGCGCGGCGCCTTCAATCACAGCGTGGTCGAGCACAAGCAGGACGCCGCAGGTCGGCCGACCTGCGATACCTGTCACAAGGCCGCGGATTCCGAGACCGCCACCGACGTGATGCTTCCACGGATCGCCGAGTGCGCCGCCTGCCACGGCAAGACCAAGGCGCAGACGGCCACGGCCGCCTCGGGAGATTGCGTGGAGTGCCACAGCTTCCACGCGCCGGGATCGGCGACGCCTAAGCCGGGCAAGGTCACACCACCGGCGCCCACGTCGACAGCCCAGGCAGCCGCGCCCAGAACCCTGGCGGCCGTCGAGTCAGGCCGCCAGGCGTTCTAAGCCCGATCCGTTCGCACGGAACCTATGCGGACGGTGAGGCACGCCCTACAGGTTTGAATCCATGACAAACCAACTCCGACCGGATGATTTCATTCGGCCGGAGTTTTTCGTAGTCCGACTCATCGCCGGATGCCGACCGCTTGAAGCCTGCGGCGAGCGACGCAGCCCCAGCACGTCCGCAGGTCGGCGCCCGGGCGGTTGCGGGCGTCGGCCATGTCGCGGATTGCGCCGACGCCACCGGGGCGCTTGATCCTGAGACCGTCCGCCAAAGCGCGGAGCGGGTGACAGCCCCCCTGAGAGCTGCCCCCCCCCCCGAAGCGCGTCAGGACGAGGCGAATTCCGCGAGCTGTGGGAGCGTTGGCTGGCAAAGCGTCCCGACGCCCCCTGGCAGCGCCGCGGATCGATGTCGCCCATAACCGGCGCGACGTCCAGGACCTGGGCGCGGCCGGCGGGACCGGGCGCTTGACCGTAGCGCTGAAGGTCCGCCGGCGGACGTGCGCCATGCCTCGGCAAGGTGAATCGCCCGTTTGAGGCGCTTCTTGCCGGTCACCTCGTGATCCCGGCCCCGACGACCGCCCCGAAACAGTCACTGGGTCAGGCGCCCGGAACTGCAGTCGAGAGCAAAATCCGACCAGATGGAAACATCTGGTCGGATATAATTTGCTCTAGAATCAAAAGTTTAGAGCCTTTCAGATCCGATTGATTGACTCAATCAGATCGGGAAAGGCGATGTTTCGCCCAGCGCCTCGCGGCAAGGTCGTCGGACCGCCCCCATCTCCGGGCGGTCCGACGCCCCGTCAGCGCCCGCCCAGCTTCGCCGGTGTCCAGCTGTCCTTCGCCGCGGTGTCGGTGACCCCATAGATCTCGCCCTTCCAGTTCAGGAAGAAGCGTTCCATCTCCTCCCGGGTGAAGGGACGGGAGCCCACACGCCCGAAGATGGCGATCTGGTGCCCGCTTTCATCAACGGCCCGGTCGCGGTCGAGACCCTTTGACATCGCCAGAGCCGGAGACGGGGTGCGCGCCCAGGCGATCAGTTCCGGTTTCGGAGGCGGCGAGAAGCCATAGAAGTTCGGCTGGCTTGCCGGGCTGGTCAGCTGCAGCACCTTCATGCCGTTCCGGCCGTCCGCCACATAGGCGAACAGAGAGGCATTGGTGGATCCGACGGTGACATCCTCGGCGTCGTTGAGTTTCCCGTCGAAGGTGACCCGCTGATAGATTTCCGGGTGTTCCGGGCGCTTGACGTTGACGATGACCAGCCCTTCGGCCTTGGCGGCCACATAGGCGTAGGTCCGCGCCACATAGACCCTGCGAGCATCGGTCAGAGGAACCGTGGCGCCTTCGACGAGCCGCGGCTGGTCAAGGTGGGTGACATCGAGCACCTCGAGCCCGCGCGCGTCGGTCACCCACAGGTAGCGGAACTGCAGGGCTGAGGCCCGGGCGTCGGGCAGCGGAACCACGGACGCCAGCTTCGGCTTCAGCGGGTCGTTGAGGTCGACCACCACCAGGCCCGCCTTGGCGGCGATGTAGGCGAAGTGGCCGCCCAGGGTGATGTGACGGGCCCCGTTCAGCACGCCATTCGGGTTCCAAGTCACGGCCCGGCGCAGGAAGTTGTTGCGTGGCTCGCGGTCGATCAGGGTGTTGATGTCCACCAGGATCAGGCCTTCTTCGGAGTCGGTGATGAAGGCGTAGTTGTAGATCGGGTGGAAGGGCTGCTCCTCGTTGTCCGCCTGCATCTTCGGCGTGTTGCGTTTGGGCGCGATCGGCTGATCCGTCGGCAGCGCCATGCAGGTGGCGTTGCGGGAGGGCACGTGCATGTTCTGGCCGAGCGGCGAGAACGGGGCCGTGATGATCTTCTGCGAGACGTCCTTGTTGGCGATGCTGGCCACGTCGTAGACGCGGAAGCCGCCCTTGCCTTCGGCGACGTAGACATATTCGCCGCGCAGTTGCAGGCAGCGGGCCGAACCTTCGGTGCCATGCACAGGGTTGGTGATCTGCTCGGCGGCGTTGGTCTCGCCGCTGCCCTTGCGATCGAAGGCGGCGCCGCGGACCCAGTCGATCAGCTCGCGGTGGTTCTTCTCCACATGCAGCCGGTAGTAGTCCGGATAGGCGTACTTCTGCAGATAGGAGCCGAACACGGCCTGCGGCTCGTTCCACTCCGTGACCCGGACCGCTTCGATGCCGTGGTCGAGGCCGACCCAGGCGTGCATGCCGACGAAGTTCATGAAATTGGTGCCGAGCAGCATCAGCTGGGCCATGATGGCGTTGTTGTCGTTCGCTGCCGAGACGTGGCAGTCGCTGCAGGTCTTCGTCTCGGTGGTCCTCACCGTGTGGGCGAAGTGCGGGGCGAAGGCCTGGCTGGAGTAGCCCACCGCCGAGATCGGCGGCTGCTGGATGTAGATCCGGTCACGGTTGATGTTGGTGGAGGACAGCACCAGCGCCGAACTCGATCGCACAGGCGCGATCATATTGCCCTTGGTCGTCATGTGACGGCCCAGCTGGAAGGCGTCGTCGCGCACCACCTGTGGGTTGTAGGTGGCGTAGTTCCGCGTGACGTCACCCTCGTAGTGGTGGGAAGACGTCTTCCAGTTGGCCTCGATGGGCAGGTGGCAGCCGGCGCAGGAGGTCATCCACGAGGTGTGACAGGCGAAACACTCCATTTCGTTGTCTTTGTGGGCGTAGTTCTTCTGGTCGACGCCCGGGCCCCAGGCGAACGGCTTGTCCGACGTGGCCAGACGGGACATCGTCTTGGCCCGCGCCGCCTTGGCGTTGAAATCGGGACTGGTGGGGTCGATGGAATCCTTCACCAGCGAAACCTTCCACTCCAGCTTCGGATCGATGATAGACCGCTGGATGAGGACACGGCGTCCGTCCCGCTCGACCCACTCGAAGCGGCGCTGACCGTCGGGGTTGCGCAGGAGCGACAGGTCATTGCCATGCGGGCCGGCCGCCGGGCCGGAGGTCTTGAGGGTCGGGTAGTTGTTCACCGTCCCGTGGCAGTCGCGGCAGCCGATTTCCACCGCGTTGGCGACTTCACCCATGATCAGGCCGCTGCCGTGGCTGTCCTGCGCGAAGTGGCAGTCGGCGCACTGCAGGCCCTTTTCGGCGTGGATGTCCATCAGATGGACCGCCTTGCCGGGATTGACGCCGGCCGGGGTGAACTCGCCCTGGCCCTTCCTGCGCCACTTCTCGGGATCGTCGTTGGCGACGACGTTACCCTGGGCGTCGAGCAGGTTGCCGTCGCGGTCGCGCTTGAAGGCGGCGCGGAAGTTCCAGCCGTGACCGTGATAGTCGGCGAACTGGGTGTCCTTCAGCTTGGCGTTGAGATCGAAGACGTTGCGCAGGAAGTCCAGCGAGGCCCAGTTGCCCCGGGGGGAGGCGCCTTCCGGGTTGCGGTCCTCGACCTTCCGGACTTCCGCGGCCGTGGGATACTTCTGCTTTTCCGGCCACATGAACGGAGCGTCGGACTCATAGTCCCACATCGTGTAGCCGTAGTAGCTGTTCACGAACACGTTCGGCTGGTGCATGTGGCAGTTCATGCACTGCGAGCTCGGAATCGAGCGCGTGAATTCATGGCGCAGCGGGTGGCCAGACTCTGTCTTGTCGATGGTCGGATCGGTGCTGATGCTCTGGCCGTCACGACCATACTGCGAATAGGTGAGGCTGTGCTGGGGCTGACGGTCGTTGGCGTAGACCACGTGGCACGCCGCGCAACCGGACGAGCGGTAGTCGCCCGGCTGGTCATTGGTGCCCAGGAACCAAAGGAAGGGATCGTTGAGACGGCTCTTGTGGACGTTCAGCACGGGGATGGCCACGCGCAGACCGGTGGCCAGCCCGCGGTTCGCCTGCTTGATGTCCGGACGGCCCGGCTCTTCCAGCTTCTGGATCTCGCCGCTGGAATTGGGCAGGCCGATTTCCGGGAACTGGGTGCCGATGGTGCGGCCGCCACGCTCGAACACGCGGAAGTTGTCTCCCGGCGGGATCACCTGCCAGGTCGGCAGCGGATAGAGGGTCCCCAGCGCGCCGCGCTTGGCCTCTTCCGGAGTCACGGTTCCAGGCTTCGAACCCGGGGCCGTACCCGCCGAGAGCAGGCGGCCAGGCTCACCCTTGGAGGTGTAAGACTCGCCCAGAACATAGTGCTTATAGGGCAGGATGCCGTTGTTGTAGGATGCGCCGCCCCACAGCATGGCCCCGGTCGCCATGATCGAACGTTCACTGGCCTGGATCTGGGCCAGGTGGCAGGCGCCGCAGGACTGGCGCGCCACGCGATAGTCCGACGGGTTCACGAACCGCACGAACTCCGGCGATTCCCGGTTGAGCAGGGTGTAGCTTTCCTTCGGCTTGGCCGAATTCGGATAGCCCCAGGCTTTCGGATACCGCGGCAGCACGTGCGCCCGGTCGCGAAGCTGGGCGTAGCGGGCGTCGGTCCTGGGCAGATTGGCCGGGGCCATGACGGTGGCGTCGCCGCCGTGACAGTCCACGCAGCCGAGCACCACCGCCTTGGACTTGTGCATCGTCCAGGTGTCGGAGGACGTGTGGCAACTCTTGCAGCCGGCGCTACGGGTCTCGGCCAGTTCCGGTGTTTCGGCCGTCGGCGCCGGCGGCGCCACGACATAATGACGTTCGACCGGCTTTTCGCCCTCGCTGGCGGAAACCGCCCAAGGCACGACGATGACCAGCGCCAACAGCGCGGCCGCCCAGGCTGCCCAAGATTTTGTCACGCGTTCCGTGGCCCCCGCTCCCCTAGAAGCTCAAGACGGTGTTGAACAGGATCGAATAGAAAACCGAGTCATGACCGATCGTGGTGAACAGGTTGTTGAACCCGGTGTCCGGCGAGAACACCGCGCCCGAAAGTCGGAAGATGACGTTCTGGGTCATCCTGGGACGCCAGGTGGCGGCGATCGAATAGTCCCATCCCAGATCGTTGGAGATCGAACCCTGCTGCCGCAGAGCCTGGATGACGGCCGTGTCGGCAAACCAGATGTGGTTGATGTTCGTGGTCAGGCGCAGTTGCGGCAGGACGTCGAAGTCGGCGCCGATTCCCAGCAGGGCGGTGCCCGGGTTGTTGAAGTTGGACTGGCCCTCGTCCTTTGACGAGCGAAGGTCGAGCAGGACGCCGTTGGGCCCGTTCAGCCCCACCAGACCGCCGCCGATGAAGGGTAGCGAACGGCGAATGAAGTAGCTGGTATCGGCTCCGGCGAACTGCGGATTCTCCAGTATGGCGTCGAACCCGGTTTCGGTGTGGCCGCGCGGATCGTGGTTGCCCGAGGCGTAGAGGCCGGACAGCCGGATGCGCACCCAGTCGATGTCGTAGCTCGGCTCTGCGGCGACAAACCAGCTGCGGATGTTCGCCGGCTTGCCGGTGAAGATGTTGTTGCGGTCCTGGCCGAGCGCCAGATAGCTCGACGCCGTCAGATTGAAGCGGCCGATGTGGCCGTCGGCGTTGTAGCCCAGATAGACGACGTCGTAGTCACGCGCCCGGTCGTTGCCGATCAGCGCCGGAATTACAGGAATGCCATTCTTGTTGAAGTCGACGTTACCGCCTTCACGGTTGGCGTTGTAGATCACCGTGAGCTGCGACGTCAGACCAGGTATCGGGAAGTCCTGGCGATAGATATTGCCGACGACGATATAGTCCTTGCGGACCGGCTTGGTCAGGTCGTTCAGGCCCGAGTTGGTGTCTTTGACCAGACGCTGGAAGAACGCCAGATTGTACTGGAAGCGGTTGCCGTCGCGGTCGCCGAAGAAGCGGACGCCCAGCTGGTTGTCCTGGAACAGGAAACCGCGAAAGTCGGTGGTGAACGGCTGAATGCCGATACGCACGGCATCGAAGTCATAGCGGTCCGACACATTGCGCAGATGGCGCTCGACGAAGAGCTCCTGCACGCCGACGAAGCCGTCCAGGCGATCCAGACCCTTGCTCGGGTTGACCGACAGAAGCTGTCGCTCCGGCGCCGTGGCGTAGTTAAAGTTGAACGCCAGACTGACCGTGAAATCCCACTCGGGCGGCTTGAAGGCAGTCGATCCTTTGATCAGCGATGCGCCGAGAATGAAAGTTTGAGAGATCCCAATGTTGCCGGTTCGCCCAAAACTGTCCAGGTTGTTGGGGTTTTGCGTCGACTGCGAACTGAGCGGAGTGGGGAAGGACTGAGGTTCGACAACCGTGTCGGAAATCCCGTTGAGAACCAGGAACCAGTCCTTGGTTCCCTTCAGCGGCCGGTCGCCCTTGAGAGTGCTCTGGTTATAGGGATCGTACCAGTGCGGGTGCACAAGGCCGAGGGCCGCCGACAGCCGCCAGCGGTCCGGGATACCGATCTGGTCGGTGGGGAAGGCGTCAGGCGCGGGCGCCAGGACCGCCCCGGGATTGGTCTGCAGGATGGCCGGCGGATAGGCGGGCGGAACGCCAGGGCGGGCGCGACCGTCGAGCAGATCCGGATCCTTGGCCGGTGGAACCTGCTGGATGACGGGCACGACCGCGGGGAAGCCCGACGAGGCCGGCTGCGGGTCGGCGGCAAGGGCGACGGCCGGTCCGATGACCGCGATCGACGCCAGGAGGGACGCGGCGAACCTCATGGCCTATTTGCCCGTACAGGCGTCTTGAATGGACGAATTGAGAAACGGCGCGGGCGGACACCCCACATAGCGTACGCGGTTGGGCCCTCCCCCCTGATTGATCAGCAGCTGATCCGCCCGGATGGCGACAGGCGCGTTCTGGATGGTGCCGGTGGCCTGCGCCGCCCCGTCGACGCCCAGGAAGCCGATCATGTCGTCCTGGGTCGTGCCGTCCCCTGAGATGCCGACCGCGCCGACGAGCACGCCGTTGCGATAGATCGGCTCACCGCCGGCGAAAATCTGGATTCCGTTCTGAAGCCGGTTCTGGCCGGGCGCGACATCCGGCAGGAACGTGCAGCGGCTGCGCAACGCGCCCGTCCCGGGATCCGTACGCCCGAGCAGGGCGTCGAAGAGATTGGCGTCCACCAGGGCAGTCTGAAGGCCCGTGGCGAAGATGCTCCACACGCCGATCGGGCGTGACAGCGGGCCGTCCGCCCCGCCGACCACGCCGTCGGGGAACTGCGGGCGCGACAGCCCGGCGATGGCCCGCGTCGAGAAGGCCGTCTTGCCCGTCAGCGCGCTGGGATCACCCAGGAAGTTGCGAAGGGTTGCGACCACGCCCTGGATATCGGCCTGATGGGAGTAGGAAACACCGCCGTCGTCCGCGACGCCCAGCAGATCGGACGCCGCGCCGGGATGGGAGAAGAAGTTCGCCGTCCGGGCCTTCTGCAGCGAGACGTCGATGCCGAAGATCGGCGCGTCCGGCGAGCGGACGATGCCCAGCGGCGTGCCGCGGGTGTCGACGACCGAAATGGTGACCTGGGCGCGGCTGTTGAGCGGACTGCGGATCTGCGCCCGCGCGTTGCTCATGATCGTGAACGCGTTCTGCAGAACCGACTGCACCTCAGCCGCCGTCAGAGGCGCGGCGCCGGCCGGAGAATCGGTTCCCGCCCGCGGCGCGAAGCGGTTTGCCCCCGAACCATCGGTCAGGATGTAGGCGTCGGGATTGTTGAATTCACCATTGGTCGACTTGCGTACGCCCGAGGCCTCGGTCCCGTAGGTCTGTCCGCCGATGATGGCGCCGCCGAAGAAGGCGGTCACGGCCACCAGGGACCCGACACTGGAGGTCAGGGTGGAATAGGCCGGCGCCGCAGACGGCGTGCTCTTCAGGATGGCCTTGGTGGCCACGGTGTAGATCAGCGAGTTGCCGCCCGCAGTGATGTTGTCGGCGGTGACGCCGGCCGGAGGATCGAAGCCCACGGTGCCGGCCAGGGCGATCGCTTCCTCGTTGACCTGGGACGGGTTGTTGGCGGTCACGTCCGGATCGAGGCCGTAGTCGGTGGTGGTCTTCACGCCGACCCCGCCAACGACCACCCCGTTCTTGTAGAGCGGAAACCCGCCGGGATCGGCGGAGAGACCCAGGGGCGAGGGCTTGGGGCCGATGGTCTTGCCCAGCGCCGGGTATTCCAGATCGGAACAGGGCAGCTGGCTGAACTGCACGCCGAAGAGCGGACCGCTGCCCAGCCCGACCGTCGCCGGGTTGGGGGGGAAGGTGTCCTGGACGATTTCGCTGGCGGTGCGGGTGGAGAAGGCGTTGCCGCCGGACGACAGATAGGCGCCGGTGATGGCCTTGGCGATCGCCGCCAGCGCGGCCGGCGAGCCGGGCCCGTTGGTCGGCGGGCCGACGACGCCGGACGGCGGCTTGGGCAGGCTCACCAGGGACCCGGGAACGGAAACGCCCTGGAGGTCGAACTGGTTGCCCGCCCCGCCTGGTCCCTGGCGGATGACCAGCGAGGTCGGCGCGCCAACCATCTGATAGACCGCCAGAACATTGCCAACGCGGTCGGTGACCGAGATGATCGCCGGCGTGCCGCGGGCCTGGGCTTCGGCGACCGCCTGGGCGATCACCTGCTGGACGTCAGCAACCGAAAGCGATGCGGCGGCCGGGGCGGTATAGACGGCCGCAGCCGGCGGGGTTGTGGTGGGCGGAGGCGTGCTGCCGCCGCCACCGCCGCAACCGGCGAGCGCCAGCGAAAAGCTGGCGACAACCGCCAGCACCGGATTCACACGGGCCATCAGCGCAGCGTCCTCACAGCCACCGCAATGCGGCCGATTGACCCTCGAAAGTCCGCCGGGCGGTAGGCGTTTGGATCCGTCACGGCCTTGTAGGCGCGATCGATGTCCGGCCGCAGGGCCGCCGCCTTGGCCGCGCTGACATCTCCGGAGGTGACCAGGGCGTTCAGCAGGGTGTCGATGGCCATCACCGACTGGGCGCTGCCTGTGTAGTCGGTGTAGCGCTCGGCCTGGGCGTCGCCGACAACCTGACCGAGGATGGCGAGGGTCTCGTCGCGGCTGAAGTCGTGGGTGGCGAATGCGCCGGACAGCGACCTGGTCACGCCCGCCAGTTGGGCGGCGGCGCGCACCGCGCTGGACCGGTCCGTGGCCAGAGCGATGTGGAAGGCCCGTGTGTCGGCCTCGAAGGCGGCGGCCAGTTTGGGCGCGACGACCTTGGAGGCCGCCGACAGCATGATCATGTTCTCGTCGTTGTAGGGGACCGTTCCACTGGGGATGGGCCGGCCGGGATTGATCACCGCCGTGGGACGCGCCTTGGGGTCATCGGAAATCGCCCGGTGGCAGCTGTGGCAGTCGAAGAAGTAGAATTCCGGGAACGCGCCCTCCTGGCCGTGGCGCGCATCGCCATACAGCGTCAGGGATCGCTCAAGCGCCATCGCCTGGCCGACCGCCCACAGCTTGACACCGCTGGGGATCGACTTGCGCGAGGCGTAATTGGAGCCCAGGTCGTAGTGTTTCTGCAGGGTGCTGAACAGATCGAGCTCGAAGGCCACCCGCGGATGTCCTGCCGACATGATCTGGTGGGTGACGAACTGGCCAGGCGCAGTGCCGCCGAAATGGCAGTCAAGGCAAACCCCGGCGCGAACCTTGGGATCTTCCAGAGCGGTCATGCCCTTGGCGACGTTGTCCGCGTGCTTCACGCCGACGGCATAGTGACTGGACAGCCAACCGCTGGAGCCGCCGTGGCAGGCCTCGCAGCCCACGCCATCCGACATCTGGAACATCGCGCCGCGCGACGCGGCGTGATCGCCGTGGCAGCCGATGCACGCCTGCGCGTCCTGGGCCCGGCCTAGCCCCAGGCGGGTGGCGATGGCCTGCGCCCGCGGCTCGGTCAGAACCCTCCAGGCCCGGCTGTGCGCGCCCATCGGACCGGTCTCGTCCTGCCAGGTCTTGATTTCGTCGTGTCGGATATCCGGGCCGCTGGCGACCTGACGGCTATGGCAGGCCGAGCCCGCGCATGAGGCGACGCCTTCATGCACATGCAGGGGAGCGGTCTGAGCCAAGGCCGGAAGCGACATGAGGGCCAGGCTCGCCAGGACGACAAGGCGAATCACCGACCGCGCGATCCTCTGCGCGGGCCCGAACCCGAAATTCCACAATGCTAACGACGTCCCCACCCGCACGCCCCCGGCAGGTCCAGCCGTTTCTAGCCGGACGGTGCAAATACCTACCAGCAATCCTCATGTTCTGAAAGCTTCTGTCTAGTCCCTTCTGGCGAATTGGTCGCAAAATCGCCGAGATTTCGCACCGGCGCGGCAACCCTGCGGTCAAGCTGGACAGGACCGGCGAGGGCCCCCGGTCCGTGAACCGCGGCCCCGCCCCCCGCCCGTCATCGACCCTGCATGAGGGGCCGCAAACGCCAACGGCGCCGCCCTTTCAGGCGACGCCGTGCGCAAAACGTCAGCGATCAATCCGGAATTACTTCTTCAGGGCGTCGCCCAGGATGTCCTGCGCCTTGCCAATCTCGTTCTGGGCCTCTCCCAGAATCTTCTCCGCCATACCCCTGGCCTCGAGCTCCTTGTTGCCGGTCGCCTTACCGGCGGCTTCCTTGATGGCGCCGGCCGCCTTGTGTGCGGCGCCTTCGATGCGGTTCTGACTGAGGCCGTGTAAAAACGCGCGACGGTGTCGGCGTGGTTGTTCGCTCTGGACGCGTGGGTCGTTCTGGCGGTTCGGCTTGAGCGAGATGGCTAGACCCTGATCGCCTCGAGGAGCGGTCCGACGCCCAAGATCT
The DNA here is from genome assembly GCA_903923135.1 of uncultured Caulobacteraceae bacterium. Classification (GTDB taxonomy): domain Bacteria; phylum Pseudomonadota; class Alphaproteobacteria; order Caulobacterales; family Caulobacteraceae; genus Acaudatibacter; species Acaudatibacter lapponiensis. Next base: position 8 of record CAIXWN010000105.1, on the reverse strand, counting down.
GGATCATT
>CAIXWN010000104.1 GCA_903923135.1 uncultured Caulobacteraceae bacterium | reverse complement strand
GGCGCCGCCGCGGCCGCCGCAGATCGCCAGGGGGACGCGTGGCAGGGCCCGCGCCGGGCCGGCCAGGCCCCAGGCCAGCGGCGCGGCGAGCATCACGGCGGCGAGGTCCCGGCGGGTGGGGGTCATGGGCGGGAGACTAGCCGCCTTCGCCGCCGGAACCAATCGCCGCCACCCGCCGCCCGACGACGAAAATTCGGCTTTCAAAGGCCCCGGGGCGTGTAGGATCATCGCCTCGCGCCCGGGGGCGCCCGAGGCGGAGCGCGGCGATCGACATGGTGGTGCAACTGCTTCTCGGCGGGCTGGTCTTCCTGGCCCTGGTCTATGTCGTCGCCCTCGGCCGCACGGCCATGCGCCGCGGCCAGTTCGCCCCCACCCTCGAGGGCGTCGCCCTGGGCGCGGTGACCAACTTCTTCGACACCCTGGGCATCGGCTCCTTCGCCCCCACCACCGCCTGGCTGCGCCTGCGCCGCCTGGTGCCCGACAGCTACATCCCCACCATCCTCAACGCCGGCCACGGCCTGCCCACGGTGGTGGAGGCGCTGATCTTCATCAATCTGGTCAAGGTTGATCCCTGGCTGCTGGCCGCCTGCATCGCCGCCTCTGTGGCCGGGGCGGTGATCGGCGCCCCGATCGTCGTGCGCCTGCCGCTGCGCGCCGTGCAGGGGGTGGTCGGCGTGGCCATGGTGCTGGCCGCCGCCGCCTTCATCGCCAAGAACCTCGACCTGATGCCTGGCGGCGGCGCCGCGCTCAGCCTGTCGCCGCCGTTGTTCGCCGCGGCGGTGTTCGGCTACTTCCTCTTCGGGGCGCTGATGACCTGCGGCATCGGTCTGTTCGCGCCGTCCCTGATCCTGCTGCCCCTGCTGGGCATGAGCCCGACGGCCTCCTTCCCGATGATGATGGGCGCCCGCGCCTTCCTCATGCCGGTCAGCGGCATGGGCTTCCTGCGCTCGGAGCGCATCGACATCCGTCTGGTGATCGGCATCACGCTCGGCGGCATTCCCGGGGTGCTGGTCGCGGCCTTGCTGGTGAAGTCCATGCCCCTGGTCTGGCTGCGCTGGGGCGTTGTGGTGGTGGTGCTCTACGCCGCCGCGGTGCTGCTGCGCTCGGCGCTCAGGGTGCAGCCGGCCACGCCCGCGGAGGCGGCGACCACGGTCTGAGTCCGCAACCCCGACCTCAGGGCTTCGGTCGCGCGGCGTTGGCGAACTCGTTGGCGGCGTTGGACATCCTGACCGCCTCCGCGGCGGCCTCTGCCGCAACCTTGGTGGCCTGGGCGGCCTCGGCCGACGCCCGCAGCGAGACCTCCTCGGCCTGATTGGCGACCGCCTCGGCCGCCGCCGCCGCCGCCGCGGACGCCGACGCCGCCGCCTCGATGGCCGCTTCCGCCGAGTGCGCCGCCGAGTGCGCCGCCGCCTGGGCGGCGACAACGACATGGTCGCTGGCGGCGGACTTCGCCGCTTCGGCCGCCTGTTTCGCGGCGTCGGACGCCAGCACCGCGGCCCGTGCCGCCCGTTTGGCCGCCTCGGCGGCGTTCAGCGTCAGCACCCGGAACGAGGCCAGGGCCTTGCGGTAGCGTGTGTCGAGGATGATGTAGCCCGACCGCAGGTTGGCCACCTCGGTCTCCAGAGAGACCAGTCTCTCGTAGAGCTTGTCGATCTTTTCCTGCATGGTCTCGCGTCCGAACGGGGAACAGGTCTGATCAAGACCGCCGGCCCCGCCGCCGTCGCGCCGGCGCCTGTTTGGTCGCCGGTCCTGATCTTCACCTGGTCACACCGCGCCGGAAAACCGAGCGCCGCAGTGACCTCGAATCAAAAGGTGAAGATTTTTTTGTCCACCCTCACCGGGGCAGCACATAGCCGTGCTGGCGGAACAGCCGCAGGCAGGCGTCGGCCACGCCCGGATCGTACAGCCGGCCGCGGTTGGATTCGATCTCCTCAAGCGCCGGCTCCAGGCCGACCGCCGCCCGGTAGGGCCGGTGCGACGACATCGATTCGACCACGTCGGCCACGGCCAGGATGCGCGCCTCCATGAGGATCTCGTCGCCCTTGAGGCCACGCGGATAGCCGCTGCCGTCCTGGCGTTCGTGGTGCTGGCGGACGATCTCGGCCACCGGCAAGGGAAAGGCGATGTCCTTGAGCAGCTGATAGCCCAGTTCGGCGTGCTCCTTGATCAGGGCGAATTCGATCGGCGACAGGCGGGAGGGCTTGGTGAGGATCTCGGCCGGAATGGAGATCTTGCCGATGTCGTGCACCTGCCCGACCACTTCCAGCTCCTCGCATCGCTTCTGCGGCCAGCCCATCTCGCCGGCGATGGCGCCCGCCAGCAGACCCACCCGCCGTTCGTGACCGGCGGTGTAGGGGTCGCGCAGCTCCACCATCCCGGCCACCGCCGCCAGGGTGCCGTGCTGGGCGGCCTCCAGTTGCGCCACATAGCCGGCCCGGGTCGCCTCGGCCTGGGCCTGGTCGGTGATGTCCTCGGCCATGGCGATCACCGCCGCGCGGCCCTGCCACACGCCCGCAGAGACATGGAAGCGCAGGACGATCTCCCGGTCGGTCGGGGTGCGGAACGGCGCGACCAGGGGCGGTGGGCGCACGCGGGATTTCAGTCGCGCATGGGCGTCCTCGAACTGTTTGCGGATGGCGGGCGTCTGGCCGATCACCTCCAGCGGGTCCCGGCCCAGCAGGTCGGCCTCGGGGATCTGCAGGATCTCCGTCAGCCGCGGATTGACGAAGACGATCCGGTCGTCCTGGGTGACATAGAGGCCGCTGATGTTGTCCTCGAGGATGGCGCGGAAGCCGCGCTCTGTCGCCTCCAGGCGCGCCTGGCTGTGGCGGATCTCGCTGAGATCCTCCATCTGCACGATGAGGTCGTCTCCCGCCACGCTCAGCAGGGCCCGGGCGATCACCTCGCCGCCGTCCTTGCGGCGCAGGGTGAGGTCCGGCGACACCGCCGCTTCCGGGCCGCGCGCCGCCAGCAACCGCGCGAGATCCGCCTCAAAGTTCGCGCCGAGGCGCGCGCGAAGTTCGGGATCGGCGATGACGGCGCCGAACCACGCCTCCAGATCGGGGAGTTCGCCGGCGGTGTAGCCGAACAGCCGCTCGCTGGCCGGGTTGGCGTAGAGCAGCCGACGGGTCTTCAGCGAATAGATCTGCAGGGCCTGCGGCGCGGCCTCGAAGGCCCGGCGGAAGCGCAGGTCGGCGTAGTCCCGGGCGAGCTGGGCCAGATCGATCTTCTGCCGGGCCTCGGCCACGGATATGGCCAGCGACGCGGCCTGGGCGGCCTCGCGCAGGCCGTCGCGCATGTCGCCGTCGAAAAAATCCACTTCCGCCGAATAGACCGTCAGCACCCGTATCGCCGCGCCGCCGATGATCAGGGGGACGGAGGCCGAGGAACGGATGCCGAAGCGGCCGGCGAAGTCGCGCCAGGGCGCCGCCCGCTCGTCGGCCTGGAAATCGTCGATGTGGAGAACCCGCTGCTCGACCATGCAGCGTCGGGTCGGCCCCTGGCTGGTGGGCAGGGCCGGGTCGGTGGTGACCGGCAGGTCGCTCAGGAAATCGACCTCGGGACCGCAGAACGCCACGGGCGCCACCCGGTCGCCGGCGGCGTTCACCCCGCCCACCCAGGCCACCAGCACGCCGAGGTCTGCCACGGCGGCGGCGCAGAGTTCGTCGAGAACCGCGGCGCTGTCGCGGGCGACGAAAATGCCGGCGTGGGCGTGGCGGAGGAACAGATTGAGGCGGTTGCGCTTCTCGCCCAGCCGGTGGTCGGCCCGCCGCTTCGCCGCCCCGGACAGACCGGCCCCACCGGCGACGGGACGCGAGCCAGGCAGGCTTTTCAGGTTGGAGGGCATGAGGGATCACCGCGACCGGTCAGACAGACCGGTTCTGCGTGAGTATATCTACCTAGATTGCGACCGGTTGATGTCCAAAGCGGCGATCGGCTCAGGCCGCCGCTTTCAGCCGCTCCAGCAGCGCCGTCTGCAGCACCGAGTTGCCGCAGCAGATCGAGCCGCTGGCCAGGGGATCGGCCTCGCCGTCGGCGTCGGTGACCACGCCGCCGGCCTCGGTGACCATGAGGATCCCCGCCGCCATGTCCCAGGGCTTCAGGTCGCGCTCCCAGAAGCCGTCGAAGCGGCCCGCCGCCACCCAGGCCAGGTCGAGGGCCGCGGCGCCGAAGCGGCGCACGCCGCTGACCCTCTGGCTCACCTGATGCAGTTCCTTGAGGAAGCGACCGTGCTGGCCGTGGCCCATGAACGGGATGCCGGTGGCGAACACCGCCTCCTCGAACCGCGTGCGCGCCGCCACCCGCAGGCGGTGGTCGTTGAGAAAGGCGCCGCGGCCGCGCTCGGTCCAGAACAGGTCGGCGTTGGCCGGATTATAGGTCACGCCGGCGACGATCTGGCCGTCGCGCTGAAGGGCGATGTTGATCGCGAAGTGCGGCATGGCGTGCAGGAAGTTGGTGGTGCCGTCCAGGGGATCGACGATCCAGGTATGGGTCTTGTCGGTGCCCTCGATCAGGCCCCGCTCCTCGCCCAGGAAGCCATAGCCCGGCCGGGCGCGCGACAGTTCCTCGAAGATGGTCTGCTCGGCCTTGAGGTCGGCGGCGGTCACATAGTCCGCGGCCCCCTTCTTGGACACCTGCAGCTCGGCGACCTCGCCGAAGTCGCGGGCCAGGGCCCGGCCGGCCTTGCGGGCGGCGTCGACCATCACCTTGATCAGGGCGGAGTTGGGAGTGCTCATCGTCGCCTCAGTCCGCGCGGCGCATGTATTCGCCGGTCTCGGTGGAGACCAGGATGCGCTCGCCCACGTCCATATAGGGCGGGATCATGATCTTCATGCCGTTGGAGGCCTTCGCCGGCTTGTAGGACGACGACGCCGTCTGGCCGCGCACCGTGGCGTCCGCCTCGACCACCTCCAGCACCACGCTCACCGGCAGCTCCACGCCCAGGGCGCGGTCCTCGTGCAGCTCGATCTTCACCACCATGCCGTCCTGCAGGAACCGCGCCTGGTCCTCGCCGACGAAGTCCTTCCGCAGCTCGATCTGCTCGTAGGTGGCCTGGTCCATGAACACCAGGGTGTCGCCCTGTTCGTAGAGGAAGGTGAAGGCCTTGAGGTCCAGGCTGACCCGGTCGACCTTGTCCTCCGAGCGGAAGCGTTCGTTCAGCTTGCTGCCGGTGACCAGGTTCTTCAGCTCGATCTGGTTGAAGGCCCCGCCCTTGCCGGGCTTCACATGGGCGATCTTCACCGCCCGCCAGATGCCGCCCTGATGCAGGATGACGTCGCGAACCCTCACTTCATTGCTGCCGACTGCGGGCATGAACTCTCTTTTTGGCGGGAAGGGCGGGGGGGAAATTGGCCGCGGACCCTAGTGGGTGGGGGTAACTTAGGCAAGGTAAGGCAAGGGGAGTGGCCGGCGTCAGGCGCCCGGGCGCGCCTTCAGGCCCTCGGCGATCTCGGCGTTGAACGCCGCCACCGCCGCGGCCGGGCCGCCCGAATGGGCCCAGACGCCGGCCGAGACCGCCAGGAAGTCCGCGCCCGCCGTCACCAGCGGCCGGCAGTTCGCCGCGGTGATCCCGCCGATGGCCACGCAGGGGGTCAGCATGGTCTCCTGCCAGATCTCCAGGATTTCCGGGTCGGGACGGTGGACCGTCGCCTTCGTCGTCGTCGGGAAGAACGCCCCGAAGGCCACATAGTCGGCGCCGGCCTCGGCGGCGTCCATGGCCAGGTCGCGGCTGTCGTGACAGGTCACCCCGACGATGCGTCCCGGCCCCACCGCCCGGCGCGCCGCCTCATAGCTCCCGTCCGACTGGCCGATGTGCACCCCGTCGCAGTTCAGTCTCGCCGCCAGGTCCGGACGGTCGTTGAGGATCAGGGCGACGTCGTGGCGCGCGGCGATGGGGGCCAGGGCGCGCACGGCGGCGCCGATGGCCGCCTCGGGCGCGTCCTTCAGGCGCACCTGCAGGGCTCCCACATCGCCGCCGTCAAGCGCCGCCTCGAAGGTCCGGGCGAAGGCGGCCGCATCGTCGATGACCGGCGGGGTGATCAGATAAAGGCGGCAGAGCGGAACGGACATGCCCCCCTCATGCCCCGAATTCGCCCGCGACGGTAGCCGGTCGCGCGGTCAATCCCCCGGCCCGGGGCCGGTTTTCCCCTAGCCCTTGGCCGGGGCCGCCACGAAGAACGGCTGGACGACCGCCTGGAACGCCGGCAGGGCCTCGCAGCGCGCCGCGTGGGCCGCCAGGGCCGGCCAGGCGGCCAGATCGAAGGCGTCGGGATGGGCCTCGCCGAGGAAGCGCAGGGCGCAGGCGACCATGACGTCGCCGTGGGTGAGCGCGTCGCCGAACCACCACGCGCCGGCCGCCGCGGCGCGGTCGGTCTCGAGCACGTCGAGCACTCCGGTGATCTGGCCGCGGCAGCGGTCGGTCCACGCCGGCGTCGCCCGCTCGTGCACCAGGCGCTCATAGACCAGGCTGACGGCCTTGTCGGCCAGGCCCGCGCCCAGGGCGCACAGCTTCAGCACGCGGCGCCGGCCCGAGCCGCCGGCCGGGATCAGGGCCCGGCCGGGGCCGGCGATCTCGTCCAGGGCGTCGAGGATGGCGGCGCTCTCGATCAGGCTCTCGCCGCCGGCCAGAACCAGGGTCGGCACGCGGCGCAGCGGATTGAACGGCGCGATGCGGTCGGCGTCGCCGAACACCGACCAGGGGCGGTGCTCGAAGGGCATGTCGTAGAGCGTCAGGGCGATCGCCACGCGACGCACGAAGGGACTGTCATACTGGCCGATGAGGATCATGAGCCCATGATCGCCGCCCGCGCGCGCCGGTTCAAGCCGCCGCGCCCTTTCCCTTGCGACCCGTTCCCGGCTAATTCCTCGTCCATGATCGCGCCCGTCCCCGCCGAATGGTCTCCGCACCGCGCCCTCTGGGTGGGCTTCCCCAGCCACGCCGAGCTCTGGCAGGAGGATCTGGCCGAGGCCCAGGCCGAGGTGGCCGCCCTGGCCGAGGCCCTGGCCGGCCCGGGGCGCGAGCGCGTCCGCCTTATGGTCGCCGGCGAGGCCGCCGCGCGCGCCGCCGAGGCCCTGCTGGGGCGCGTGGCCGGGGTGGAGATCACGCCGGGCGAGTTCGGCGACATCTGGCTGCGCGACACCGGGCCGATCTTCACCGCCGCCGGCCAGGCCGCCGGCTTCCGCTTCAACGGCTGGGGCGGCAAGTACGACCTGCCGGGCGACGAGAAAGTGGCCGGCCAGATCGCCGCCCACGCCGGCGCCGCCCTCACCCGCCACGACTTCGTGCTCGAGGGCGGCGCCCTGGACCACGACGGGCTGGGCACGGTGCTCACCACCCGCCAGTGCCTGCTCAATCCCAACCGCAACCTCCGCTGGCGTGAGGGCGACGCCGAGCGGGCCCTGGCCGACGCCCTGGGCGCCCGCAAGGTGCTCTGGCTGGGTGAGGGCCTGATGAACGACCACACCGACGGCCACGTGGACAATCTGGCCCGCTTCGTCGCCCCCGGCGTGGTCGCCTGCCCCGCCGCCTTCGGCCTGGAAGACCCCAACGCCCCGGCCTACGACGCCGCCGCCCGCGCCCTGGCCGGATTCACCGACGCCGACGGGACGCCCCTTCGCGTGGCGCGCATCCCGTCTCCCGGCCGGCTGGTGGGCGAGGACCACCGGGTGATCCCCGCCTCGCACATGAACTTCCTCATCGCCAACGGCGCGGTGGTCACCCCCACCTATGGCCGGCCCGCCGGCGGCTGGGCGGTGGAAGCGCTGCAGGAGATCTTTCCGGGCCGCGCGGTGATCGGCCTGGCCTCGCGGGCCCTGCTCACCGGCGGCGGCTCGTTCCACTGCATCACCCAGCAGGAGCCCGCCTGATGGCGCGAACCCTCCGCCTCGCCGCGCTGCAGGCGTCCTTCGGCGATGACCAGGACGCCAATATCGCCCGCGTCGCCGACCTGATCCGCCTGGCCGCCGCCGACGGGGCGCAGGTGATCCTGCCGCCGGAACTCTTCCAGGGCCCCTATTTCTGCGTCGCCCAGCAGGAGCGCTGGTTCGCCCGCGCCCACCCCTGGCGCGAACACCCCTGCGTCGCCGCCCTGGCCCCCCTGGCGGGGGAACTGGGGGTGGTGATCCCGGTGTCGATCTTCGAGCGCGAGGGGCCGCACTATTTCAACAGCCTGGTGATGATCGACGCCGACGGCGCCCTGCTGGGCCTCTATCGCAAGAGCCACATCCCCGACGGCCCCGGCTATATGGAGAAGTATTATTTCCGGCCCGGCGACACCGGCTTCAAGGTCTGGGACACCCGCTTCGGCCGCCTGGGCGTGGGGATCTGCTGGGACCAGTGGTATCCGGAGGCCGCCCGGGCCATGGTCCTGATGGGAGCCGAGGCGCTGCTCTATCCCACCGCCATCGGCAGCGAACCGCACGACCCCACCCTCGACACCGCCCTGCCCTGGCGGCGGGCCATGCAGGGGCACGCGGTTTCCAACATCATCCCGGTTGTGGGGGCCAACCGCACCGGCTTCGAGCCCTGGCCCGACTATCCGGACGGCGGCCAGGGCTTCTATGGCTCGAGCTTCATCAGCGACCATCGCGGCGATCTGGTCGCCGCCCTGGGCCGCGACGAGGAGGGCGTCATCGCCGCCACGGTCGACCTGGACTTCCTGGCCGCGCACCGCGCCGCCTGGGGCTTCTTCCGCGACCGCCGGCCCGACCTCTATGGCGCGCTCAGCGCGCCGCGACCGGCCTGAGCCCCCGGTGTTGGCCCTCGACACCGACCGGCTGATCCTGCGCCCCTGGCGGGACGGCGACCGCGCCCCCTACGCCGCCATGATGGCCGATCCGCAGGTGGGCTACTGGCTGGGCCGGACCCTGACCGAAAGCCAGGCGGACGCCCAGGTCGACCGCTTCGCCGCCCATCTGGAGGCGTGGGACTTCGGCTTCCTGGCCGTGGAGCGACGCGACGACGGCGCCTTCCTGGGCGCGGCGGGGCTGCTGGCCCTGACCCCGGACAGCCCCCTGGCGCCGGGGGTGGAGATCGGCTGGCGCTTCACGCGCGAGGTCTGGGGGGCCGGCTACGCCACCGAGGCGGCGCGGGCGGTGCTGGCCGACGGTTTCGGCCGCGTCGACCTGAGCGAGATCGTCGCCTTCACCGCCCGGACGAACCTGCGCTCGCGGGCGGTGATGGAACGGCTGGACATGGCCCGGCGGCCGGAGCTGGACTTCGAGCATCCGGCCCTGGAGCCTCACCACATCCTGCGGTCGCACGTGGTCTATGCGCTGAGGAGAGCCTGACCGCGCCTGGCCCTCCCGCCGCGGTCAGGGTTGTCCGAAGGCCTTGAGGCCGTTGGGCGAACCCATGCCGGTCGGGCCGTCATAGCCTGCCTGGGCGTTGCAGAAATAGGCGACCGTGCAGGTCCCGTTGCTGCCCGAGGTGATGTCGTTGAGCGCGTTGGGGTGGTTGTAGGGGTTGCGGCCGTAATGCACGGTCCCGCCGTTGGCGCCATAGATGCCGCCGATGAGCGGCGCGCCGACGCTGGTGCCGGCGAACTTCTGCCAGGACGAGACCGTCTTGCTGGACGGGGCGTAGACCGCCACCGCCGTGGCCGGGTCGGCGACCGCCGCGATGTCGGCGACCATGCGGTTCGGACAGCTGGGGTCGTTCTGCCAGTTGGGCTTGGCGTAGAGGGCGCTGCAGCCGCTGCCGCCGCCGGCCCAGGCGGTTTCCGACCAGCCCCGGTCGCTGCTGTCGGGCGTCAGGGTGGTGCCGCCCACGGCGATCACCTTGGGCGAGGCGGCGGGGAACTGCACGCCGTAGCCGACGTCGCCGGTGCTGGCGACCACGGCCACGCCGGGCTGGTCGTAGAAGGCGGCGAACTTGCGGGTGCCGGTCTCGTCGCCGCCGTAGCTGTTGGTGATCACATGGGCGCCGAGCGTCGCGGCGGTGGCCACCGCCGCGCCGAGATTGGCGTAGCTGTCGGTGTTGGCCTCGACCAGGACCAGGCTGCATTTGGGGCACATGGCGCTGGCCATCTCGAGATCGAGGGCCGACTCCTGGGCCCAGGCGAGCGCCTTCTGGCCCGGATAGGGGCCGGCGACGCCGCTCTGGTTGACCTTGCTGAAGCAGCCGTTGTCGCTGGTGCAGGGGGGCAGTCCGAAGGCGGCGCGATAGACCGCCAGGTCCGCCTCGGCGTTCTTGTAGCCGAAGGCCGCCACCACGGCGATCAGGGTTCCGGGATCGCCGACGTCGTCCTCGCCGAGGTTGTAGGCGGAACGAAGGTCCTGCGGGCCCAGGCCGGGCGGGACGAAGCCCGGCGCGTCGTCGTTTTCCACCGGGCTGCCGGTCTGGTCGGTGACCACCTTGGTGTGGCAGATCGCATGGCCGGCCACGGCCGGCCCGGCGCAGAGCGCGGTGTAGAAGCTGGACCCCGACCGCATGACATGATGCGGCGGCAGGGCCGCGGCGGCGGTGGCGGCGAGGAGCAGGGCGGCGCCGGTCAGGCGGGCGAACATTCGGGACATCTGGCCTCCAGGGCGGGGTTCACGGTCGGACGCGTCGGCGGCGGGCGCGTCGCCGGACGGTGTCCGACCCCGCGCCAGGCGCAGGCTTCCGACGGTCCCGGGCGTGACCCCCCGTACTGCGGACAACCGACGCCGGTTCGTCAGGGACGAGGCCGGCGGCCGGATCGCGCCGCGCCCGGGGCGGACTCCCACCCTGGGCCCCCTTATCATCCAACGGACAGGTTAAGGGATTACTGCCGAGACGACGGATTCCGCCCCGCCCCTCAGCGCAGAATAAGCTTCTCGATGCGGCGGGTCCTTTCCGACACCAGCACCTCGACGGCGGTGCGATCCTCCAGCGCCCGCACGACCACGGCCTCGATGCCCCGCTCGCGCGACCGGAACGCCCGGTCGCCCTCGCAACAGCCCAGGACGAAGCCCTCGAAGTCGCCGAAGCAGTCGTAGACCACCTCGACCACCTTGCCGCGGAAGCCGTCCAGATCGTCGTCGCGGTCGGGCTCGCGGTGGGGCCCGTGGGGGTGTTCGTGGCCGGGTTCGTGGCCCGGTTCGTGGCCGCCGCCGCCGTGGGTCGGCCGCCCCCGGGGGGGAAGCCCGGTGGGCGAAGGCTTGATGGCGCCGGCGTCTCCGCCCAGGCCGTCGATGCGGTCCGAGAGGTAGCGGATGTAGCGCTGCAGCACCGGGCGCCAGCGGTCGGTCTTCGGCATCACCTCAAGGCGCCACTTGAAGATCGCCAGGGTGTTCTCGTCGAAGGGCAGGATGTCGGCGTCGGCCTTGACCGGGATGTCCACCTGGAAGGCGCCGGTGATGATCCGCCAGGACCGCGGCGCCGGCGCCGTTGTCCGGCCTGCGCCCGGCTTGCCGGCGGGCGGCGGCTTCTGCGGCTCGGACCGGGGCGGCGGCGACTGCAGCGCCGGCGACTTGAGGATCACCGGCGGCGGCTCGGTGTAGGTGGTCACCCGGCGGACGATGACGGTGAATTTCTGCCCCTTCACCACATGGCCGGGCAGTTCCACCGTCAGCAGACTGGCCAGATTGGCGCCGGCCTGGGGCGGGATCGGCACATAGGTCAGGCCCCGGCCGACCGGCGTCTGGAGGGTGTGGGCGTCGGACGCGGTCAGGCGGTGATAGCCGTAGCGCTCGTCGGCCAGGTTCACGACCTGATGGGCGCTGGCGCCGGGCCAGTAGAGGCTGGCGGTGCTTCCATCGGGCGTATGACCCCAGTCGATCATCAGTTCGTCGAACGCCGCCGGGCCGGACGGCGGGGCCGGCGCGGTGGGCCGCAGGTCGAAGGTCTGGGGCACGCGGTTGGTCGGCGGCCGGCCGGGGTTGAAGGCCGGGGTGATCTGCAGGTTGCGCTGCGCCAGCTTGTCGGTGTTGCCCGGGCTGACGTTCTGGCCGGGCGGCACGATGATCGGGGCGTCGTCATAGGCGATCTGGGCGACCAGGCAGTGGTGCGTGCCCGGCAGAAGCTGGGTCACCGGCGTGCCATTTACCAGATAGCCGCCGTCATAGACGTTCAGCAGGCAGCCGAAATAGGTCCATTGGCCCTGGCCGTGGCCGATGGTGATCACCTGGCTGTTCACCCCGCCTGCGCCCAGCTCGGGGTTGTTGGGATCGGCGAAATTGGGTGAATTGCCGGTGGCGAAGAACGGGAAGGTGCTGCTGTCCGGGTCCGGCAGCGGCCAGGCCGGCAGGCCGACCCCGTCCGGCTGGCTGTTGTAGGTCGAGCCCGGCTGGTAGTCCGTGTCCGGAGACTGCGTCGACCACAGGCGGAAGAACACCTTCACCGGATTGCTGACGTCGCCGATCGCGCCGTTCAGGCGCACCCGGGCGATGGCGAAATTGTAGATGTTCTCGTTGAACCCCAGGAACGACAGGTTCGGCAGCACCGAGGAATCCCCCGACAGGGCGTCGGTCTGCTGCGGGATCACATGGCTGGCCGGGTCGAACGGGTCGGTCAGCGACGGATCGCCGTAGGTCTGGTTGAGCCAGGTCAGCAGGCCGCGCAGCCAGGTGCGGGCGCCGTCGAGGCTGTCGCCGGTGAAGGCCGGACCGCCGGGGACCGGGGAACCCTGCGCCGGGGTGGCGAACACCCGCAGGTCCTCGCTCAGCCAGGGCACGTTGTCGATCGTGGGGTTGATGTTGCTGAAATAGGGGTCCTCGGCGCCGAAGAACGACAGCTCGGTCACCGCCGCCGGACTGGTCTGGCCCAGCAGGGTGATGGAGGAATCCAGCTCCAGGGTCTGGGCCGAGGCGGTGAAGGCGCCCGGCGAGGCGGCGCCGAAGCCCACGTCATAGTGGAAATGGATCCGCTGCGGCGCGCCGGGGGTGGCGGCCGCCTCGAACTCCACGCGGGTGCGGTTGAAGCCGATGCCCGCGAAATGCGCCGCCGGTCCCGACGGGTCGGCGGGGACGGGCGAGCCCAGGGCCTGCCACCGGCTGGGCGAGAAGCCCTCCAGAACCAGCAGCAGGGCGTCGCTGAAAGGCCGGCTGTGGCTCACCGCGGCGGTGACCTCGGCCTTGCCGAAGGTGTTCTTGTTGTCCCAGAACTTCAGGGTGAAGATCGGGAAGGGGTCGTCCTGCGCCTGGCCCGCCCCGCCGGCGATGGTGCTGGTTCCCGGCAGGGCCGACTCGATCAGCTGCAGGAAGAAGCCGAACGGGTTGGAGGAATCGCCGGTCAGGTTGGCGTAGAGCCCGGCCAGGGAGGTCGATCCGGCCTGGATGATCTGGGCCGGGGTGAAGCCCATCTGGGTGTTCAGATAGAACAGGAACAGCAGGGCGCAGCCGAAGCTGACGCTGTCGCCGTCGGTGGCCTTGGGCGCGGTGACCCAGTCGGCCCGGCCGCTGGCCAGCCAGGCGTTGGCCCACGATCCGTAGGCGTAGTAGTGGCCCACCGGAAAGCGCAGGATGCCGAGGAACTGCGACAGCCCCTCGCCGTCGCTGTTGCCGGCGTTCCACGTCGCGGGCCCCTTCTGGCTGTTGAAGCTCATGAAGATCTCGACGAGTTCGTTGACGAACATCATCTTGGCCACTTCGGCCGCCTGGGCGGCGGTGTAGCCGGCCGGCAGGAAGTTGACGTTGATCTGGCTGGCGCCGCCGGATTGATAGCCGTAGTTGTTCGCCCCGCCCGCGGCGATGGACTGCACGGTCATGGTGATGCGGTCGCCGGTTCCGAAACCGGTGGTGATGTTGAACCAGCCGGTCAGGGCGGTGAACTCGCTCTCGCAGACCCCGGCGATGGCCGTGGCCATGCCCTGGGCCTGGGCATTTCCATCGTCATACTGAACGACGAAGTTGGTGGTGGTCTGCACGGCATGGATGGTCATCAGTCTACCCTTGTGTCCGGCCCAAGTGTTGACGTTTCCCCAGCCTCAAAGACTACAGACACCGGAAATCACCAACAAACGGAGCCGATCATCAACTTATGGTGACAACCTTTACTGTAATGTTCGAAGACGGTCCGAACTTGAACTCCGCTTCCCGCGTCCGGGACGCCGTGGCGGTTGTCGCGACCGGGCGGGACAGCCAGAGCAAACTCCGACCATACGGACTCATCTGGTCGGAGATGATCTGCTCCGCGATCACAAGTTCAGGGCCCTTCTGATCCGATCGGATTGTTGCAATCAGATTCGGAAGGGCTCTAAGCCTTGGCCATGGACACCGCCGGCCACATCGCCGCCGTGCGCGAGCGCGGCTACACCGTCGTCGAGAACGCCATCGAGGCCGACCTGGTCGAGGCCCTGGCCGACGCCCTCGCCCGCCTGGAGCGCGACCTGGCCGTGGGCCCGGCGATGAACGCCTTCGAGGGTCATCGCACGGTGCGGATCTACAACCTGCTCGCCCACGGCGCCCCGTTCGACCGGATCCCGGTCCATCCGGCCGTGTTGCCCGTCGTCGAGGGGGTGCTCGACCCCGGGTGCCTGGTCTCGTCGCTGTCCTCCATCGCCATCGACCCGGGCGAGATCGCCCAGCCGATCCACGCCGACGACCAGGTGATCCCGCTGGACAAGCCGCACCGGCCGATCGTCTGCAACTCCATGTGGGCGCTCACCGACTTCACCGCCGCCAATGGCGCCACGCGGCTGGTTCCCGGCAGCCACCGCCTGGCCAGCCCCGACTATGGCGGCGCCTATGAGACGATCGCCGCCGAGATGCCGCGCGGCTCGGTGCTGATCTGGGACGGCGCCCTGTGGCATGGCGGCGGCGCCAACACCTCGGTCGCCCGGCGCACCGGGGTGGCGATGAACTACTGCGCCGGCTTCATCCGCCAGCAGGAGAACCAGCAGCTGGGCCTCGATCCGGCCCTGGTGCGGACGTTTCCGCCGCGGCTGCGCGAACTGATCGGCTATGGCGTCTATCGCGGCCTGATCGGCCACATCGACAAGCAGAGCCCCGACCAGCGGCTGACCGGCTCGGAGCCCTTCACCTCGATCTGGGACCGCTGAGACCCTCCCGGGCCGACCCGGCCGGGCTTCAGTCGCCGTCCCGCTGCGGCGTCGCGCCCGGCGCCGGATGGGCGGCCTCCCCGCCCACGGCCCCGGCGATCTCCACCCGGTAGCGCCGACGCAGGCGGTCCATCGCCGACCCATTGGCCAGCCGGCGCTGGTCGGCGAACCAGGCCTCCCGCAGCTGGGCGCGCACCGTGGCGAACGGGGGCTGGGCGCTGGCGATGCGCGATTCCACCCGGAGCAGATGCCAGCCGTAGGCCGAGCGGACCGGCCCCAGCCAGGCGCCGGGCGGCGCCGCGGCGGCGGCGCGGGCGTAGTCGTCGCCATAGTCGCGGCCGAGGTCGGTCAGGGCGATGTCGGCATAGGTCAGGGGCATGACGAAGGGATCGCCCGCCACGTCCGCCGCCCCCGCCTTCAGCCGCCCCAGCGCCGCCAGGGCCGCCTGCCGCGCCGGCTCGACGCCGCGGTTGGCGCTGAAATAGACCTGCCGCATGGCCAGCCGCTCGGGCGTGGCGTAGACGCCCGACGTCCGCGCATAGAGGGCCTGCAGCGTCGCGTCGTCAGGTTCGGGGATCGGCGCGGTGTCCTCGCTGGCGAAGGCCATCTTCTGCGCCAGCCGGCGGCGGATGATGATGTCGTCCTTGTCCAGGCCCTGGCGTCGCGCCTCCTGGGCCAGGATCTCCTCGTCGACCCGCTCGTTGATGATGCCGCGCAGCTCGTCCTTGCTGGGCGGCCGCTGCATCTGCTGCTCCCAGTACGACGCCAGCTGGTTCAGCTCGTCGGCGTCGATGCGCACCACCGGCCGCTGGGCCTGACGGACCACGGCGGCCGAGACGAAGATCACCGCCCCGATGGCCAGGAAGTGGGTCAGGGGCTCGCGGGCGATGCGGGACAGCAGGCCCCGCGCGTCGCGCGCCGGTCGGCCGGGCGCCCCGCCCGGCCCGTCAGGCGCTGGGTTCATACCAGATCGGCGACGACCAGGCCCGCTCGACGATGGTGGCCGGCAGGTTCGGGTTGGGCGGCGTGCCGTTGCGCAGGGCGTCCCAGGTGGACCAGCGGCAGGAGGGGTTCTCCAGCACGCGCAGATAGTAGAAGGCCCGCTGTTTCGGGTTGAAGGTCGGGTCGGTCCACATCGTGCGCAGCTCGACGTCGCCCTTGAAGCGTTCGGTGGCGCAGGTGGAGACGTCGACCTTGGCCCCGTTGCTCGGGCAGCGCCATGCCGCCCTGTCCAGCGGCAGGTGGTCGGAACAGGCGACGTCGAACACCCGTTCCTTCGCCACGCCGTTTTCCACCCAGCCCTTCACGATCTGGGCCCGCTGCAGATAGCCCGAATTGGGGTCGCGCACGCCCCAGATCAGGAACTGCGGCGTGCGGCCGCGGGCCGCGAGCAGGTCGCCGCCCATGGTCACCCCGTGGGCGTAGGCCTGGGTGACGATGTCCTGGCGCCGCGCCAGGTCGGCGGGGAAGTCGTAGCCGGCGAAGAAGCGCACCTTGATGCGCGGACCGGAGGTGGCGAAGGTCTCCTTGCGCCGCAGGGCCGCATAGATCGCCTCGCGCGAGTTCTCCTCGGCCCACACCCCGGCCAGACCCGAGGCGCCCCAGCTCTGGAAGCGGGCGGTGTTGACGTTCGGCCCCCCGGTCACCCCGTCCCACGTCTTCGCGCCGCCGGGGGGCACCGAGCCTCGCAACTCCGGCGTGGCGTCCTCGCGGCCGACCTTGCTGAAGAAGTTGCGCTCCTCCACCGAGCCGGGAGCGGCGTTGTGGGTGTCGCTCGAGCCGATGAAGCCCATCTTGTAGGGATTGAAGCCGTGCTGCTCCTGCATGAGGATCCCGTCCTTGAGGGCCTCGCGCACATAGCCGCCGGCGAAGTGGGTGATCTTCTTGTTGGTCCCGATATAGCTTTCCATGATCTCGAAGTTCGACCACTCGTCATTGGGCGACAGCGACGGGTGGGTCTCCGAGGTGCCCTTGATCTGGGTGATCTCGGCCAGGGGCTCGTTGCGGCGGCGCAGGTCGGCGTAGGCCTTGTCCATCGGCGCGCCGTCGAACTTGGTGGTCTGGAACATCAGACCGTCGCTGCCGTTGGAATTGTGCGGGATGGCCAGGGCCTCGATGCCCTGCGCCCGCCAGCCGTCCATGGTCCGCCACAGGTCCTCGGGATTGCGCGAGTCGTTGGCGGTGAACGGCAGGCCCGGGACCTTGGCGGTGCGGAAGATGACGTTGCGGTGCAGGTTGCGGCCGTCGGGCGCCGAGGTGAACTCATAGCCCACCAGGGTGGTGAACCGGCCCGGATCGTTGTTGCGCGCCGCGGCGTCCTGAACCTCGCGCCACGCCCGCCCGGCGATGGCCGGATCGGCGAACTCCCGGGGCACCTTGTTCTGCTGCATGGCGGTGACCACGCGGGTGAAGGCCTTGGCGATCTCGTTGTGGTCGGGACTGAACAGACCCTGCACGATCGGCAGTTTCGACAGCGGGCTCTTGGGGTCGTCCGCCTCGCGAAGGGCGCCCATGAACTCGGAGTGGTCGGTCACCGCCACGAAGTCCAGCGGCCCGCCCACCAGGCGGATGTCATAGCCCTGGGCGTGGCCGATCGCCTCGCCCTTGGCGAAGCGGTAGGCGTCCTCCGGCGAGGCCCGCACATTGAAGATATAGGCGTCGAACGACAGCTTGGTGTGGACGTGCAGGTCGCCGAAATAGGCGTTGCGCTCGCCGTTCCAGCCAGGCAGGTGGGCCGTCGCCGGGCGTGCGGCCACGGCGGCTTTCGCCGGCGCCGCCGGTTTCGCCGCGCTGGCCGGCGCGGCCGGTTTCGCCTTCGGCGGCGCGTTGAGCGTGGCCGCCCCGGCGATCAGCGCCCCCGCCGCCATCGCCGTTCCCGCCGCAAGCCCGAGGCGCCCGCGGGCGCTCCTCATCTCGATCCGCATGACACCCGTCCGTTTTCCCGGTTTTCAGCGATATGGTCCCCGCGCCCGTCGGCTGTCAAACCGCCGCGAAAGCTGAAATATGCCCCCATGACGGCGCCCAGCCCCCTCAGATCGCCTGACCGCGCCGCCGGCCGCGCCGGGGCGCGCCTGATCGCCGCGATCCTGGCCTGGCTGGCGGTTCTGGTCCTTCCCGCCTCGGCCCACGAGGTCCGCCCGGCCCTGCTGCGACTTACCGTCGCGGGGCCTGGGACCTATCAGGCCACCTGGAAGCAGCCCGTGGTCGGCGACATGGCCATCCGCCTGATCCCGCGCCTGTCCGGCGGCGCCCTCGACCGCCTCCCCGACACCCAGACCGTCGCCCCGGGCTTCATCGTCCGCGGCTGGCGGGTGGTGCGCGGCCAGCCCCTGGACGGCCAGACCGTCTCGGTGGAGGGCCTCTCGCAGTCGGTCACCGATGTCATCGTCCGGGTGGAGGGGCCCGGCGTGAGCTTCGAGACCCTGCTGCGTCCGGCCGCCCCCACGGCGGTGCTGAAGCTGTCCGGGCCGGCCGGAATCGCCATTCCCGGCTATCTGACCCTGGGCGTGGAGCACATCCTCACCGGCGCCGACCACCTGATGTTCGTGCTCGGGCTGCTGCTTCTGATCGGCCCCAGCTGGCGGATCATCAAGGCGGTGTCGGCCTTCACCGTCGCCCACAGCCTCACCCTGGCCCTGGCCGCCCTGGGCTACATCCACTTCCCTTCGGCGGTGATCGAGGCCCTGGTCGCCCTGAGCATCGTCTTCGTGGCCCTGGAGCTGGTTCCGGCGCCGGACGCGCCCCCGTCGCTCACCCGCCGCCACCCCTGGCTGATCGCCTTCACTTTCGGCCTGCTGCACGGCATGGCCTTCGCCGGCGCCCTGGCCCAGATCGGCCTGCCGCCGGGCGCCGCCCCCGCCGCCCTGTTCCTGTTCAACGTCGGGGTGGAGATCGGCCAGCTGCTGTTCATCGCCGCGGCCCTGGCGGTGGTCCTGGGCCTGCGCGCCCTGCGCCGGCGCGCGCCGTTCGACACCGCCGCCCTGGCCCGGCTCGTCCCCGCCTACGCCATCGGCGGTTTCGCCTGCTATTGGCTGATCGAACGGCTGGTGACGATCTACGCCTGAGGTCGCCGCCCGGCCGGCGTCACAGCCGCCCCGCGCGCCGGTCGGCCTTCAGCCGCTCCAGGGCCTCCAGCATCGCCGCCGTGGCGCGCTTCAGACGGCTCTCGTCGCTCAGCCGGCCGGGGTCGGCGGCGATCTGGCGCAGGCGGGCGGCGGCGAGGCGGATGGCGATCGTGCGGACGGGGGTCATCGGCGCGGCGCGGAACACCGCCCGCGCCCGCGCCAGGGCGTTCCACCGCCGGGTGTAGCCGGCCAGCACCTCGACCGGGCTGGAGGACAGCAGCCGCCGGGGTCGCAGGTCCAGGCCCAGGCTGTCGGCCCAGTCGCGCCATTTGTCGCGATGGCGCGGCGCGATCGGCGTCAGGGCGATCCAGGGAATGCGCAGGGCGTCGGCGACGATGGCGCCGTGCATGGCCTCGCAGAGGATCAGCCGCGAGGCCCGGATCGCCGACAGCACCGCCGGCACCGGCTGGCGCGGGTCGATCAGGGTGATCCCGGCCAGGTCGCACGCCTCCGCCCAGTGGCCCCAGTTCAGGCTCTCCCAGTGCGGCATGAACGAGACCGCCTCGCCGGCCGAACCGTCGGGGGGGATGAGCGCCCGCAGCAGGATCGCCGAATCCCCCAGGCCGAGGGCGGGATCCAGGCCCAGGGCCGCGGCGGTGCGCGGGCCGCGGACCCACTCGAAGCGCCAGTCGCCGCCGGTCAGGTCGGGCGCGGGAGCGTAGTCCGGCGCGAAGCCGGCCCCGCACACCACCTTGAGGCCGCCGCCGTCGAATTCGCCGGAGATGATCGAGCCCACCCCGATGAACCGCACCCGCTCGTCCTCGTCGAAGAAGCCCGGCGCCAGCTGCGGCCACATCCACGGGTTGAGCTCGTCGCCGAAGTTCGGCCGCGGCAAGCGGTAATGGACCAGTTTCATCCGCCCTCCCCCGCCGCGTCGCCGGCGGTCGGCGCCGGCGGGATTCGACGGCCCGCGCCGCTTGAGGCATTAGCCGGGGCCATGTCCCCGCTCCACCGTCTCCTGCTGTTCTGGGCCGCCCTCATGACGTTTGCCGCTTCCGCCGCCGCCGCCTCCACGCCCCTGACGCCGGAGCGCGTCTTCGCCAGCCCGGCGATCAACGGACCGGCGGCGCGCGGCGTGGCCGTCTCGCCCGACGGAAACTGGGTGACCTGGCTGAGGTCCGAGCCGGAGAGCCAGTACCTGCTCGACCTGTGGATCGCCCCGACCGCCGGCGGCGAGCCGCGCCGGCTGGTGTCCGGGGCCACGCTCGAGCCGGCCGGCGAGACCCTGAGCGAGGCGGAGAAGAGCCGGCGCGAGCGCCAGCGCGTCGCGGCCCTGTCGGGGGTGACCAGCTATGACTGGGATCAGGCTTCTCGGCGCCTGCTGATCCCGGCGGCCGGGTCGTTGTTCCTGGCCGACGCCGCCACCGGCGCGGTGACGAAGCTGGCTGTGGGAGGGCCGGGCGCCGTGGACGCCAGGGTCTCTCCGGCCGGGGGCTGGGTGAGCTATGTGCGCGACCAGAACCTCTATGTCCTCGACCTCGCCGACGGCGGCGAACGGGCGGTCACCACCGACGGCAAGGGGACGGTGAGCTATGGCGTGGCCGAGTTCGTGGCCCAGGAGGAGATGGGGCGCTTCACCGGATCCTGGTGGGCGCCGAAGGACGCCGCCATCGCCTATGCGCGCGTGGACGAGGCGCCGGTGCAGGTGGTCGAGCGCCTGGAGATCGGCGCCAAGGGCTCGGTCTTCGCCCCCCAGCGCTATCCCCGCCCCGGCACGCCCAACGCCCTGGTCAGCCTGTTCGTCCAGCCGATGGCCCCCGGCGCCGCGCCGGTGAAGGTCGACCTGGGCGCCAACCCCGACATCTATCTGGCCCGGGTCCACTGGTCGGCCGACGGCCGCGATCTGTTCGTCGAGCGCCAGTCGCGCGACCAGACCCGCCTGGACCTGCTGCGCGTCGACCCGTCCACAGGCGCCTCGCGGGTGATCCTCAGCGAGGTCCAGACGCCCTGGGTCAATCTCAACGACGATTTCCGCGCCCTGGGCGACGGCACGTTCATCTGGGGTTCGGCGCGCACCGGCGCCCACCAGATCTATCTGTACGACCGCGACGGGACCCTGATCCGGCCGATCACCAGCGGGCCGATCCCGCACGCCGGCGGCGGCGGGGCGGGCATCCGGGCGCCGGGGGTGGCCGGCGTCGATGAGGCCGCGGGCCTGGTCTATGTGTTGGCCTCGGCCGAGACGCCGCTGGAGCGCCAGCTCTATGCGGTCTCCTATCGCCAGCCGGCCGAACCCAGGGCGGTCACCTCCGGTCACGGCTGGTGGACGGCGATCATGGACGGCCGGGCGCGCACCTTCGTCGGCTATTATTCAGACCCCGACACCCCGCCGCGCGCCGGCCTCTATGACGCCGGGGGCCGGCGGCTGCGCTGGATCGAGGAAAACCCCCTCGACGCGCATCACCCGTTCCACCCCTACGCGGGCCGTTACCCCGCCCCGGAGTTCGGCTCGCTCAGGGCCGCCGACGGCCTGGATCTCTACTACCAGCTGCGCCGGCCGGCCGGTTTCGATCCGTCGCGCCGCTATCCGGTGATTGTCGAGGTCTATGGCGGGCCGCACGTCCAGACCGTCTCGCGCGCCTGGAACGGTGGGCCGGACCGCCTCTATCTCGAGGCCGGCTATGTGGTCTTCCAGCTCGACAACCGCGGCTCGGGCAATCGTGACGTGAAGTTCCAGTCGGCCCTGGCCGGGCGGCTGGGCTCGGTGGAGGTGGACGACCAGATCGCCGGCATCGACTGGCTGCGCACCCTGCCCTTCGTCGATCCGGCGCGCATCGCCGTCACCGGCTGGTCCTACGGCGGCTACATGACCCTGATGATGATGACCGACCCGCGCGCCCGGCTGAAGGCCGGCGCCGCCGGCGCCCCGCCCACCGACTGGCGCGAGTACGACACCCACTATACCGAGCGCTACATGGGCCAGCCCGGCGAGCGGGCCGCCGCCTATGACGCCGCCGCCGTTCTGCCGCGCCTGCCGGCCCTGTCGGGGCGCCTGCTGCTGCTGCAGGGCATGGCCGACGACAATGTGCAGATCTCCAACAGCTTCGCCGTCATGGCGGCCCTGCAGGCCCGCGGCGTCCCCTTCGACCTGATGCTGTTCCCCGGCCAGCGCCACGGCGTCCAGGGCGAGGCCCGCCAGCTGCAGCTGTGGCGCACCTATCTGGAGTTCTTCGACCGGGCGCTGAAACCCTGACGGTTCGCGACCGGCGCGAATTCACTGGCGGGCGGCCTGGGTTTCGGGTCAGGTTCCGGGCCGGACCTCGGGAGGCGCGATCGAAATGCCGGGCAGGGTTGGGCGCACCGCGCCGTTCAGGGACGCCGCCGGCGGGGTGCTGGCGGGCTCGGTCGCCGAGGCGGGCTTCTGGCGGATCGGCGGCGTCGACCAGTGGGTGATGATCCGCGGTCGTAGCGCCGACAATCCGCTGCTGGTCATGCTGCACGGCGGCCCGGGATCGTCCGAGACGGCGATGCTGCGATCGTTCAACGCGGCGCTGGAGGACGCCTGGACCGTGGTCTACTGGGACCAGCGCGGGGCGGGCCGGTCCTACAGCCCGTCCATCCCGGCCGCATCGATGACCGTCGAGCGCTTCGTCGCCGATCTGGACGAGCTCATCGGCCGGCTGATCAGCCGGTTCGACCGGCGCGGCGTGGTGCTGCTGGGCCATTCCTGGGGCTCGTACCTGGGCGTGCTCTACGCCAGCCGCTTCCCCGCCAGGGTGATCGCCTATGTCGGCGTCGGCCAGGTCGTCGACATGGCCGCCAGCGAGGCGGCCTCCTACGCCTTCGCCCTCGACAGGGCGCGGGAGCGGGGCCACCGCAAGGCGGTCCGGCAGTTGCTGGCGATCGGCCCGCCGCCCCACACGATGAAGGCGCTGCGGACGCAGCGCCGCTGGCTGATGGCCCTCGGCGGCGCCTTCGGGCCGAACCTGTCGCTTCGGCGGCTGATCTGGCGGGGTCTGACCAGCCCGGAGGCCTCGGTTCTGGATCTCGTCCGCATGGTCCGCGGATCGAGCCTGTCGGTGCGGCTGCTTTGGCGTGAACTGCTCCCGGCCAACCTCCGGCGCGACGTCCCCCGCCTCGAAATGCCGGTGTTTTTCCTGCTGGGCCGGCGGGACATGCAGGTGGTCGCGTCGGTCTCCGCCGACTACTTCGACGCCCTCGAGGCGCCGCACAAGGCGCTGGTCTGGTTCGAGGACTCCGGCCACATGCCGCCGTTCGAGGAACCCGGGCTGTTCAACCGGGTGATGATCGAGACCATCCGGCCGCTCGCCGCCTGAAGGCCCGGCGTGCGGCGGTCGCCCCGTCCATTGATCAGTGTGGCGCGGGCGGTGTGATGATCACGGTCGAGCCGCCGGTCGAGCCGGTCCGTCCGGTCCGGCCGGTGTCGCCGGTCGCGCCGGTGTCCCCGGTGGAGCCGGTAGAGCCGGTGTCGCCGGTCGCGCCGGTGTTGCCCGCGGCGCCGTCATAGCCGCTCGCCCCGGTGGCCCCCTGAGCGCCGGGGACGCCGGCGGGTCCGGCGACGGCGGGCGGGGGATTGTTGCAGGCGCTCAGGGCGAGCACGGCGGCCGCCGCGGCGGCGAGTGTCAGGGACTTCATGGTCGCGTTTCCTGTGTCGGCCCCCGTGAGGAAGGCGAGTTGATCCAAGGGTTCGTCGTGTCTGGTGTGTCTCGAACGGCGACGGCGGCCATCGACCGCCCGGCCGTCATTGGGGGGTGAACCCCCGGCGGGGATTTTGGTTCCGGGCTGGCATGGGAGCCCCCGGCGCGTGGGATCAGGCTCGTTCAGGCGTGCGTCTGCAGTCCGCGGTGGATGATCCGGTCGCCGGGGGTCAGGTCGGTCGGATGGATGTCGCACTCGGCGGCGAGGTCGCGATAGAGCGGCGCGAAGTCGGTCTGCAGGGTCTGGTCCAGCAGGTCCGCGAAGCTGTCGATGACGAAATAGCTCTGCTGGAAGTCGTCGATCCGGTAGGGCGTTCGCATCACCCGGCGAAGGTCGAAGCCGAGGCGATGGGGCGACGGATCGTCCAGGGCGAAGACCGATTCGCCGTGGCTGGAGACGATGCCGGCGCCATAGAGCTTCAGGGCCCCCTCGTGGGCGATCAGGCCGAATTCGACGCTGTACCAGTAGAGCCGCGCCAGGCGTTGCAGGCTGCCCAGGCCCTCGGCCCTCAGGCCGCCCTCGCCATAGGCCTGCAGATAGTCGGCGAACACCGGGTCGGCGAGCAGGGGCGTGTGGCCGAAGATGTCGTGGAAGACGTCCGGCTCCTGCAGATAGTCGGCCTCGCCGGGGGCGCGGAGGAAGCGGCCGGCGACGAAGGTGCGACGCGCCAGGTGGCCGAAGAACACCGCGTCGGGAACCAGCCCCGGAACGGCCACGACCGACCAGCCGGTGAGCCGGCGCAGGCGCCGCGACAGGGCCTCGAAATCGGGAACGCCCGGCTGGTCCAGGCCCAGCGCCGCCAGACCCCGCAGGAAGGCCGGATGGGCCCGCACGGCCGCCTGGCGCGACTGCCGCGCGAAGAGGGTGTCCCATAGGGCGTGTTCGGCGGGCGTGTAGTCCGCCCAGGCCTGGGGAACGGTCCAGTCTGCGGCGTGGGCGACGGCCTCGGTCATCGCGGCAGTCTAGACCGCCGCTCCCGGGAAGGCATTTCGGATGTACCGCCTATTCCCGGAAATCCGGCAGGGTTTGCCGGATCTGGCTTTCCCGACGCACGAACTGACCTCTTCCCACTGGTTTCGCCGGTCGGACCGCTACGGCTGGACCGCCTTGGGCGCGAACTCGGCCAGCCACTCTTCCTCGCTCATCTCGGGCATGACCTCGGCGGGCTCGATGAGCGGCGGCATCCGCAGCTTCAGCCGGCCGGCTTCGGCCAGCAGACCGCGGGCGGCGCTCCAGCCGGCGGCGCCGCCTGTCCCGGCCGCGTCCCTGGCCATCTGGGTCATGGTCTCGATCAACGGCACGAGGTCGCGCGCGGCCGCCTCGCGCTCGCGCCGGATGGCGTCCAGCCGCGGGGTCATCGCCCTGACCAGCAGCCTGGCCCGGTAGATCATGTCCGGGCGCGGCCGGTAGCCCGCCCCGGCCCAGGCCTCGGCCAGGGTCCCGCCGCGGGCGACGGCCTGGATGAACGCCTCGCGCATGACCCGGTAGGATTTGCCCATCGCCAGCCTTTCCCGCCGCGCGCATCGCCATTGTATATCGCATTTTGCAATATTGCGTTATGCAAGTCAAGGCGGGCGGAACCGGCGACCCCGCGGACCGTTGATTGGCCGGCGACGCCGCGGGCGCCGCCGGGTGTCCGGAAAGGATCAGGTCCATGCTGTGGAACGGCTCGGCCATAAACGGCTTCAGGCTGATGGCGGGCGAGGTCGACGTCGGCGCCGTCCACGACCTGATGTTCGACGACGTTCAGTGGAAGATCCGCTGGCTGGTCGTCGAGACCGGCCACTGGCTGGGACAGCGCAAGGTGCTGGCCCCCGCCTCGGCCCTGGACAGGCCCGATCCCGAGCACCGGCACGTCCACATCCGCCTGGCCGCGGCGGCGATCAAGGATTCGCCGACCTTCGACCACGACGCCCCCATGGACCGGGAGATGGAGGGGCGGTCCTTCACGCACTACGGCCTGACGCCCTATTGGGAGGGCGACTACACGCCCCTTCGCCAGCCCCCGCCGCCCCTCGCGGCGGCCGCCGCGGGCCTCGCCCCGGCCCCGGACGGGCCGCAGCACACGATCACCCTGGACCGCGCCCAATCGACCGGCGAATTCGCCCACCTGATCAGCATGGCCGGCCTGAACGGCTTCTACCTCGAGGCCTCCGACGGCGACATCGGCCATGTGACCGACGTGCTGTTCGACCCGGAAACCAGGGACATCCGCTTCCTGAAGGTTCACACCGGCGAGTGGTGGGCCGGACAGGATGTGCTGATCTCACCCCATTCGATCCAGTGGGTCGACATGGTGCGCCAGAACGTCGAGATCGACGCCACCCGCCAGAAGGTGAAGGACGCTCCGCGATACAGGGAAACCGACACCGTCGACGGGGCCTATGAGGAAAGCTTCCTGACCTACTACGGCATCCGCTGGATGAAGCGCTGACCTCAAGCCCGGATGACCCTCAGATCACCTTGAGGCCGTGAGCCACGAACCAGGCTGCGCCCGCCGCCGCGACGGCGGCGGGCAGGGCCCGCCAGAGCGGGGCCAGCGGCGGCGCCTCGACGCCGGGTTCGACCGGCGTGGCGCCGGTGATCATGGGCGGCACAAGGTTCCTGCCGCGCAGGCGATAGACGACAATGGCCGCCAGGTGCAGGGCGATCAGCCCCGCCAGAACCCAGAACAGCTTGTGGTGCAGGTGGGCGATGGCGCGGCCGGTGTCGAAGCTGACGAAATGCGACAGCGGGCCGGGCTCAAGGGCGTCCTCGTCCACCGAGAACAGCCCCAGCCCCACCTGCGCCGCCACCACCGCCAGCATGGCCACGATGCTCAGGGCGCCCAGGGGGTTGTGCCCCACGGTGGGCTCGTCCTCGCCGCGCAGATGGGCGATGACGGCGCGCGGCCCGCGCAGAAAGGCCGAGAACCGCGCCGTGGGCGAGCCGACGACCCCCCAGATCAGCCGGAACACCACCAGGGCCAGGATGCCGTAGCCCGACAGCCGGTGCCAGGGCAGATGGTCGAACTTGGCCGCCCACCAGGAAAAGCCGATCAGCGCCGCCAGCAGCCAGTGAAAGGCGCGTGTGGGAACGTCCCACACCCGCGCCATCCGCGGCCGCCGGGCGCCCGTCGCCGTCATTCTCGCCGGCCCGGCGGGAGGGTTCAGTCCTTGTCCTTGGCCTTGAAGGTCTCGTGGCAGCCCTTGCAGGCCGCGCCCACGTCCTTGAAGGCCGGGCCGACCGCCGCGGCGTCCGAGCCATTGGCCACGACGACCAGTTTGGCCGAGGCGGCCGCCAGGGCCTTGGCCTTGGTGTCGAAGCCGGCCGCGTCGGTCCAGATCACCGGCAGGGCGTGGCTCTTGGGCTCCGCCGACTGGCCGCTGCCGGCCGGGAACCAGGTGGGCAGGGCCTTGGCGGCGGAGTCGATCTTGGCGGCGTTGAGACGGACCACGGCCAGATCCGGCGCGCCGGTCTTGACCTGCTCATAGACGGCCTTGCTGGCCGCCCCCAGGGCCTTCATGTGCTCCATGCGCGCCTTGGCGGCCTCGGCGCCGGAGAGACCCGCCGCCACGCCGGCGCCGGCGATGAGAACGGCGCCCGCCAGCAGCAGCGGTCCGAGAGCCTTGTGTCGGGTCATGAGGTCGTCCTGTGGTGTGAGGTGAGAGGCCCACAGAAACGGGCGAAGCCCACCGGCGTCAAGAGGGTTGGACACTCGATGTGGCCGGCGCAGACGCGGGCTGCCCGGCCCGCCCAATCCCTCGGCGCCGCCGCCGCCGATGGCGTCTCGTAGAGGACTCGAACCTCTGACCCCCGGTTTAGGAAACCGGTGCTCTATCCTGCTGAGCTAACGAGACGTAAGGCCCTTATAGTGGCGCGGGCGCGGCCGGGGCAACGGCGCGAGCGGGAGAGATCATGCGGTTCGTGAAGTCGCTGTTCGGCCAGGTGCTGATCGCCATCGTCCTGGGCGTGGCCGTGGGGGCCCTGTGGCCCCAGGTCGGGGTGACGCTGAAACCCCTGGGCGACGGCTTCGTCAAGCTGATCAAGATGCTCATCGCCCCCATCGTGTTCTGCACCGTCGCCGGCGGCATCGCCAAGATGAGCGACCTGAAGGCCGTCGGCCGTGTGGGCGGCCGGGCCCTGCTCTATTTCGAGGCGGTGTCCACCGTCGCCCTGATCCTCGGCATGGCGGTGGGGATCCTCCTCAAGCCCGGCGCGGGCTTCAACATCACCGTCGCCTCGCTCGATCCGGGCGCGGTGTCCACCTATGTCACCCAGGCGAAGAAGCTGGGCTCGGTCTCCGACACCCTGCTGCACCTGATCCCCGACACCGTGGTCTCGGCCTTCGCCACCGGCGATCTGCTGCAGGTGCTGGTGGTGGCGATCCTCGCCGGCTTCGGCCTGGCGGCGCTGGAACGCGCCGGCGCCGGAACGGCTCTGATGCACGGCCTGGACAAGGTGGGCGAGCTGTTCTTCGCCGTCATCCGCATCGTCGTGCGCGCCGCCCCGGTGGGGGCGTTCGGGGCCATGGCCTTCACCATGGGCCAGTACGGCGCCGCCTCCCTGGCCAAGCTGGCGATCCTGGTGGTCAGCGTCTACGTCACCTCGGCGCTGTTCGTCGCCGTGGTGCTGGGGCTGATCGCCTGGGCCGCCGGCTTCTCGCTGTGGCGGTTCCTGCTCTACATCCGCGAGGAGCTGCTGATCTGCCTGGGCGCCTCGGCCTCAGAGGCGGTGCTGCCGCAGCTGATGGCCAAGCTCGAGCGGCTGGGGGCCCCCCGGGCCGTGGTCGGCCTGGTCACCCCGGCCGGCTATTCCTTCAATCTGGACGGCACCAACATCTACATCACCCTGGCCACCCTGTTCCTGGCCCAGGCCACCAACACCCAGCTCACCTTCGCCCAGGAGCTGACCATCGTCGGGGTGGCGATGCTGACGTCCAAGGGCGCCGCCGGCGTCACCGGGGCGGGGTTCATCACCCTGGCCATGACCCTGGGCGCGGTGGGCACGATCCCCGTGGCCGCCATGGCCCTGATCCTGGGGGTGGACCGCTTCCTCAGCACCAGCCGCGCCCTGACCAACATGATCGGCAACGGCGTGGGCACCCTGGTCATCGCCCGCTGGGAGGGCTCGCTGGACCGGGCGAAACTGGATTCGGAACTGAAAGGGCGCGCGGGCGCGCCGGCCACTCAGCCGTGAGCGCCCTCTCCGGGTTCGCCGGAGAGGGCGGGGCTCAGGCGGCCTTCTGCAGCGACTTGTGCAGCAGGGTGATGGCGGCGTCGCGGTCGATGCGCTCGATGGCGGCCACTTCCCGCGCCATGCGGTCGAGGGCCGATTCATAGAGCTGACGCTCGGAATAGGACTGCTCGGGCTGGCTGTCCGAGCGGTGCAGGTCGCGCACCACCTCGGCGATGGAGATCAGGTCTCCGGAATTGATCTTGGCCTCGTATTCCTGGGCGCGGCGGCTCCACATGGTGCGCTTCACCCGGGCGCGGCCCTTCAGCGTCGTCAGGGCCTGGACCACGATGTTGCCCTCGGCCAGGGCCCGCAGGCCGGCGGTGCGCGCCTTCTTGGTGGGCACCCGCAGCGTCATCTTCTCATGATCGAAGGTGATGACGTAAACCTCGAGCGCCGTGCCGACCACCTCCTGGGTCTCGACCCCAACCACCACGCCCACGCCGTGGGCGGGATAGACGACGTGGTCGCCGACCGTGAAATCGTGTTCGATCTTGATGCTCATCAACGTCTAGTCCCTTTCAACCAAGCCGCCCTCCTGCGATGCAGGGCCCCGCGGCAACCAAATTCATCCGGTCAAGCCCCGCACCGGCGCGGCGGCCCCATCGCCGCACCGGGTCGCGACCGACCCTGCGTCGACATGTCCCGCTCTCAAACGCCCACGAGGCCCGGCGACAAGCCTCGCAGCGCGAAAGTGGAATGGACCTCTCGACCCGGTTTCGACTCCGTGTTCATCGCGCATTCGACGAACAACGGGCGGCGTTGGCCGATGTGAGAGTGGGTATCACAAAAACGTGGTATTTTGAAGGCTCCACTGTGGGAAAGCCCACAGTAGCCCTCTGGCGGCCCCGCGGGCCCGGCCGGTCAGACCGTCTTCAGGACCCCTTGCCGGGCTTTTCGCTGAAGTATTTCTCGAACTTGCCGGTCTCGGCGTCGTACTGCGCCCGGTCGGCCGGCGGCTCGCCCTTGAGGGTGATGTTCGGCCAGATCTTGGCGAAGTCGGTGTTGATCTTCAGCCACTTGCCGTCCGGCTCGTCCTCGGTGTCCGGCTTGATGGCGTCCACCGGGCATTCCGGCTCGCACACGCCGCAGTCGATGCACTCGTCCGGGCTGATGGCCAGGAAGTTCTCGCCTTCGTAGAAGCAGTCCACCGGACAGACTTCAACGCAGTCCATGTACTTACATTTGATGCAGGCGTCGGTGACGATGTAGGTCATCAAGGACTCGATTTCAGAGTTCGCGGTGGCCCCCCACGCTGGGGCGTCGGTGTTTGTCAGGCAGGGGCGGGGCTTGTCAATGGCGCCGCGCCGGATCGGACGTCTCCGCGGCCTGCGCGGCGGTTCCGCTCTCTGAGTCAACCGCCGATTCCACCGCCTCCGGATCCCCCGACAGCCGGGCGTAGAGCGCGCGGGCCTCGGCCGGAGGGCCGCGGCGGACGCCCAGGGCGGCGATGCGAATCGCCGTCAGCCGTCCGCTCAGGGCGAAGACGAGTTCGTCGCCGGGGCGCAGGCTGCGCGAGGCCTTGTCCAGCCGGCTTTCCTGGCCGTTGCGCGACAGGCGGATGCGGCCGGAGTCCACCAGCCGGGCGGCCAGGGTGCGCGTCTTGCAGAACCTGGCGCGCCACAGCCAGACATCGGCGCGGCAGGCGTCATCCATCGGCGGCGGCCGGTGCGGCGGGGCGGCGTCTGCGGGGCCGGCGGCGCGCCCGGGGCCG